>CAMLFK010000078.1 GCA_946479255.1 uncultured Oxalobacteraceae bacterium
GGCTGGGCCTCGTACTGGCACGCGCGCCTGCTGCGCGAAGCCAGCTTCCTGCCCCACGACTTGTACCTGGCGGCCATCAAATCGCATTCCGATGTGGTGCGTCCCTTCGCCAGCGGGCAGCAACTGGCGCTGTCGCTCAATCCCTATCACCTCGGCTTCTCGCTGTGGGAACACATCATCGAACGGCAGGGCATGGAAAAGGCGCGCGAGATCTGCCGCGATGAAGACGACTTCGGCTTCATCCGCAATTATCTCGACCAGGAGCTGGCCGAGCAGCTCGACCTGTTCGTCTATGAAGTGCGCAAGGACGGCGAAACCAAGATCGTCAGCCGCGATATCGCGGCAATCCGCGAAGCCATCATCGCGCCCAAATACAATTTCGGCGCCCCTTGCGTGGCCGCCACCGCGGTAGGACCGGAAGGCAACCTGGAACTCCACCACGACTACCTGCGCGATGGCCGCGGCCTGGAACTGGCCGACGCCGAACGTGTGCTGGAATACGTCGGCAAGGTTTGGCGCCGGCCGGTCAGCCTCCACACGGTCGACACGCGCGGCATCGTACGAGTCCTGCCGCCTCGCAAACCGCCGATCTGAGGGCGTGACCGGGCGCCTTGGCCGCAAGCTGGGCAAGCACTGGGCGAGCACTGGGCGATGGCAACAAGCAATCCGCTCCAGGCCATCAATATTACGACACCAACTGAGAGCATACGCGAAAGTTGCGTATGATCAACAGACGCCGTGCCTGACTCCCTACTCTATGCATGTCGCCGCACTCGCGACGGCAATCGAACTGGAGATGTCGCATGCACAAGACCGATTCCCTGCGCCGGAGCCGCCGCATCGCTGCGCTCGCCTTGACGGCCAGTCTGGCGCTGTGCGCCTGTCGGTCCGCCGACACGCTGGTCCTGATTGCCGAGGCCCGCCAGCACCGGGATCGGGGCGATTTCCGCGCGGCGGTGATCCAGTTGAAGAACGCTTTGCAACAAGACAATGGCGAGCACGCCGCTGCGCGCGATGCGCGCCAGCTGCTGGGCGAAATCTATCTCGAACAAGGCGACGCCGCCTCGGCCGAAAAAGAGCTGCGCCGCGCGCTGGCAATGGCGTCCAAAGGCGAGGCGGACCACCTGCGCGCCCTGGTCGGCCGTGCCATGCTGATGCAAGCCCAGTTCGACAAGCTGCTGAGCGATCCTGAACTGTCCGGCCCTTTCGCCGACAGCGCCGACGCGGCCGCTTTGCGCGGCGACGCCCTGCTCGGTCTCCGGCGGCCGGACAAGGCCAGCATGCACTACCACAAGGCGCTCGCAAGCAAACCCAATCACCCCGATGCCTTGCTTGGGCTGGCGCGGATCGCCGATCTCGACAAGCTGCCGCGCGAGGCGGACCAGCTGCTGCAGCGGGCCCTCTCCGCCAACCCCGGCCATATCGCCGGCCTGCGCCTGCGCGGCGACCGTTTGCTTGCCGCCGGCGATGCCAAGGCGGCGCTGGCGTCCTACCGCCAGATTCTCGCCTTGCGGCCCAAGGATGCGCAAGCGCATACCGACATCTCCGGCATCCACAGCGACCTTGGCCAGTTTGCCGAAGCCCGCGCCGCGATCCAGGCGGCGCGCGCATCTTCCGGTAATACGCTGGCCGTCATCTACGCCGAGGCCATGCTGGCGTTTCGCGAACGCAGGCTGGCGGATGCGCTGGTGGCGGCCCAGCAGCTCTTGCGCGCGGCTCCCGAGCATCCGCCGAACCTGCTGCTGGCCGCCTCGATCGAAAGCGCCATGGGCGCCAATGAACAAGCCGAGCAGCACCTGCAGAGCTTCCTCGCGGCCCAGCCCGGCCACCTGTTCGCCACCAAGCGCCTGATCTTTCTCTATTTGCGCACCGAACGCGCCGGGCGCGCGCTTGAACTGCTCCAGCCGCTGCTCGGCAAACATGCCGACGACGTCGACCTGCTGGCCCTGGCCGGGGAAGCCCATCTGCACGCGCGCCGCTACGGCGACGCCGCCGAACTGTTCGAGAAAGCCAGCGCGCTGCGGCCCGGCGAAGCCGCCTTTCGCACCGAACTGGCGCTCAGCCGGCTGGCCAATGGCGACAGTAACCGCGCCATCGCCGAACTCGAACGGGCCACCCGGCTGGACCAGCAATCCGACCGCAACAGCATCCTGCTCGTGATGGCGCACTTGCGCGCTCAGGCGCACGCCAAGGCGATGTCGGTGGCGCTCGAGATGGAAAAGCGCGCCGACAATCCGCTGGTCCAGAATCTGAAAGGCGGTGTTTTCCTGGCCATGGGCGACGCGGCGCAGGCACGCCAGAGCTTTGAACGGGCGCTGGCGTTCGAGCCGCTGTACTTGCCGGCCCTGGCCAACCTGGCTCAGCTCGACAAGGCGGCGCACAAGAGCGAGGACGCGGTACGCCGCTACGAGGCCGCGCTCAAGCGCGACCCCGCCAACGCCGGTGTGATGGAGGCCCTGGCCGGCCTGGCCATGGCACGCGGCAAGCCCGCCGAGGTAATTGCCTGGCTCGAGCGCGCCGTCAAGGCCCAGCCCGACAAGCTCGCGCCGGCACTGCGCCTGGTCGAGGCCTACGGCCGCGCGGGCGAATCGGCCAAGGCCCTGTTGCTCGCTCGGCAATTGCACGCAAGCCATCCCACCAGTCCGGAAGCACTGGCTGGCTTGGCCAACATCCAGTGGACCTTGCGCGACAACGAAGCCGCCGCCGCCAGCTACGCCAAGCTGGCCGCTTTGAGCCCGGCAGCTCCCTTGCCGCACATGCGCTTGGCCACCCTGGCACTGGCGCGCGGCGACGATGCCGCCGCCATGAGCGCGCTCGGCAAGGCGCGGGCCCTGGCACCCGACGCCATCGATGTCCAGCTGGGCATGCTCCAGCTTCTCATCCGCAAGCAAAAGTTTGCCGAAGCGCTGCAACTGGCGCGCTCGGCCCAGGAGCGCCAGCCCAAGGCACCCAACGGCTACAAGCTGGAAGCCGACGTGCATGCGGCGCAAGACAAGCACGCCCTTGCCCTGGTCGGCTATGAGCGGGCGTTCGCGCTTGCGCCCAGCGGTGCCTTGCTGATCCAGCTGCATGGCACGCTTCAGAAGCTCGGCAGAAAGCTTGAGGCCGAAGCGCGCATGACGCGCTGGCTGCGCGATCATCCGGACGAGCTCGCCACCCGCCTGTACGATGCCAGCAGCAAGATGATGGCCGACAACGCCACGGCTGCGGTGGCACAGTTCGAAGCGATCCTGCGCATCGACCCGGTCAATGTCTTCGCCTTGAACGACCTGGCCTGGGCGCTCCAGCGCAGCGATCCCAGGCGCGCCGCCGAGTATGCCGAACGCGCGGTCCGGCTGGCGCCGGCCAACCCCAGCGTGCTCGACACCCTGGGCTGGATCTACCTGGAAAATGGCGAGCTGGCGCGCGCCCTGCCCTTGCTGCAAAAGGCGGCGGCCCTGGCACCGGACGCCAGCGAAATCCATTACCATCTCGCGATGGTGCTGAGCCGTAGCAACGACAAGCCGGCCGCGCGCCGGGTGCTCGAAAAGCTGATCGCCTCGCCGGCCGCCGCGCGCCGCCATCAGGAAGCACGCGCCTTGCTGTCCCGGCTGTGAGCGTGCGCCCGGCGGCAAGGCCGGCCAGCCTCAGGCAGCGGCCCCGGGCTGGTAGCGGCCGGGGGCGATGATACCGTCCGGATCGAGCGCCTGCTTGATGCGCGCCACCGTCTGCCAGTACACATCGCCGTGCGGGTCGAGGGCGGACATCGACTGGTTGCCGACCCGGTAAGGGATGTAGCCGGCGCCCATGACGCGCTCGAACACCTTGAGGTAGCACTGTTTGGCCCGTTCCGTCTCGGCCGCATCCTCTTTGTCGTAGGCAATCGTGATCACCCCGCCCAAGGCCCGTTCGTTAATCATGCTGAAGGTGACGAACAGGTCGAAACCATAGTCGCGAAACACCGGTTCGACCAGCGCGTGCAGTTCCATCACATCGGTCCCGCGCATCGGCAGGATCGGCGATACCCACAGCATGCCGCAGTTATCAAAGGCCGGATTGGCGCGTGCCGGGAAGCCGGCCGGCAAGCCGCCGCGCCGTCGCCAGTAGGCACCGGCCAGGAAGCGCCCGTTCGGCACCCCGCGATTCATCGCCAGCAGCGATTGCCCCAGCGCCACCCGCGCGCGCAAGCGCTGGCCGCGCGCCGAGTCGCCCAGCATCCAGGCCAGCGCCGCGCCAAGCCGCAAGCTGCGCTCGGTCAGGAAACTGACCCGCGCCCCGCTGCCGCGCAGCGCCTGCTTGACAGCCGCGCGCGCGGCGGCCACCTGCGCCGCACTGCCGTACAGGGCGCCGGATACGGCCCATGCCCCCACTCCGGCCTGCGCCCGCAGGTCGCCGCGCACCGTGTCGGGCAGCCTTGCCTTGCCAGCCACCTGCTCGCGCGGAAATACCCGCCCGCCGGAAATAAGCCGCAGATCGTTGCCAATGTGGACCACGCTGCGTAAGGTGCCGTCCAGCCGGAGCGGGCGCAGCGCGTCGATCACCGGGCCGATGTCGGCGTGCCTGTCGACGGTGCACAGGAAGTGCGTGACGCAGTCCGCCTTGGGCATCAGCCAGATCCCCACGCGCGTGGCGATGCCAAAATTGGACTGGGTGAACAGGCCATCCAGAAACGGCCCTACCCCGTATGGAAACACATACGCGGCACGGGCGTTGGGATAGTGGCCGAAGCCGGTTGCCAGCACTTCGCCGCTGGCCAGCACCACTTGCAGGCCGGAGATGTGCTGCAGCCGGTTGCCGTACGGCGAGTGCCCGAAGCCGCGTTCCAGGATGTTGCCCATGAAACTGGTATCGGGACCGGCACCGGTGCAGTCGATCCAGAACGGCAGCTTGTGCGCGCGCAGGTATTCCGCCAGTTGCTGCTGGGTCACGCCCGGCTCGATGACCGCATACGCCAGTTCGCTGTCGACCGCCAGGATGCGGTTCATGCGCGACAGGTCGACGATCACCTGGCCGCCCTGCACCGCGCAGGCGTCGCCGTATCCCCAGTTCTTGCCGGTGCTGAGCGGATACAGGGCAATCCGGTATTGTGCCGCCAGCTTGACCAGCGCCACCACCTCGGCCTGGCAGCCGGGCGCGGCCACGGCGAGCGGCACGCTGGGGCGGGCCGCCGTGCTGCGCGCATACCGCGCACGGCTGGCGCTATCGGCATGCACATTGGCGGCGCCGACAATTGCCCGCAGGGCCCGCAGCAAGGCCGCATGCTGGTCGCCCGCACCGCCCTGTCCTTCCACCGGTTCCGGTCCCATTGACTCACTCCCCATCATCATCAACTGTCTCAAGCTCGCATCCATGATCGCTCCAGTGCTCAACGGCGGCCGGCCATCAGGCGCGCCGTGATACCCGGCTCGTCCCAGATGGGAAAGAAATACGGATAGAAGGAGCGCTCATCCCCGTGCTGCTCCATCAGGCCGCCCCACTTGCGGATCTGCTCGGCCATGTGCGACAACGGCAGGCGCAGCAGTACAGCGGGCGCGCCAACCCGGTGGCAGGGACGCTCGCCGCCAAAATCGCTGAAACCGAGCATGCGCTTATAGAACTGCACATGGCGCGGATTGACCTCGATGACATAGTCGGTGTAGCCGTGCATCCGATGCGAGTACAGGAAGGAAATATGGATCAGTGCCGCGAAGACCCGTTTCGTCACGCCCTTGTCGATGGCCAGGCGCGAAGGCTCGCACAGGCGCCGCCCGGTTCCGCGCAGCAAATCAAGTTTGTCGGGAAAATTGTCATCGGCCGGCAAGCCATGCCCGCCGTCCATGCACAAGCTCATCGTCCCCACTACCGCGCCCCCGGTCTCGGCATACAAGGTGATCTTGTTGGGCTCGTGCTGCTCGGCCGGATCGAAGGCATAGCCGCGCCACCCGTACATTTTACGGATGAGCAAGCTGGCCGCTTCGCGCCGGCCGGCCGAATTCGCCAGTCGGATATTGAATACCTGAATGTCGAGCGGTTGGTCCGGCATGGGCGCGCGGCCGCGTTCGCTGACACACAGTTCGCGCGGATGAAAGGGTAATTCGAAGGTGGCGATGGGAAGCTCGTCTAGCAACATGGTTGTCGTCCTATGGTGAACGTTCGCACCGCCTGCCGGCGCGAACGAATTGTTGTGCATGTCAGACAGAGTCATCAGGAACGAAGTTCCTGTATGGACCGGTTCGCCATTGCGCCCGCGCAAACGCCGCGTCGGATTTCTTTCCAGTCGGACCAAAGGCCGCGCACCGGCTCGGATGGGCGCCGCTAAGTCACTGAATCGATTCAGGAAAGCACGCTGGCACGGTTGCTGCGTATAGAGCTCCACACGGCAGCGCTGCGTGGCTGCCACCGACTCCCCGTCCTTCGTCCCCACTGGAGAACCATTCATGAAACCGCTACAGAAGACCGTCCGAAGCTCGATGGCCGCCTCGCTGGCCCTCGCTGCCATCTGCATGGCATCGTCCAGCAATGCCCGTGCCGACGCCTTCGCCCAGGCCATCCTGACCATCGACAATTTCCGCCTGCTGCATTCGAACGGCACCGCCTTCAATGCCACGGATTTCAAGTCCTTGTCCGGCATGAATACCGCTAACGCCTCCGCCAGCCTTGGAAGCGTCGCCGTGACCGTGCCGAAGACCATGGGTATCCTGAGCGGCCTGACGCCCGACATCGCCCATCAATTCGTCGGCCTGCCGGTTCCGCCGCGCGCCGAGAATGACTTCACCCCCTTCCCCGGCCCCACGCCCGTGCCGGGCACCTTCGGCTATGCCGACCAGTACATGTCGGGAAGCGCCATCACCATCAACGGCAACCCGGCCGGCGCCAAGGCCCAAAGCCGCGCCGACGCGGCCCTGAGGGAAGACGGCTCGGCCGGCGGCTCGTCCGATGTCGGCACCATGACCAGCTTTATGTTCATGCTCAGCGCCGCCGATACCATGACCTTCGCCTTCGACGCCACCCCATTCACCCAGACCTACGCCACCGGCGATCCGGATACCGACGCGATGGCGCGCCTCACCTGGACCCTGAACATCATTGACGAGACCGGCAACAGCGTGTTCAACTTCGCGCCGGCCCAGCTCAATGCGATGAGCAATGTCAACCGCTCCGACACCTTCGCCGGCGGCACCACCTACGCGCCGGGCACGCTGGCGTTCCTGACCAGTTCGTCACTTCTGGCGGCCAACACCAATTACCGCCTGACCATCAGCCAGACCTCGACCGCCAACGCCAGGCAGGAAACCGCCGTACCCGAGCCTGCCAGCCTGGCGATCTTCGGCCTGGGCCTGCTGGGCATGTCGAGCTTCCTGCGGCGCCGCAGGTAAGCGTGACGCGGCATGCCGTGCCGGCCACCCAGCGGGCCGGTGCCGCCGTATCAGCTGCCGGATAACATTTCGTGGCCAATCCGGCATGGCCACGCCAGTGCCTTCAAACCGGGATCTGTCAGGTTTGGGCCTGCTGGGGATGCGGGCGCCACACCGCCGCAGAAGGTTCTGATGCTGCCGTCGTCGACTGTCGTTCGGCCGGCGCAGCGTGCATTTACCGGTCAGGAAGCGCGCCTGACCGGACCTGTTTTGACTGGCGCGTTGGCGGCCGCTTGATGCGAGGCTTGATCAAAATTAAGCGCACCGTGACTAGCCACTAGCACTGTTTCCACAGCCATATAATCGTACGACTAGCGAAGCGAGCCTGGCTTGCCGCCCCGTCCGACTTACGGAGAGCACCGCGATATGGAGGACCTAATCAGTCAGATGCTGTTGCATGTCAGAGGCATCTGGAAATATCGCTGGGTGGCCGTCGGCATCATGTGGCTGGTCGCTCTGGGCGGCTGGGGCAAGGTAGCCCTGTTGCCCAATGATTACCAGACCTCGGCCCGGGTGTTCGTCGATACCCAGACCATCCTCAAGCCGCTGCTGGCCGGCATGACCAGCGTCCCCAACATCGAGCAGCAAGTCTCGATCATGAGCCGCACCCTGCTCAGCCGCCCCAACATCGAGCGCGTCATGCGCATGGTCGACCTGGACGTGCGTACTGTCTCGCCGCGCGAACATGAGCTGGTGCTGGACGACCTGATCAACAATATCAAGATTTCCGGCACCAATTCCAACGATATCTACACCATCAGCTACAACCACCACGATCCCAAGCTGGTACGCGATGTGGTGCAGTCGCTGCTGACCATCTTCGTGGAAGGCAGCTTCAAGGGCAAGACGGCCGATTCGGCCAAGGCGGTGCAGTTCATCGACGAACAGATCAAGAGCTACGAAGAGCGCCTGGTAGCGGCCGAGAACACGCTCAAGGAATTCAAGCTGCGCAATGCCGGCCTGCTGCCGCGCCAGGGCATCGACTACACCGCCCAGCTGGCAATCGCCGCCGACGCGCTCGGCGCGGCGCGGCTCGAACTGGCCGAGGCGGAGCAGTCGCGCGCCGCGGTCAAGGCCCAGATCAGCAGCGATCCCAAGCCCGGTGCCGTGCTGAAGGTCGCCGCCGGCCGCAATCCCGAGCTTGACGCCCGCATCGCCACCGTCACCAAAAACCTCGATTCGCTGACCTTGCAGTACACCGAGCAGCATCCCGACATCGTTGGCGCGCGCCGCCTGCTGGCCCAGCTCGAAGCGCGCAAGCTGGAAGAAAGCCGGCTGGAAGACGACAACGACCCCGGCCGCAACTACAGCCCCATGCTGCAGCAGCTGAAGGTGGCGCTGACCGAAGCCGACGCAAAAATCGCCGCCATCCGTGTGCGGGTCGACGAATACACGCTGCGCCACGCCCGCCTGCAACAACAAAGCAACGCCGTGCCCGAAGTCGAATCGCAGCTGGCCCAGCTGAACCGCGACTACGAAATCAATAAACTCAACTATGAAAAGCTGATCGGCAAGCGCGAGGCGGCCAAGCTGTCCGGTGAATTGAGTTCGACCACCGAGATGATGACCTTCAAGATCATCGACCCGCCTTTCATGCCGGTGGCCCCGATCGGTCCGAACCGTCCGCTCCTGTACAGCCTGGTGCTGCTGGCCTCGCTGGTGGCCGGCCCCGGCACCGCCCTGCTGATCAGCCAGGCCCGCCCGACCTTCTCGGGGCCGGGCGCGATGCGTGAGATCACCGGCTTGAACGTGCTCGGCACCGTGTCGATGAACTGGACCGCGGCCGAAAAATACAAGCGCCAGCGCGGCCAGTACCTGTTCGGCCTGGCCTTCGCCGGCCTGCTGGCGGCCTACGGACTGGTGCTGGCCTCCAGCCTCGTAGCCAGCTGAAACATCAAGCTGAACTCCGTCAGCCAGAAAGGGAACACATCGTGGAAATGCTTGAGCCACCCTGCAGCATGCCGCCCCTGATCGCCCCCGCCGACCCCGACAGCGTGCGCTACGTCGACATCAACATGGCGCGCCTGCACCAGATGGGCATGGTGACGCACGACGGCGGGCGCACCTCCGCCGCCGAAGACTTCCGCATCATCAAGCGCCCGCTGCTGCGCACCGCCCTGGCCGCGGTCAGTGCCGGCAACAGCCACGGCAACCTGATCGTGGTGACCAGCGCGCTGCCGGGCGAAGGCAAGACCCACTGCGCCATCAACCTGGCCATGAGCATCGCGATGGAAAAAGACCACACCGTGCTGCTGGTCGACGCCGACGTGGCGCGTCCCTCGGTGCTCAAGGTGCTGGGCCTGCCGGCCGCGCCGGGCCTGATGGACGTGCTGCTGAGCGACCACATGACCGTGGCCGACGTCATCCTGCGCACCAATATCCCGACCCTGAGCCTGCTGCCGGCCGGGCGCAACAACAAGCATGCGACCGAACTACTGGCCAGTCTCACCATGAGTAGCCTGCTGGCCGAAATCGCCAGCCGCTATCCCGACCGCATCGTCATCTTCGATTCGCCGCCGCTGCTGCTGACCACCGAAGCGCACGTGCTGGCCGCCCAGATGGGCCAGGTGGTGATGGTGGTCGAATGCGAAACCACCACCCAGCGCGACGTGCGCGAAGCCCTGCGCCGGCTGGAGAACTGCCAGCGCGTTGAGCTCATCTGCAATAAGGCACGCGGCTTCGGTACCGGCGACTACTACGGCTATTACGACTAGCCTCCCATTCATCTGCTGGCCGCGCGCCGCGCCGGCCAGCAGCGTTCACCCAGTGCGGCCTTCCAACCTGTCGCGGAGTCGACCATGACTGTCTCCTTTGAACAACCGCGGCTGGTGGTACACCTGATCCACCAGCTCGACGTCGGCGGCCTTGAAAACGGCCTGATCAACCTGATCAAGCACATGCCGCCGGAGCGCTACCGACACGCTATCGTGTGCATGAAAGACTATTCGGAGTATCACGATCATATCCGCGCGCGCGGAATCGAGATCGTCAGCCTGAACAAACGCGAGGGCAAGGACTTCGGCCACTACCTGCGCATGTTCAAGACCCTGCGTGCGCTCCAGCCCGACCTGATCCACACCCGCAACCTGTGCGGGCTGGAGGGCCAGCTGGTGGCGGCCCTGGCCGGCATCAAGCTCCGCGTGCATGGCGAGCATGGGCGCGATATGTCGGACCTGTACGGCCGCCGCCTCAAGTACCGCATGCTGCGCAAGGTGCTGCGCCCGCTGATCGGCCACTTCATCGCCGTCAGCGGCGACCTCGAACACTGGCTGATCGACAGCGTCGGCGCCGAACCGGGACGGGTATCGCAGATCCCCAACGGGGTCGACAGCATTCAGTTTCACCCGCGCCTGGGGCCGCCGGCGGCGATCGGCCCGGAAGGCTTCATGCAGGACAATGCCTTCGTCATCGGCAGCGTCGGCCGCATGGACGAGATGATGGACTATGCCGGCCTGACTGAAGCCTTCCTGCGCCTGATTGCCTCGCCCCACCCTGCCCACCAGCGCATGCGCCTGATGATTGTCGGCGACGGACCAGGGCGCGCCGAATGCCTCGACATGCTGACCAGGGCCGGCGCCTCGCAACGCGCCTGGCTGCCGGGCGAACGCACCGACGTCGCCCAGCTGCTGCGCGCCATGGACCTGTACGTCCAGCCTTCGCTGGCCGACGGCGCCTCCAACGTCATCCTCGAAGCCATGGCCTCCGGCCT
Source organism: uncultured Oxalobacteraceae bacterium (assembly GCA_946479255.1). Next base: position 11,083 of record CAMLFK010000078.1, read on the forward strand.
GCCCGTGGTCGCCACCGCCGCCGCCGGCAATCCGGTGCTGGTGCACTCCGGCTTTACCGGCATCCTGGTGCCGCCGCGTTCGCCGGAGCTGATGGCCGCCGCCATCGCCGATTACTGCCGCATTCCGGAAATGGGCGCGCGTCACGGCATGCGCGCACGCAGCCGTGTGATCGCCCGTCACAGCCTGCCCGAGATGGCACGCAACTACGTGGCGGTGTACGACGCCCTGACCCGGCCCCACCGGCCGCCCTGCACCCGCAGCATGAGCCCAACCTGAAAAGGACACCGCCTATGAAGCTACCGCTGTCGATCCTGATCTATCACCGCGTCCTGCCGCGCCCCGATCCGCTGTTCCCCGAGTGTATGGATGCGCGCCGCTTCGAGCAGCATCTGCGCCTGCTTACCCGCTGGTTCAAGGTGATCCCGCTGGCGCGCGCGGTGCGCCAGCTGCGCAACCACAGCTTGCCCAACCGGGCCGTCTGCATCACCTTCGACGACGGCTACGCCGACAGCGCCGACGTGGCCTTGCCGCTGCTGCAGCGTTACGGCGTGAGCGCCACCTTCTTTGTCGCCAGCGCTTACCTCGATGGCGGCAGCCTGTGGAGCGACATTGTGATCGATGCGGTGCGCAACGCGCCCGGTGAGCGCTTGAATCTCGGACGCAGCGGCTTTGGCGTCTACGACATCGCCTGCCCGGTGCGCCGGCGCGCCGTGATCGACATGCTGATCACCACCCTGACCGCGCTTCCCGCGCCAGAACGCATGCAGCGCGTGGCCGCACTGGCGCGCTGCAACGGCAACACCATGATTTGTCCGGACCAGCTCCTGGCGCTGCACCGCGCCGGCATGGACATCGGCGCCCACACCCCCAGCCACACCATCCTGACCGGCATGTCCAACGCCGAAGCGCGCAGCCAGATCGCGTCCGGGCGCGACCGCCTGCAGGACCTGATCCAGTCCCAGGTGACCCTGTTCGCTTATCCCAATGGGCGGCCCGGACGCGACTTCGAAAAACGCCATGCCAACATGCTGCGCTCGCAGGGCTTCGATGCGGCCGTCACCAGCGCCTGGGGCGCCGCACGGCCCGAGACCGATCTCTTCGAACTGCCGCGTTTTACACCTTGGGACCGCAGCAGCAGCCGCTTCCTGCTTCGCATGGGCAGCAATCTGCTGATGGCGCCGGCTTAAGCGCCAGCAGCACGGTGTGCGCGCTGGCCACCTGGCCGCACAGGCGCAGCAGCGGCAGCGCCCTGACCAGCTGCAGCCCGGCCCGGGCCAGCGGACGGCGGCTGGCATGCAGCGCCAGGTCGAAGCGGTCCTGTGTGAGCAGGCCGTGGCGCGCAAGGTGATCGCGCAGGCGGTAATAACTGAAATAGTGCAGTGGCGCGCGCGCCTCGTCACCACGGACGGGCAGTGCGCACAGGCGGTTGTTGGTCGACAGATACAGTGCGCCACCCGGCTTGAGTACCCGCACCACTTCGCGCAGGCAGGCGCGCCAGTCGGCCGCGTGCTCCAGCACCGAATGCACGATGCACAGGTCCATGCAGCGGTCCGGCCACGGCAGCGCGGCCGGGTCGGCGACCTCGAAATCGATCTCCAGTCCCGCGCTGGCCGTCCGTTTGCGCGCCAGCGCGACCAGCGCGCGGTTATTGTCCAGCCCATGCACCTGGTGGCCGCGTTCGGCCCACAGGCGGCAACCGGTGCCGTCGCCGCAGCCGATTTCGGCCACCCGCAGCGGCAGGCCGGGGCCACCCGGCTGGCCCAGCGCCGCGGTCACCTGGGCGTGAATCGCCGCCGCGCGCGCGTGCGCCGCGCCGCCCCCCGCCTCGCTGTGATAATAACCGGCGAAGTCCAGGCGGCGGCTGCCACCATTCCCGCGGCTGGCCTCATCGGGTGGCCGGACAATGCTCAAGGCGCAATCTCGGCAAACTGAGCGCTGATCTCGCGCGCCAGCAGACGCCGGTCGAGCTGGCCGTCGGCGTGGCGTGCCAGCGGTTCTGTGCGCAGCTCGGCCTGGAACGGCTGCATGTACAGCGGCAGCTTGGCGCGGCAGGCGGCCAGCAGCACCGAGACCGCCAGCTCGCAGCCGGGATGCGCCAGCGCCACCAGCGCCACCGCCTGGCCCAGCAGCGGATGCGGCACGCCAAAGGCGGCTACTTCGCTGACCAGGCCCGTGGCCGACACCACTTCCTCAATCTCGCTTGGGCTGACCCGGTAGCCACCGGTCTGAATCAGGTCATCGCGCCGGCCGATCAGATACAAGTAGCCGTCCTCATCGACCCGCGCCAGGTCGCCCGACCACCAGGCCAGCTCGCCGTTTGCCAGGCCAGGTGCGCCTTTGACTGGGCGGAAGTGGGCGGCACTGCGCTCCTTGTCGTTCCAGTAGCCAAGCGCCACCGTCGGACCGCGCTGCACCAGTTCGCCCGGCTCGTTGGCCGCGCACGGCCGCCCGTCCGGCGCCAGCACCAGCACCTCGGTGTTGGGCAGCGCCTGGCCGATCGAATCCGGGCGCGCGGCCAGCTGTTCGGGCGCCAGCGCGGTGGCGCCCGAGCCCTCGGTCATGCCGTGCATCAGGTGCAACGCCGTGCGCGGCATCTGGGTACGCAGCGCGGCGGCTGCCTGGCGCGGCAGCTTGCCGCCGCAATTGACAATGTAGCGCAGCGGGTGGCGTCCGCGCCAGTCCAGCGCCGCCAGCTGGGTCCATAAAGCCGGCACCGCGGCCAGGCCGGTGATACGCTCGCGCTCCACCATCTCGGGAATATCGCGCACCAGCAGCTGGTTCATCAGCACCACCGACGCGCCGGATGCGAACGCCGTGCTCAACTGCGCCAGGCCATCGTCGCTGCTCAATGGCAGCACCGCCAGGATACGGTCATGCCGGTTAGTACCGAGGTAACGCGCCATGCTCTCGGCGCCCGCCACCAGGTTCCGGTGCGACAGCACCACCCCTTTCGGCATGCCGTTGCCGCCCGAGGTATACAGCAGCGCCGCCATGTCGCTCTCGATGACGCGGTGCGCGGGCAGTCCCGCCGCCGCGCCGACGCACTCAATCCAGCGCTGCATAGTCAGGCCGGCTATGGCCGGCGCGCCCCCGCCAGCCACCAGCACGTGGCGCAGCGCGGGGCAGCCGGCCAGCACCAGATCCAGGCTGGAAAGCCGCGCGGCCGACGTCACCAGCAAGCGCGCACCGCTGTCGCGCAGGATATGCGCGACCTGATCGGGTTTGAGCAGCGGATTGACCGGCACGAAGACGCAACCAGCGGCGGCCGCGCCGAACATCGCCAGCACCGCTTCCTCGCGCTTTTCAAGGAATACCGCGACCCGGTCGAAGCGTTCCAGTCCGAGGGCAAGCAAGGCCTGGGCCGTGGCCTCGACACCGGCCGCCAGCGCCGCGTAATCCATGCTGTTGTCGGCATAGCGCAGTGCCGCTGCCGCCGGCGTGTTCCAGGCTGTGTCGGTAATTAATTCATGCAGAAGCTGCGCCATGCTGACCTCGCGAAGTGCGTTTCGGTAAGTGACCTCATGATTGAGAAAAAGTGCCAATGTCCTTTTGATATATGTCAACTATTACAAAAGCACCCGGGCGGGCGTGTGCTTCGCTTGCCTTTGTGCAGGCTCAACATGGCGGGAATTTTGGGGGTGTCTAATTGATACGGTTCCACCGAGATCATAGAGCGCAGCAACCCCGCCTCACCGCCCCCGCGCGCCACCCTTTTTGCGAACCCCGGCCAAGTGCCAAGTTCGTAAAGGAGACGAAGTTCATGAATGCCCCGTTGTCCACCACGCCTCACGTAGAACCGTGGTTCTTCGACGCCGAACCTGGTACCCGCTTTGCCCTGTATCACGCGCCGGCCCCGCAAAGTCCGGTGCGCGGCGCCATCTTGTATGTCCATCCTTTTGCCGAGGAACTCAATCATGCACGCCGCATGGCGTCGTTGCAGTCGCGCCGCTTCGCCGCCATGGGCTATGCGGTCCTGCAGATCGACCTGTTCGGGTGCGGCGACAGCTGCGGCGATTTCAGCGCTGCCCGCTGGGACCATTGGCAGCGCGACATCGCCACCGCGTTTGCCTGGCTGTCGGAGCGCACCCGGGCCCCGGTGCAGCTGTGGGGCGTGCGCCTGGGCGCCCTGCTCGCGCTCGAATTTGCCAGCACCACGCCGGTCGACGGCCTGATCCTGTGGCAGCCCGTCACCAGCGGGCGCGCCTGCATCAACCAGTTCCTGCGCCAGCGCCTTACCAGCGACCTGCGGCGTGGCGTGCCGCTGGCCGCGCGCAGCACGGCTGCCCTGCGCACCCACCTGATGGCCCACGGCGTCATTGAGGTCAATGGCTACGACCTGGCGGCACCGCTGGCCCAGGCGGTCGACGCCCGCGACGCCGCCAGCCTGACGCTGCCGCCCTGCCCGGTGCACTGGTTCGCCAGCGGCACCCCGGCGCCCACCCGGCTGGCGCAAAGTGTCGCCCGCCTGGCCACACGCTGGGCTGCCAACGGCACCACGCTGCACTTTCATGCGGTGGCCGGCGTACCGTTCTGGAGCCGGCCCGACCTGCCTGAATGCCCGGCCCTGCTGCAAGCCACCAGCGCCGTCTTCGAACAGGGGGAACCATGAAATATGACCAGCGCGCATTGCGCTTCAACTGCCAGGGCAGCGGCCTGGTTGGCATCGTCGACGTGCCCGAGCGCCCGCTGCCGCGCGGCGTGCTGGTGCTCACCGGCGCCCGCCAGTACCGCGTCGGCGGCCATCGCCAGTTCACCCTGCTGGCACGCATGCTGGCCCCGCGCGGGCTGCCGGTGATGCGTTTCGATACCCGCGGCATGGGCGACAGCGAAGGCGCGCCGCGCCGCTACGACGCGCTCGGCGAGGACATCCGCGCGGCCATGCAGGAATTCTCGCGCCAGCTGCCCGACATGAAAGAGATCGTCATCTGGGGCCTGGACGATGCCGCCACCGCCGCCGCGCTGTACGCCCACCTTGACCCGCGCGTGCGCGCCCTGGTGCTGCTCAATCCCTGGGTGCGCGACCCCAACGCCGGCGAACGCTCCGCCTTGCTGCCGCACCTGCGCGCGCGCTTCGGCGAACTGGGGTTCTGGCGCAAGATCGCCAACGGCGGACGCGAAGCAAGCAGCGACGTCGCCCGCCACAGCCAGCGCGGCACCGCACTCGACGCCGATCAGCCGCTCCAGCAGCGCATCATCGCCAGCCTGGGCTGCTTCGACGGCAATACGCTGGTGATCCTGGGCGGCGCCGATCCGCAGGCACGCGAATTCGATGCCCTGCTCGACAAGCACGACACAAGGGCACGGCGCGTCACCATCGCCGGCGCCAACCACAGCTTCGCCAGCCGGGCCTGGCGCGACGAGGTGGCTGAACACTGCGCCAACTGGATCGTCAGCTGGTAGGCCCGCCTGTACCTTCAAGCAGACACCCGGATGCCGTGATGGTGCATCAGGTCGTACAAGGTGGGCCGGCTGATGCCAAGCAGTTCGGCCGCCTTGACGATGCAGCCGTCGGCGCGTGCCAGGGCCAGCACCATGACGCGGTACTCGGCCGCGTCGCGCACCTGGCGCAGGTTGACCGGCTCGTCGAACTGGCCGGAGGTCGGCAGCCCCAGGTCGCGCGCGCCGATCTGCGCGCCCTCCGACATGATCACCGCGCGCTTGATGCAGTTCTCCAGCTCGCGCACATTGCCGGGCCAGGCGTATTCCTCGATCGCCATCAGGGCGTCGTCACAGAAGGTCAAGGTACTGCGCCCTTCGGCCCGGCAGAAGCGGTTCTTGAAATGATGCGCCAGCAGTACCGCGTCACCGACCCGCTCGCGCAAGGGCGGAATCTGCAGCACGATCTCGGACAGACGGTAATACAAGTCCTCGCGGAAGCGCCCGGCCTTCACCAGCGCTTTCAAGTCCTGGTGCGTGGCGCAGACGATGCGCGCGTCGATGGCGATCTCGGTACGCCCGCCGATCCGTTCGATGACCCGTTCCTGGACGAATCGCAGCAGCTTGGCCTGCAGCGCCATCGCCATGTCGCCGATTTCGTCCAGGAAGAAGGTGCCGCCCTGGGCCATCTCGATCTTGCCCAGGGTTTGCTGGCCGGCGCCGGTGAAGGCCCCCTTCTCATGCCCAAACAGTTCGCTCTCGAGCAGGTCTTGCGGAATCGCCGCGCAATTGATCGCCACGAAGCGGTTGCCCTTGCGCCCGCTCATGTCGTGCAGGCCGCGCGCGAAGCGCTCCTTGCCGCTGCCCGAATCGCCCTGCAGCATCACCGTGGCCGACGATACCGCCAGTTTTTCCACCGTGCGGCACAATTTGAGCATGCCCGGATCGCGCGTGACGATCCCGGCCAGGGGCGAATCGGCCTGGATCTGCAGCATGCGCCGGTTTTCCTGCTGCATCTCATGCAGGTGAAAAGCCCGTTCCACCACCAGTTTGAGCAGGTCCGGATCGCACGGTTTCTGCTGGAAGTCGTACGCACCCATGCCGACCGCCTTCAAGGCATTGGCCCGCTCCTGGTTCCCGGACAGGACGATCACCTTGGTGTCGGGCGCATCGGCCAGCAGTGCCTGCAAGGTGGCCAGCCCTTCGCTGGCGCCGTCCGGATCGGGCGGCAAGCCCAGGTCCATGGTCACCACCGCGGGCTGGTGGCGCCGGGTCTGCGCCAGCGCGCTTTCGCGGTCGCCGGCGAACAGCACCTCGTACGCATCCAGGCTCCAGCGCAGCTGCTTTTGCAGCCCCTTGTCATCCTCGATCACCAGCAGCTTCTTCTTGGCCATGCGCATCCTCCACTTTTCATCAGCTTATCGACTGCCTTTGCCCAGCAAGACCACCTGGACCGTATCGATCAGGATCAGCAGGTCCAGGAACAGGCTGTTGTTCTTCACGTAATACAGGTCGTACTGCAGCTTCTGGATCGCATCCTCGACCGAGGCGCCATACTGATAGCGCACCTGCGCCAGACCCGTGATGCCCGGCTTGATCGTGTGGCGCACGCTGTAGTACGCAATCTCGGTGGCCAGCTGGTCGACGAAAAAGGCGCGTTCGGGGCGCGGGCCGACAAAACTCATGTCGCCTTTGAACACGTTGAGCATCTGCGGCAGTTCGTCGATCCGCAGGGTGCGCAGGATGCGGCCCACGCGCGTGATACGGCTGTCGTTGGCGGCCGCCCAGGTCGGCTTGCCATCGCCCTCGGCGTCCTTGCGCATCGAGCGGAACTTCAGCACCTTGAACAAGCGCCCGTCGCGCCCCACCCGCTCCTGCTGATAAAACACCGGGCCGCCGTCGTCCAGCAGCACCGCCAGCGCGGCGGCCAGCATCAGCGGAAAGGTCGCCAGGGTGATCAGGGCACTGGCGAGCAGGTCGAAACTGCGCTTGACGGCAGCGCGCCAGAAGCTCTGGTCGAAGCCGCCGCCGAAAATCAGATAGCTGGGCTGGAGCGAATCGAGGCGGATCTGGCAAGCCTCGCGCTCGAAGAAAGTGGCGGCATCGACGATGCGCACGCCGCCCA
>CAMLFK010000079.1 GCA_946479255.1 uncultured Oxalobacteraceae bacterium
CACCGACGGCGGCGTCTCGTTCAACCCCGCAGCCCAGCTGGCCGCCGGCGGCTCGCCGATCCTGCGCGCCACCCCTGGCGTCGAGGGCGACCTGTGGGCATGCCTGAATGCGGACGGCCTCTCCCACTCGACCGATTCGGGCGCCACCTTCACCAAGGTGGGCAAGGTCGGCTCCTGCGAGACTTTCGGCCTGGGCAAGGCGGCGCCAGGCGTCAGCCATCCGACCCTGTACATGTGGGGCGTGGTGAGCGCCGCGCGCGGCATGCTGCGCTCGATCGACCAGGGCGCCAGCTGGGTTCGCGTCAACGACGATGCCCATCAATATGGCGGCCCGCAGGTTGGCTGGATCACCGGTGACATGAACACCTACGGCACGGTCTACATGAGCACCGCCGGCCGCGGCATCGCCTACGGCAAGATCGACCCGGCCGGCGACGTCGTGGCGACACCGCAGGTGTATGTACCGCCGCCTAAGGCCGCCGAGTGCAAGTACGTCCTGACCCCCCATATCTGGTGGGGCGGCGGTGCCGCCGACGTTCAGATCACCAACAACGGAAGCTCGGTCATCAGCGGCTGGACGGTGAACTGGACCTACGACGACGACACCCAGGTGAATGCTATATTTGGCGCGACGCTCGCGGGCAGGAAGCCGACCTACTCGGCGACGCCCGATGGAAACGGCGACATCGCCCCTGGCCAGACCGTGTCGTTCCGCGTCCTCTTCGGCCAGTTTGCGGAGAAACCGGGCCCGATTCCGGTCGTGACCGGCGACATCTGCAATACGCCAGATGTTCCGGTTCCGCCTCCTCTTTATCCTAGCTACAACACCAGTCCGATTGCTCCGGATGCGACTGGCATGAGCAGTAACGCTACCCAGTTGGCTGCCAAGATAAAGCTGGGAACCAACATTGGAAATACAATGGAAGCTTATGGTTGCACACCAGCGTCAGAGACGTGCTGGGGCAATCCAGAGGTGTCTGCCGCTTATGTCAAATTGGTCAAGGACGCCGGTTTCGATGCGATTCGGATCCCCGTATCCTGGGATCAGTATGCCGATCAGAAAACTGGAAAAATCAGTGAGGCCTGGCTCGACCGCGTGAAGCAAGTGGTCCAGTATGCGGTGGATAACGGACTCTACGCGATCGTTAACATCCATTGGGACGGTGGTTGGTTGGAGAGGAATGTTCACTATGAAAGCAAAGTCCCTGTCAACGCCAAACAGAAAGCCTACTGGGAGCAAATTGCCACGAAGCTGCGTGACTTTGACGAGCATGTCTTGTTTGCCAGCGCCAACGAGCCCGATGCGATCTTTCCAGACCAAGTCAGTGTTCTTGACAGCTATCACCAAACATTTGTGAATGCGGTTCGTTCGACGGGTGGTAGAAACGCCCATCGCGTGCTGGTGGTCCAAGGCCTGAGAACCGACATCGATATGACGTTCAAGGATTGGAATCACATGCCGGCCGACACGGTAGCGGGTCGCCAAATGGCTGAAATTCACTACTACCCTGGGGCTTTTTCGAACCACGGAGAAGATAATGAATGGTCGCAGATGCATTGTTACTGGGGTGACGGCTACAAGTCGCCTACTGATACCTATCGCAACTCACCGGGCAAGCTTCCACTCATGGAAGAGGCTTATACCGATGCGCAATTTGCCAAAATGAAAACCCAATTTGTGGACAAAGGAATTCCAGTTGTGCTGGGTGAGTTTGCTGCCATGAAGCGTGGTACGAACACCTGCGCCGACCTGGACCTGCATCTGGCTTCGCGGGAACATTTCTTTAGATATGTCACCAAGTCGGCGCTTGCGCATGGCGTCTTGCCATTCGCATGGGAAGTCGGCGTTGCTGAAGGCCTGATATTCGACCGTAAAACTCCAGCCGTGGGTGATCCACAAGTAGTTGATGCCATGTTGGTAGGAGCAGGAAAACTGGTCGGATTGAGCAATCGTCCACATAGCTGGAGCGTGAGTAGTGACGCTACCGATATTAGTTCAACTGCGTACATGCAACTTGCTATCAACAAAGAGGGGGCGGCTGCTACTTATAACTTCTCCAATCCAATTAATTGGAGCGGCGCAACCGTGAAAGTGGTCCTTAATTTTGATCAGGCGTTTGTTTCAGATCGAAATGGTGGGATGGATGGCTTGTTTCAGTTCTTTACTTTCTCCGACGGTTGGACTGCGTCTGAGTGGAATTGCTGGACTGGCAATAAGGTCTTGGTTGCAGGTCAGGATACAGAATTCACCTGTTCTGCTTTTGGCATCCAGGATGCGGTGGGCCTAGGTATCCAATTCTTTGCAAAAGCCGGTTCCGTAACCATTAAACGAGCAAATATTAAATTGGCTCAATAAAATTTCAGCCTTGAAGAGCCGGCTTCCTGGAAGAAGCCGGCTTTAAGCGCACTGACAATCTAAGAATCGACGTAACCATCATGAAAAAGACACTTCTCGCACTGATCGCCGGCGCCACCCTGGCGCTGGCAGGCACCGCCCACGCCGGCGCCATCAATTTCGATGAATTGGCCACCGACGGCGAATTCGCCAGCCTCTCCGACGCTTCTCCCTACTCCAGCCTGAACTGGGGTGATGGCTGGTTCGCCGGCGACAACAGCATCGGCGGCTACGCCAACGGTGCCCATTCCGGTGCCAATTACGCCGTCAATGGTTTCGGCGACGACGCCATCAGCATCAGCAGCGCTACCGGCTTCAATTTCGCCGGGGCCTGGTTCGCCACGCCGGAAGGCGCCGCCAAAAAGGCCGGCTGGATCAACATCAGCGCCTACGATGCCCTCAACCAGCTCATCGGCAGCACCGGCAATGTCGCCATCGGCGACGGCTACGCGTGGGTGGCTGGCGGATTTAGCAATGTGGCCATGCTGACCATCACCCGCGACGCCGGCTGGTATGTGATGGATGACTTCTCCATCACCACCGCCAGCGGGACCGTGCCGGTGCCGGCCACGCCGCTGGTGCTCGGGATCGGCCTGCTGGCCATGGTTGCGGCACGGCGCTTGCCGCGGCGCGGCTAGGAGTTTGCGCGGGCAGCGCCCGCGCTTTCATCCGTTTGCGGTTTGCAACCTCAGGGGAAGATGGCTAGGTGTCAGGAGCGCCGCCATCCGCTTGGCCGTGCAACAAGCGATACCAGCGCGCCAGCTGTGCCGGCACCACGCGCCGGCGCCTCAATACCCAGGGCAGGCCGCGTAGCGCCGCCAGTCCCGCCTTCAGAATCGCCATGTCGCGCATTGCCGGGCGCAGCAGGCGCGCACTCTCGCGCAAGGACAGCGCCAGCGGCAGGCGCATCCACGCCAGCCACAAGGCGTTACGCACCAGCAGGCGGCGGCGGCCCGCCGCATCGCGTGCGCGCGAAGGAAAATGGCACACCGTGGCATCGGCCTCATACACGATGCGCCAGCCAGCCGCCAGCAGATCCAGGCTCAGCAGCGCTTCCTCGCCGCCGATGAACAGCCGCGGTTCATAGCCGCCGGCCTGCATGAAGGCGCGGCGCCGTATCACCGATGCGCCCGCCAGAAAACCCAGTAAAGACGGCCCCGGCAATCCGGCACGCGGCAAGGGACTGGCGGCCATTTGCGCACAGGTCGGATCCTCCACGCGGCCCGGTCCGACCAGCACGCGCGCGCACACCACGGCCACGCCCTCATGCGCATCGAGCACCGCGCCCGCGCGCTCCAAGGCGCCCTGTTCCCACCAGGTATCGTCATCGCAGAAGGCGACATAGTCGGTGGTAACAAAAGCGACTCCAGCGTTACGCGCGGCAGCGCCAGCATTCGACGCCAGGCTCACCAGGCCAACCGAGGGAAAGCACTGCTTAAGCATGGCGCCAGTGCCATCGCGCGATCCGTTGTCGACTACCACGATGGGCGGCGCATCCGGCAAGGCCAGCATGTGTTCCAGTGTGCGCCGCAGTTCCGGCGCCCGGTTATGGGTCAGCACGACGACACTCAGTGTGCCCGTCACGGCGCCGGCTCCAGCCGCCAGTAGCGCTCCGGCGCTTCGGCGTCGGCATAGCCGCTGCCCACCTTTTCCAAAGCCCGCAACTGGCTGCGGTAGCACGCCGCCGCATCGCGCTTGAGCTGCTGCACGGCATGGCAATGCAATGCGGCCGGCGTGGCAACGATATCGTCCCGCAACAGCGCGGCCAGCCGACGCTGCAGCAGCCCGGGCACCCGCCGGTACATCGCTTCCTCATACATGATCCAGCCACGCGCGCGGCGCTGGCGCCGCAGGCCCAGCACCGCTTCGTGCACCAGTGCATGATCGGAGTGGAACAGGCCGGCCGGAAAGCATACGCTCGCCGGCGCGAGATCATGGACCAGATCCTCGAAAGAGCGTTCCAGTTCGGCCACGGACACCTCGCCACCATACTGGCGGTCCGGGTAGTCGAGCCAGCGTGGCCGTGCCGACAGCAGTCGCAAGGCAGCCAGATCCTCGGCACGCCGGACCGTCATGGCTTCTTGCGCGCTGCCGAAGCCGGCCGCCATATCCCATGGCGTGATGCGGTGCGGATCGTCCGGCATCCCGGCAAATACCGTCACCACCCAGGTGCCGGGATGGCGCGCGACCACGCTGGCGCAGGACAGCACCGCGTCATCCAGATGCGGCGAAATGACCAGCAGCGGCCCCGTCAGATCATCCATTCACGCCCCCATTTCGAACCCGGTAGCGGTTGGAGCGCAATCTGCGTGTTTAGTTGTGGTAGCCAGAGAAAAAAGGGCGCCAAGGCGCCCTTCATCTCCCGCGACAAGCGGTCCTCTACTTACGCCGTGCCGGGGGCGGCAAAATCATGAGGTGGATGCCTCATGCAGGGCATCATGCGCGGCCAGCGCCGCAGCGCGCTCCTGTGCCAGGCGATTGACCAGCGCGAGCAAAATGCTGGTGTCGATCGGCTTGACGAAGTACTCATCGAAACCCGATGCCAGCGCCTTTTCCCTGTCTTCCTGGCGGCCGTAACCGCTGATCGCCACCAGCGTTGCCGGTGCCGTTTCCGGCGCCTTGCGCAGGCGCATGGCCAGTTCGTTGCCGTCGAAGTCAGGCAGGCCGATATCCAGCAAGCACAGCTGCGGCACCAGCGCGCGCGCCATGACCAGCCCCTCGGCGGCGCCATGCGCCACCACCACTTCATGGCCGGCCGCTTCCAGATACATCGACATCATCTGCGCGGCATCGTCGTTGTCGTCCACCACCAGGCAACGCAGGCGCGCGCTGGCGGTGTCGCCGCCGGCAGTGCGTTCCGGCAGGCCGGGACCGTCCGCGCGCACGCATGGCAGCTCGACGGTAAACTCACTGCCCTGCCCCGGTCCCGCGCTGGTGGCGTGCACGGTGCCGCCGTGCAGCTGAACCAGCGTTTTGACCAGCGCCAGTCCCAGGCCCAGTCCGCCCTGTGAGCGATCGGAGGTGCGTTCGCCCTGGGTAAACAGGTCGAACACCCGGGCGATCAATTCCGGCTTCATGCCGATGCCGTCGTCGGCCACGCGCAGCAGCAGCCGTTCACCCTGCGCGGCCAGCGCCACCTGGATGTGGCCATGGTCGGGGGTGTACTTGGCGGCATTATTGAGCAGGTTGGCCACCACCTGCACCAGCCGCTTGTGGTCGCCTTCGACGTGCAAGGCCTGCAGCGGCAGCTCGACCGACAATTGCTGCTGCTTGCTCGACACCAGCGGGCCGGCCTGCTCGACGGCGTCGTGCACGATGCGGCCGAATTCCAGCGTTTCCTTTTTCAGCTCAACCAGTCCGCGGGTCACGCGCGATACATCCAGCAAGTCGTCGATCAGGCGCGTCATGTGCGTGGCCTGGCGCACGATGATATTGGCGGTGCGCGCCACCACCGGATCCTGGTTGTGCATCTGCTTGAGGATGTGCGCGCCGGCGCTGATCGGCGCGAGCGGGTTGCGCAGCTCATGCGCCAGCATCGCCAGGAATTCGTCCTTGCGCTTGTCGGCCGCCAGCAGCAGCGCCTCGGCCGCGTCGCGCTCGCTCTCCTTCTTTTCCAGCACCGCCGCCATCTCGTCGAGCGAGCGCGCCAGTTCGCTGATTTCCTCGTCGCCGTAGCGCATGCCGGTGCGCGTGCCCAAGGTGCCCGAAGCAATCCGGTTGGCTGTTGCCGCCAAGGTGCGCACGCGCCGGGCAATCATGGCGTCGCCGCCGAACCAGGCCGCCAGCAAGGCAAACATCAAGGTCGCGCACAGGCCGATGGCGGCCATCATCTGGTCCTCCTGGGCGCGCGCCACGATGTATTCCTGCGGCACCCCGATCATCACCGTGTAGTCCGACAAGAGCGGCCCGCCGACCCGCGCGAAGGCATAGATGCGCTCGACTCCGTCGCTGTCCACCAGCGAGGCCGGGCGCGGGCGCGACGCGCCAATCTGCCACAGCTCGAACGGGATGCGCTTGCCCAGCCAGGATGCGGCATCCGGCCGGCGCGAAATGACCGTGCCTTCGGCATCGGCGGTCCACAGGATCGAGCCGGCCGGCAACTGGATGTCGGCGACGAATTTATCCAGTTCGGACAAGTCGATGGCCGCGAACAGGACCGCCACCACCGTGGTGCCCTGGGTGACCGGATAAGTCAGGTTGATGGTGTGCTTTTGCGCGACCCTGCCAAACACATAACTGCCCGCAATGAAGCGCCGCTCAGCCACGGCGCGCTTGAAGTGCGGGCGATCGGCGAGGTTGACCGCCTTGGCCATGGGAATGGCGCTGCAGCTGACGTTGCCGTCCATCTCGATGACGCCGAAATTGACGAAATCCGAGTTCTTGGACAGGATATCGGTCATCAACTGTCCGCAGCCGGCCCGGTCGCGCAACACCGTCGGCACGCTCGACAGGTCGCGCAGGATCTGCATGGCGCCGTCGATCGACTTGGCCTCGTTGGCCGCGGCCAGGTTGGCCAGGCGCTGCAGGTTTTCGCGCGCCGCATCGATCGCGTGGGAGCGCTCGCGCATCCCGGATGCGACCGTCATTGCCACCATCGGTGCCATCGCCAGCGCGACCAAAAGCAACAGCCGCGCACGCAGGCTGTTGAGTTGAAACACGGCTTTCCTGGACACCCGGTCAGGGTCGGCAACGGGCATGGACCGGCACCTTTCACTATAACAGAGGCGCTATATTACGATAGGCACAGCCTGGCTGGCGCGGCCATCGGCTGAACCCGGCCGTACAGTTGCGCATATGAAACAGAACGGCGCGATACCGCCCTGTTATTCGACGGAAAATGACAAATCGCTTGCTAAATTCGCACCCTGTCCGACGTGCTCACCGCACGCGTCCGCCTGGTCATCGCGTTGCCAAAATCAATGATCTGCTGCACTCCGCGTGTCAACGTGGCAAGGTCGTCCGAGATATAGCCGATCCGGATATAGCCCGGCATGCCCAGCGCATCGCCCGGCATGATGGCCACGCCGCACTCGGCCAGCAGGTTTTCTGCAAACTCCACCGTGTCGCAGCCGAGCGCCGTCACGTCACCCCACAGATAGGGGCCGGATGCCGGGCACGCCATATGCAGCCACGGCACCGGCGCCACCTGTTCCAGCACCAGGTCGCGCCGCAGGCGGTAATCTTCCAGCATGGCCAGCGGCTCGCCCGACTCGAACGCCGCCTCGGTCGCCACCTGGGTCAGGGCCGAGGTCGCCGCCGTGATCGGCCCCTGCAAGGTTTCCATGGCTTGCACCACATGCGCCGGCGCCACCGCGAAGCCGCAGCGCCAGCCCATCATGGCATAGCTTTGCGAGGCCGAGAACAAGGTCACCACGCCTAGCTCGCGCCAGTCGGCGCAGCTTGCCAGGCTGACATGCTCGCCCTCAAAAATCAGTTTCTCGTAGCTTTCGTCGACGATCGCGTGACAGCGCCGGTGCCGCATCCACTCGGCCAGGAGGCGCACCTCGGCGCGCGTCATCACCTGCCCGGTCGGGTTGTGCGGATTGTTGATGATGATGAGTTTCGCGCCCGGCAGACTGTCCAGGAAGTCCTGATCCAGCTGCGCGGGCAGGTCGACCAGATGCACCTTGAGCTTGAGCAGCTCGGCCGTGGCCACATAGGCCGGCCAGTGCGGACGGAACACGATCACGCTGTCGCCCGGATCGGTCAGCACATACAGCGCCTGGTACAAGGCCTGCTTGGCGCCGTTGGTGATGATGATTTCCTCGGCGAGAGCATCGATCCGGTTTTCGCCGTCGACCTTGGCCGCCATGCGGGTGCGCAATTCCACCGCGCCGCCCACCGCCGTGTACGGCAAGGCCGGCTCGGCCAAGGCCAGGGCAACCCGTTCGCGCACCGACGGCGGCGCCGGAAAATGTGAAATGGCGATCGAAAAATCGATCAATTGTTCGCCGCGCGCCTTCATCGCTTCCACCCGGCCGTGCATGGCGGTGGTGGCCAGTGGGCGCGCCGCGCCGATACGCTCTGAAATCAACATGATCCGATATCCTTTTAGAAATTTTATCGGATTCTATATGGGAAGCTTGCACGACAGCGCGCCGTATGTAGTAACTGGCAACTACCCGCGCGCACCCGAAGCCGCAAATAATGAACCCTCCCTCCTCCACACGAAAGAGCACCGTGGCTGCGAAAAAGATCCTGATGCTGGTTGGCGATTTTGGCGAAGACTACGAGATCATGGTTCCCTACCAGACCCTGCTGGCGGTCGGCCACCAGGTCCACGCCGGCTACGACGCCCTGGTGGTGCCGGGCGGGCGCCGGAATATCTGCGCCTCAATCGCAAGTTGCTGGAAATGGTCCAGCACGTCGCCAGCTCCGTGCCGCTGGACCTTCTTTATTTGCACGGCCCTCCTACTTTCGGGAGATGCTGGTCCACCGCACGGAAGCGCCGAAGCCGGGCCTGCCTTCGACGTTGTTGATTGCCTCCTGAAGCGAGGGGAATCCACCACCACCAGCATTGAAACGGTTTCGCTCCGTCGTCGAGCCGAACCATACATAGTAGGTGTCGACTTCGATATCGTTCTCCAGCTCAGGAAGGTCTTCGTAGTCGCCACTGCCGAAGCGAACGAGGCTATACACGATACAGATGTCGCATTCGACAGCGTCGTCGTAAAGAAAGGTTCCAGTTGCGACTACATTTTCGTGATCTGGGATCGCGGCCATACTCAAACTCTGGTCTGGCAAAACACTTGGCTCAGATAAGCCAAGAAAGTCTGGTCGGTGCACATGGTCTTGCCCGGCGAGTCAGACAGCTTGGCCACCGGCTGCCCATTACACTGCATCATCTTCATGACGATGTTCAAGGGCTGAAGGCCCATATCGTTGGACAAGCTGGTGCCGATGCCGAAGCCGGTCATGGTGCGGCCGGCAAAATGCCGGTGCAGCGCGATCGCCTTGGGCAAATCGAGCCCGTCGGAAAACACCAGCCGCTTGGTGTGGGCGTCGATGCGCAGGCGCGCATAGTGGGCCAGCGCTTTTTCTCCCCACGCCACCGGGTCGCCCGAATCGTGGCGCAGGCCGTCGAACAGCTTGGCGAAATACAGGTCGAAATCGGCCAGGAAGGCATCCATGCCGACCACGTCGGTCAGCGCCGTACCAACGCCGGCGCACGCCGAAGTCGAAAAATTCGAAGGGGTGGCGCAGGTCCGGCGGCGTCTGCCAGGCGCGCAGCAGCTTGACCTTGTCCGCCAGGCGCCGCCGTCCTTCGGCCAGCGCCCCCGCCTGCTCGAAACGGCGGAAGTACAGTTCGTTGACGATGTACAGCACGAAGATCTCGAAACCCATCACGTGTACCACCGGTCCGGCCGCGCGGATCAGTAAATCAGCGCCATCGGCCTCGACCGTGATGAAGTGGCGCTGGAAACGGAACAGGGTCAGGAAATCGGCGAAGTCGCTTTTTATATAGCGCAGCCCGCGCAGATAAGCAATCTCGCCGGGCGCAAAGCTGAGGCTGCACAGGTGGTCGAGTTCGGCGCTGAGCTCATCTTTCAAGTCGGCCAGCGGATAGGCCGGCATATTGCGGCACAGGAAGGAGTACTCGGCCTCCGCCGACGGATGCCGGTGCAGCAAGGCCTGCCACATGGTGAATTTGTAGAGGTCGGTTTCCAGCAGGCTGCGGACAATGTGGGTCATTGCTTCAATCTTTCTCTATGGACGGGCATTGGCCAATAATTCCGGCAAGACCTCGGCCGCCGTGGCCGTCTGCATGCCGCGCGCCACCATATCGTCCAGAAAACGCTGATGCTGCTCCTCGAAGCCGGCCACCGCGCTCATGCAATCGGTCACCAGCACCAGCCGGGACACCGCTTCCGGCGGCAAGTTGGCCACCAGGTGCTCGGTGGTGGCCTTGACACAATGGCTGCCCGCCTCGCCGGCGATGAACACCTTGTCGCTGGCCGCCAGCAGCCTGATCAGTTCGGCATTCAGGTGGGTCGACGGATCGTCCCGGTCCGGCACCTCGGCCTGGATGGCCGAGTAATGCTCGGTCCACGGATTCTGGCCCTTGGTGACGGTATTGACCCGTCCTTGCCCGCGCCGTTCCCAGCTGTCGAAGGCGGCTTGCACGGCCGCATGGGTGCGCTGGCCCCAGGTGCCCATTTCGCAATGCACCGGCCACACCATGTGGCGGTAGCGCCCGGCCGCTTCCAGCGCGTCCAAGTAATCCAGCACCCGCGGCAAGGCGTCCGGCGCGCGGGGCCGGACGCGCCCGGCCCGCACATCGGCCGCGGCAACCTCGGTGAACGGCGCCAGTTCGCGCTCTTCCTCGTCGACCCAGAAGGGCGGGTGGGCAATGTCGACCCGGTGGTGGCTGTCGAGGGTGGTGCTGATGCCGGTGAGCCCGGCCGCGCCACGCAGCACCAGGTCGGACAGGGTCAGCATGTCGGCATGGGCGCCCGGCACCGGCAAGGCGGGCGCGGTGCCCTGCCGCACGCCGGCGCGCGCCAGGTAGTCCGGCGGCACGTCGCAGAAATCGTTTTGCGGATCGATGACGAGTAAGTGCAGATCGTGTTTCATTCTGTCCTTTCGAAAGATTTCCCCAAATAAAAACATATAAATCTTCTAACATTATCGATTGTATGGCATCTTGCCGCCCTCGCGTTTGTTCGCGCAATCAAATTGAGCAATCCCGAAAACGTATAGCAAGGTCGAAATTCGGCATATTTGCCCGTGAAATAGTACTCTACAGAAATTGGTAGCGTAGAACATTGTGGCAAAACGTGTTATTTGCGGCATATGTCCGCAATCAACTTCTAACAATTCAATTCGTGCATTACACTATGCACCGCCTAATGGAGATGCCACGAAGAACTAACCATGGCGCGGCGCGGGCTGCAGGCGCTCCCAATAAACTAGATCATCATCAGCAAATGACTTATGAATAAATTATCAACACTAGACCTAGTGGTCTTTCTCACCTATTTCATCATCGTTGCCAGCTACGGTATCTGGGTCTACAAGCGCAAGCAAAAAAGCTCCGGTTCCGCCTCGCATGACTACTTCCTCGCCGAAGGGTCGCTGACCTGGTGGGCGATTGGCGCATCCCTGATCGCCTCCAACATTTCGGCCGAGCAGTTCATCGGCATGAGCGGTTCCGGCTTCAAGATCGGTATGGCAATTGCCACCTACGAGCTGATGGCCGCCGCCACCCTGGTCATCGTGGCCGTGTTCTTCATGCCCGTGTACCTCAAAAACCATATCTACACGATGCCCCAGTTCCTGGAGCAGCGCTACAACCGCCAGGTCGCGACCATCATGGCCGTATTCTGGCTGCTGCTGTATGTCGTGGTGAACCTGACCTCGATCCTGTACCTGGGCGCGCTGGCGATCAACAGCATTTCCGGCCTGCCGGTCTACGGCTGTATGGTCGTGCTGGCGGTGTTTGCCGTCATCATCACCCTCGGCGGCATGAAGGTCATCGGCTACACCGACGTGATCCAGGTGTTCTGCCTGGTGCTCGGCGGCCTGGTCACCACCTGGCTGGCGGTTGAACTGGTATCGACCAGCAATGGCGGCAGCTCGATCAGCCACGGCCTGTCCGTGCTGTCGGCAAAAGCCGGCGGCCACTTCGACATGGTCCTGTCCCGCGACAACGACAACTATATGGATCTGCCCGGCCTGTCCGTGCTGATCGGCGGTATGTGGATCGTCAACCTGAACTACTGGGGCTGCAACCAGTACATCACCCAGCGCGCACTGGGCGCCGACCTGCCGACCGCTCGCAAGGGCCTGCTGTTTGCCGCTTTCCTCAAGCTGCTGATGCCTGTCATCGTCGTACTGCCTGGTATCGCCGCATGGGTCCTGTACCAGCAAGGTACCTTGGGCGAAGGCATGCTGCACAACGGCGAACTGAACCCTGACCGCGCCTACCCTGTTCTGCTGAACCTGCTGCCATCCGGCCTCAAAGGCGTGGCCTTCGCCGCCCTGGCTGCCGCCGTGGTCGCTTCGCTGGCTGGTAAAGCCAACAGTATCGCCACCATCTTCACGCTCGACCTGTACAAGAAACGCTTCAACGTCAACGCCGACGAGAAGAAGATGGTATCGATCGGCCGCGTCACCGTGGTGGTCTCGATGCTGCTCGCCGTGCTGATCGCCCCGTTCATGGGCATCGACAAAAAAGGCGGCTTCCAGTACATCCAGGAATACACCGGCTTCGTTTCGCCAGGCATTTTCGCCATGTTCATCATGGGCTTCTTCTGGAAGCGCACCACCGCCAACGCGGCCATGTTTGCAACCATCGGCGGCTTCGTGGCTTCGCTGGTACTCAAGTTCCTGCCTGCAATGATGGACCTCTCCTTCCTGGCGCCAATCGGCTTCGCCAAGGATGCCGGCGCCGGCGTGTTCGAAATTCCGTTCCTGGACCGCATGTTCATGGTGTTCTGCTTCGTCATCATCGGCATGGTCCTGATCAGCCTGATCAAGCCGGACGCCGAGAAGGACCGCAAAGTCATGATCGTCGACAAGAGCATGTTCAAGGTCGACACCGGCTTTGCCATCGGCACCGCGATCATCCTGGCCGCGCTGGTCTATGTCTACACGATCTGGTGGTAAGCACTCGCTAGAAGTGCTGCATTAATAAGAAAAGCCGGGTTTCCCCGGCTTTTTTTCGTTTGCGCGCATGAGCGCGCTGTGGTTCAGGCCTGCCGCATCAGCGCAGCCACTCCGAGAATGGCGTCGGCGACTGCCCTTCGGCCAGGTAAAACACCTTCCTGGTCGCGTCCCAATGGGCACCCAGCGCTTTGGCACGCGCCCAGTCGTCGCCATTGGCCCTGAACTCCAGCCGCGCCGCCACGCCGGGGCGCTGGGCATTGCGCTCCAGCGCCGTTTGCGCACGCGCCTTGCCGCGCTCTAGCTGCATGCGCTCGATGAACGGGCTGCGGGCTCCTGCTTCGCTCGGGCTGATCAGGGTCAGCGCCGAGATGGCGCGCGTGATCGCCACGTAGAACAGGTTCTCTTCCTCGCCCGGGTCGGCGCGTGCAAAGGGAAACTCGCCCTGTTCCAGGTAAGGCAGGATCACATGGTCGAACTCCTTGCCCTTGGCATTGCGTACGCAGTCCAGCTGCACGCAATGTTTGTCCCTCTTGCCTGAGGCGTAGCCATCGGCCCCGGCGATCCATTCGGAGAACTGGCGCAGGTTCATCGCCTTCTCTTGCGCGGCCTTGATGAAGCCGTCGATCGAGCGGGTCACCACGCGCGCCTCGTGCGGATGAACGTACAGCCTCTTGGCAAGCGCCTCGATGTTCATCAGCTTGCAGATATGGCGCAGCGCTTCGCCCGCCGGCACATCGGGCGCCAGCTCGCGCATATACGCCACCACGCCGGCCATGCGCTGCTTGACGTCGCCGGCGGTCAGCTGGTCGAGCTTCGATAACAGTGTCAGCAGGTGATTGCGCAGCATGTTCAGCAAAGTGCCTGCGTCCATGACCATCACGCTGCGCTCCAGGTAGCCGATCATGGCGCTTACTTCCTGTTCGACCTCGTTCAAGGCGCGCGCCAGGGTAGTATCGGCGCCGGGCGCGGCTTCACCCTGGACAAAGCCGAGCAAGCTGGCCAGCTGCTGGCGCAAGGCGCCCAGCACCAGGTCCGGCGCCTGGCTGCGCGCGGCGGCCAGCAGCGCATCGGCCACCGCCCGCACCCGCTCGCCCACATCCTTGGCGCCGCGCTGGTCGACCCGGCCGGAAAACAGGAAGTTCAGGGCCACCGGTTCATCGATCACCGACTGGCGCAGCTGGGCGACATTCTCGTCGCGCGCAAAACTGACTTCGGCGAAGGTAGCCACAGCGTCGAACACCGCGCCGCGCTTGCCCTTGTCGGTGGCGGCGAAGTTATCCAGCGCGATGGCGATCATTCCGCGCAAGAACAGGATCTCTTCCCGGTCCAGATAGCGCGCCATCTCCAGCGTGCGGTAATTGATACCGGCCTGCATCAGCGCGTTCTCGATGTCGATCGCCTGGTGCGGCTCGCGGATCAGGATCGTGCAGCGCTCGCCCGCCTTCCCCTGCTTCTTCCAGCGCTCCACGCTGGCGACCACCTGCCGGGCACAGCTGACCTCCTTGCCATCGTAATGCAGCTCATGGACCTCGGTACGCAGGGCTAGGCTTGATTCGGCCGGCTTCTTCTTGAAGGCCCCGGCCGCGTAAGCCAGGTGCGGCCCATGGCGGAAGCTGTAGGTCAGCGGATAGGCTGCCGTGCCGGGATAGGCGGCGACAAAACGGCTGCGCATGAATTCTTCGCTCGCACCCAGGCGCGAATGGATCACCTGGTCGATGTCGCCGGCACCGATGAAATAGGTGAAGGCCGGGTCGATCAGGTGCGTCAGCAGATGGAACGATGCCTCGTTCAGGTCGTGCAGTTCGTCGCACAGGATGATGCGCCAGCGCGGCAGCTCGCTTCGCACCGCCGGATCCGCATCGAGCTGGCAGGCCAGGTCGTAGGTCGCGTCGAATGGCCCGCGGAACTGCACATCGCCGCCCTTCCTCAAGCGAATCTGTTCATATTCCTGGATCGCCAGGCTGGTGGAGAACGAGACGCCCAGCACGTCGCTGACTTCGTCCTCGCTAAGGTCTTCCAGGTCGGCCGAGAGGCGCATCGTCGCCTTCAGTTCGAGCTGCGCATGAAAGAACTGGCTCAGCGCCGCGGTCGAGGTATCCGACACCAGGTACTCGACCTTGTTGCTGTAGTTGTCGCTCACATTCTGCAAGGCCGTATCGACATAAAACTTCAGGCCTTTGATGTGGCTGATCTGCGGAACCTTGCGCTGCTCGATCTGCTCCAGCGCCTGGATCGACAATTCTTCGAAGGTCGCCACGCGCACACGCGCCGCGGTGGCTGCGGGAATGCCGATGTCAAGCAGCCGGCGCCTGAGCACATCGCGTGCCTCATGCGTAAAAGTGAGCGCCAGGATGTGTTCGGGCGCCAGGCCCCGCGCGATGGCTTCGCCGATGCGCAGCGCCAGCGTGGTGGTCTTGGCCGCACCGGCGTTGGCACGGATGACAAGCACCTTGTCCTTGGCGAGCTGGATCGCGGTCTGCTCATCCGTGGGATGGAGTTCCTTCGGGATGAATCGCGGTGCATCGGGCTTGATCATGAAACGTTCGACAGTGGAAGTGGATGGACCGCGCCATCTTGCCACTTTTTGCCGCAACCATGGGGCTTTTCAGGCCCTTTGCCGGCGCACGCTTCGGTTAAAATGTTCCTTATCTATACTGAACGAGCGTACCGAAGGGATCCCCGGATTTCATGTCCAAACCTCCTACCATCTTCAAGCGGAGCACCAATCTGCTGCTGCAGCATATCGACGCCAACGTGGCCATTGGCGAAGCGCTGCCAACCGAACAACGCATGACCGAGTTTTGCCAGGGCAGCCGCACCGCGATTCGCAGCGCCGTGGCCTACCTGCATACCCAGGGACTGATCAACGGCCTGAAAGAACGCCGGCTGCTGCGCAAACCGCTGGCGGAGGATTACTTCGATGTGGCCGAGCTGCAGTCGGGCGCCGACCGCATCCAGCAGGTGCTGATGGAGCGTGTCTATCAGAGCGATTTGCCGCCCGGTGCCGAGTTTTCGGAAGCGGAGCTGGCGCGTGCCGCCGGCGCGAGCACGATCAGCGTGCGCGAATTCCTGATCTCATTCTCGCGCTTCGGCCTGATTGAGAAAAAGCCGCGCGGCGGCTGGCGCCTGTGCGCCTTCGATGTGGAGTTTGCGACCGAACTTGCCGACATGCGGCAGATGTTCGAGTTTGCCGCGGTAGCGCGTTGCACGGCCCTGCCCGCGGACGATCCGGCTTTTGCGCAGCTGGACAAGCTGATCGCGCGCCACGAACGGCTCGACTCGGCCATCCTCAAGCGCTACAAGGATTTCCCCGCGCTCGACCGGGACTTCCATACTTTCCTGATCGGCTTGCTGAAGAACCGCTTCGCCAAAGAGTTCTACGACATCGTGTCGCTGGTCTTCCACTATCACTATCAGTGGGACAAGGGCGACGAGCAGGCACGCTTCCAGCATGCGGTCAAGGAGCACCTGGCGATCCTGCGCGGGCTCGCCGGACGCGATCCGGCCGCTGCGCGCGCTGCCATGCGCAAGCACCTGGCCAGCGCGCGCCACAGCATGATGCAGTCGATCCACACCCGGACGCGCATCGCGCAACCAGGCTGACGCCGGCCGCCGGCACGAGTGCACCGGCTTCGGTTTAATCCATGTGAAACACCTGCTCCATCGACGCCCAGTGCTCGTCCGGCGCGCGGCTTGGCAAAGGCTGCTGGCAGGGGCCGCAAAAGGTCCACCAGCGTCGGGTTTCAGGGTCGTCCGACACCTTTTTCATATCGGCCTCGAAATCCTGGCCATGGTATTCCCAGTATCCAAACAGCAGGTTCTCCGGCTCGCGCAGGAAGATCGTGTAGTTGCGCACCTGGGCTTCGCTCAAGCGTGCCAGCACCTGCGGCCATACGTCGGCGTGCAGGCGCTTATATTCTTCGATCCGCTCCGGCACGATGCCGATCACCATCCCCATCCTTTGCATAACGACTCCTCACGGTTAGTTTCTTTTTCCATGTGAATTGTACTATATATAGAAAAACCCAAGCGACCTTAAACGGTAAAGCTGAGCGGCACCTTGACCCAGCCATCGATCGGCGTCCCGCCGCGCTTGGCCGGATAGGTCGAATTGATCGCCAAAGTACTCATGCCTTACCTCCTAATTCATCAATCGATTACCAAAATCCGGAATCACCAGGCCGGCGTGCTGGCTGCCGCCGGCACTGGCGCCGGCGCGGGCGGCACCGGGTTAAACGCGCCGCTGGCCGCGTACACCGCCGCTATCGCCACCGCCAGCGCGACGGCGAATGCGACCGGCCCGCCCTTGCTGACCGGCGTGCCGTGCGCTTGCTTGTAACCGGTCACCATGGGTGTGACCAAGTTGGTCTTGCGCACCGCCAGGTACAGCGCGATGGCCAGCACGTGCAGGCCGATCAGCCATAGCAGCACATCGGACAGCTGGTGATGCAGGCCGGTCAGGCGCAGCGCCAGCGCGTCGTCGATGAGCGCGTACAGCGGGCCGGTGAACGCGATCTCGTCGTTGGCGAACAGGCCGGTGAGCGCTTGCGCCGCCAGCAATACGAGCAAGGCCAGCACCGATAGCGCGCCCGGCGGATTGTGTCCGTGTCCGCTCCAGCGCCCCCCCAGGTAGTTGAAGAGGCGCGCCGGCGTTGGCGCGAACTGCGCGAAGCGCGCATGGGTGGAGCCGATCAGGCCCCACACCAGGCGAAAGCTCACCAGGCCGACGATAGCCCGCCCGGCCTGCCCGTGCAGCGCCATCCAGTCGCCGCCTTCGCGTCCACGATGTCGAGTCGGTTGAAGTGATCCGCGGCCCGTCCGGCACCCTGGGCGGCAAAGGGCAGCCGCAAAGCGCAGAGGCAGAGCGCTGGACGAGTCGTGCTCGTTCGTGTCGGAGGTCAGCGGACGCGCGACAGCTTGGTGTTGTCAGGCGAACGCACGGTCATCAGATGCATCCGCAAGATGCACGTAAGAAGTAAGGCTACCGCCAATGAAGAAATGCCACAGCTGCGCTGAACCAGAATGCCCATCCGGCGATGAGCATGATGAAAGGGTTGCCGAGACTCCCCTCAGTCAACATTAATGGAATGGCGGTGCCGACCGCAACGACAACTCCTGTGCAATAAAATTCCCGATTGCGACGGCATCCGCGTGACCAGGATATGAACGTCAGCACACCGACCGCAGGCACCAACAACGCGGGGTTGCCACGAACCAGAAGATACCCGACAAATAATCCCAGAATGAACATCAGGACCAGCCAGACAGTGAGTGCCGATGCCGGCCTCTGAACTGACACCCTTCCCTCACCATAAAGTCTGGCTGCCGATAGACGAAAACGCCGATACCGCAGGCAAACCGCAGCACCAAAGAACAAGGATATGAGT
>CAMLFK010000080.1 GCA_946479255.1 uncultured Oxalobacteraceae bacterium
CCAAGAAGTACCGCCTGATCTGCTTCGACGAATTCCACGTGTCGGACATTGCCGATGCGATGATTTTGTATAATCTGCTGACTGCGCTGTTCAACAACGGCGTGTCCTTCATCATGACCTCCAACTACGATCCGGACCTGCTGTACCCGGATGGCTTGCACCGCGACCGCATGCTGCCGACCATCGCGCTGCTCAAGGACAAGCTGGACGTGATGAATGTCGATTCCGGCATCGATTACCGTACCCGTACGCTGGAACAGACCCAAAGCTACCTGACTCCTTTGTCGGCCCAGGCCGACCAGGCCCTGCGCCATGCCTACGCTGCGCTGGCCGAAACCGCCGACGAAGATCCGCGCATCCACATCGAGGCGCGCGAAATCCGCGCCCTGCGCCGTGCCGGCAGCATCGTCTGGTTCGATTTCGCGACCCTGTGCGGCGGGCCCCGTTCGCAGAACGACTACCTGGAAATCGCCAGCCGCTTTCATACCGTGATCCTGTCGGGGGTGCCGGCCATGTCGGTGTCGCAGTCCTCGGAAGCGCGCCGTTTCACCTGGCTGATCGACGTGTTTTACGATCACAAGGTCAAGCTGCTGATGTCGGCAGCGGTCGAGCCGGAAGAGCTGTACACCCAGGGGGTGCTGTCGAACGAGTTCCACCGCACCGTCTCGCGTATCATTGAGATGCAGTCGCGTGAATACATGCAGACCCAGCGCCGCGACGCGGCCGATGCGATTGCCTGACCTGACAAGAAAGCCTTGCGCATGAAAAAACACCTGATCGCTTTGCTGGCGCCGCTGCCGTTGCTTGGCTGCAGCGTGGTGCTGCTGCCACCGAACATCGCGCCGGTGGTTCCCACCACGCGCTCGGTCGAGCAGGCCGAGGCCAGCCTGAAAAAGGCAGCGGCGGAGCGCGCCGAGGTCGAGGCGAATTACGCCGCCGCCGAGCAGAACTGCTACGCCAAGTTTTTTGTGAACAACTGCCTGGACAAGGCCAAGGAAGAGCGCCGCAGCCGCCTGGCCTATCTGAACGCGGTGGAGAACGAGGCTCAGTATTTCCAGCGTAAAGCCAAGTTGGAAGAGCGCGACCGCAAGCAGGCCGAGGCCGAGAAGGAATTTGCCGAATCGGAAGCGCGCCGTGCGGCCGAGCCGCCCCCTGCGGCGCGCGCAGACAATCCGCTGCCGCTGCCGCCGCCGCGCGGCAAGCTGGCCAAGCGCCAGGCCAACCGTGCGGCCCGGGTGGCCGAGCAAGCTGATAAGGACCGGATAAAAGCCGCCGAGGCGCCGGCCAATGTCGCCGCGTTCGAGCAGCGTAGAGCCGATTCCATCAAGCGCCAGCAGCGGGTCGCGGAGCGGCAGGCGGAGCGGGCGAAGGAACAGGCGGCCAGGGCTGCGGAGCAGGCGAAGCAGGCTGAGGAAAAGGCGAAGGCAGCGAAAACCGTTCAACCTGCAAAATAGTTAACTTGACAGTTTTTAAGCTGGTGGTACTTGTTAGCGAGTACTTAAACAGCCCGGCCCATCTTCTGTACCGTGTAGTTCGGCACCTCGCGCGGTGGCTTGACCAGTTTGACGATCGCCATCGTGCAGTTGCCGCCCTTGCCCTGGGCCCGTTCGCCCGCCTTGTTGATCAGCATTTCCGACGCTTGGCGCGGGGTGTTCTTGGTCAGCACGGCGCCCAGTTCGGCATCGGTAAAGAAGTGCCACAGACCATCCGAGCACAGCAAAAACGCATCGCCGGCGGCCAAGTTCTCGTGGCTGCCGATGGCGGCATACGGTTCCTTGCGGCTGTTGCCAAGCACATTGACCAGCAACTTGGAATGGCGGTGGTTGCGCGCCGCTTCCAGCGGCAGGCCAGTGCCCACCAGATGCTCGATGTAGGGCACGTCGCTGGTGCGGTGTCCGCACTGGCCATTGGCAAAGCGGTACAGGCGCGAGTCGCCCACATGCGCCCACACAGCCTGGCCGGACGGAGTGATGATCAGGCCGACAAAGGTGGAGTGAGGCTCGGTCTGGGTGGTGACCCCGTTCATCTTGATCACCATGTGGGTCTCGTGGACGATCTCGCGCAGCAGCCCGGCCAGGCGATCGATGCCGGGATTGTCGCCCGGCTTGAACTCGTCGAACAGCTGTTTGGCCGTGTGCAGCACCTGTTCGGACGCGGCGGCGCCGCCGGCAATGCCGTCGGCCAGCACGGCCATCATATAGCCAGGTGCACGGGCGCCGGTGAAGAGGGCGGTGCGGTCGTTCTGCTGGGGGCGGTTGCCGATGTGCTGGGCGGTACCGGCTTCAATCTTGTATGAAGTCATATCCGTGTGGTGTATGGTGCAACGCCGTACAATCTATATTGGCGGCAACGTCGTCGTAGATTAAACTATGCACTCGGAATGCACAATCGTGCAAGGTCCGACTATTTACTACGCGCAACAAATTGTTACAGATTGTAATGCGCTTTCCTCGCGCATTCTTGAAGTTTTTGAGTTAAATCCGCAGGGAATACCACACATGAATGATGTCCAAGAAATCCAGCGCCGCCTGATCGAACTCGACGTGGAACATCGGGACCTCGACGCGGTCATAGACTTGCTGACCTTGGACGGACATCACGATCAGTTACAGCTGCGCCGCCTGAAAAAGCGTAAACTTCAGCTGAAGGACCATATCACGCTGTTGAAAATGCAGCTGGTGCCCGACGTTCCGGCCTGATCCGTTTTCCCTACACGATGCCACTTTGACCGAATCCACTCCCGCGCAGGACGCCGCCGGCGACGCTGCTTCCCCTGATGCCGCGCCCGCCGTCCCGGCCGGTAAATACGACGCCGATATCGACCGCCTGTTTTCCGCCGGCGGCCCGCTCGCGCCCGCGGTCGGCACCTACAGCCCGCGCCGCTCGCAGACCGAGATGGCCAAGGCCATTGCACAGGCGATTGCCGACCAGAAAACCCTGATGGCCGAGGCCGGCACCGGCACGGGCAAGACCTTCGCCTACCTGGTCCCGGCGCTGATGTGGGGCGGCAAAACCATCGTCTCGACCGGCACCAAGAACCTGCAGGACCAGTTGTTCCTGCGCGACATTCCGACCGTGCGCGCCGCGCTCAAGGCGCCGGTCTCGGTGGCCCTGCTCAAGGGGCGCTCCAATTACGTCTGCCACTACCACCTGGAACGCACGCTGCAGAATGGCCGCATGACCTCGCGCGACGACGTCGGCCACCTGCGCGAGATCTCCCGCTTCATCAAGATGACCAGTTCGGGCGACAAGGCCGAGCTGTCCAAGGTGCCCGAAAACGCACTGATCTGGAACCTGGTCACGTCCACCCGCGACACCTGCATGGGCGCCGAGTGCCAGTACTACCAGGATTGCTTCGTGATGAAGGCGCGCCGCGAAGCCCAGCAGGCCGACGTGGTGGTGGTCAACCATCACCTGTTTTTCGCCGACGTGGCCTTGAAAGATACCGGCGTGGCCGAGTTGCTGCCGTCCGCCAACACCATCATCTTCGACGAAGCCCACCAGCTGCCCGACACCGCCACGCTGTTCTTCGGCCAGACCATCTCGACTTCGCAACTCCTCGAACTGTGCCGCGACGTGCTGGCCGAAGGCCTGGCGCATGCGCGCGGCGGGGCCGACTGGGCCAAGGTGGTTACCGGGCTCGAAAAAGCCGCGCGCGACCTGCGCCTGACCTTTCCGCAGGACCAGGTTCGCATGTCGCTGGCCCAGATCCCGCCCTCGTCCGAGTTCTTCCCGGCGCTGGCGACCGTCAAGGCCAAGCTGGGCGAGATGATCGACGCGCTGGAAGAGCAGGCCGCCCGCGCGGAAACGCTGGAGCAATGCCGCGTGCGCGCGGTCGAACTGGCGGCCGGGCTGGATGCCTGGAAGGCCGACGGCAAGGGCAAGCTGGTCGAGGGTGACCAGGCGGTGCTGTGGGTGGAGGCGTTTTCGTCTTCGGTGCAGCTGCATAAAACCCCGCTGTCGATCGCGCCGATCTTCAACAGCCAGCGCGAAGGCACGCCGCGCAGCTGGATCTTTACCTCGGCGACGCTGGCGGTCAAGAACGACTTCAAGCATTTCTCCAACCAGATGGGACTGACCGGCGAGCCGGCCCAGACTTGGCCGAGTCCGTTTAACTATGAACAGCAGGGTTTGCTGTACGTGCCGACCGGACTGCCCGATCCGAATGCCTTCGGCTACACCAATGCCGTCATCGACTGCGCGCTGCCGGTGATCGAGGCGGCGGGCGGGCGCACCTTCTTCCTGTGCACCACCATCCGCGCGGTCAAGCAGGTGGCCGAGCGCCTCTCCGACGAGTTCTTCAAGCGCGGGCTCGACTATCCGCTGTTCGTCCAGGGCGAACGCGGCCGCACCGAACTGCTGGACTCGTTCCGCAAGGCCGGCAATGGCGTGCTGGTCGGCAGCCAGAGTTTCTGGGAAGGCGTGGACGTGCGCGGCGACGCGCTCTCGCTGGTGATCATCGACAAGCTGCCCTTCGCCCCGCCCGACGACCCGGTGCTGGCCGCGCGCATCGACGTGATGGAAAAGCAGGGCATGAACGGCTTCATGCACCACACCTTGCCGGAGGCCATCATCAACCTCAAGCAGGGCGCCGGCCGCCTGATCCGCGACGAGAACGACCGCGGCGTGCTGATGATCTGCGACCCGCGCGTGATCAGCAAATCCTACGGCAAGCGCATCTGGCAAAGCCTGCCCTCGTTCAAGCGCACCCGCGTCCAGGAAGAGGTGGTGGCGTTTTTCAAACCGGCACCGGAGACGGCGGCCGGCCAAGGCGCCGAGGCGGCGGCAAACGACTAAGCGTGACCGGCTGAAAGGGCAGGGCATGATGGAGCGAACCATGCGGACCGTCGCGCTGGTGGTGGCACTCGGCTTTCGCCTGGCATCGCCGGCAATGACCCATGCGGCGGCGGCCGCGCCGCCTGTGCAGGCGCAGCCGGCCAGCCCGGCGCAGCAGCTTGCGCGCCTGGCCGAGCATTACTACGACGCACAGGCACGCTTCGAGCCGCTGGAGGCGACCTTCGCCGGCGACAATCGCTATGACGACGCGCTGCCGATGACCCACGTGCCCGCCGTGCGCGCGCGCCGCTTCGCCATGCTGCGCAGCGTGCAGGAAAAACTCAAGCGGATCGACCGCAGCAAGCTGGGCGAGGCGGACCAGACTTCCTACGACATCCTTAGCTATGACCTGAGCACCGCGCTGATGTTCGAGCCGCTCAAGGATTATCTGATGCCGCTCAATCAAATGGATAATCTGCCGATGTGGATCGCCATGCTGGGCAGCGGCCAGGCCATGCAGCAGATCGGCACGCCGGGGCAGTACCAGATTTACCTAAAGCGCATCGGCGCGCTGCCGGCCTGGATCGACGGCGCGATTGCCGCCATGCGCAGCGGGCTCAAGCAGCGCATCACCCTGCCCAAGCCGCTGGTGCAACAGTTGCTGGAACAGGTGCGCGAGCTGGCTGATACCCCGCTCGATAAAAGCGCCTACACGGCGCCGCTGCGCCAGTTCCCCGCCACTTTTAAAGCGCCTGACAAGGCGCGCTTTACCCGCGCCTACAACGACACTGTGCGCCTGCGCGTGCTGCCTTCCTTGAAAAAACTGGCGGCTTTTCTCGAGGCCGAATACCTCCCAGGCGCGCGCGACTCGGCCGGCCTGGGCGCGCTGCCGGACGGCGGCGCCTGGTACCGCACCTGGGTGGCGGCGCAGACCACCACCAGCTTGAAGCCCGACGAGATCCACCGCATCGGCCTGGCCGAGGTCGAGCGCATCGCCCGCGAGATGAGCAAGCTGGCGCCCAAGCTGGGCTACATGGGCGGGCCTGCCGGCCTGAACCGCTGGATCGGCCAGCAGGCCAAGTTCCGTCCCTTCCATACCGAGGAAGAGGTATTGCAGGCCTACCGCGACCTGCATGCCAGGATTACGCCGCTGCTGCCGCAACTGTTCCTCAGCCTGCCCAAGGCGGCGCTGGAGATCCGCCCGGTGCCGCCGATCAGCCGCATGAGCGCCTCCGATTACTACTCGTCCCCCAAGGCCGATGGTGCGCGCCCCGGCGTGTACTGGGCGGTGATTCCCGATCCGGCGGCCTATGCCAGCACCCGCATGACCGCCACGTTTTTGCACGAAGGCCTGCCCGGCCATCATCTGCAAATGTCGCGCCAGGCCGAACTGGCGGTGCCGAAATTCCGCCAGTTCGGCCGCAACAACGCCTATGCCGAAGGCTGGGGCCTGTACGCCGCAAGCCTGGGCAAGGAAATGGGCCTGTACGATGAACCCAAGGCCTACGCCGGCTACCTGATCCTCGACATGGTGCGCGCGGCCCGGCTGGTGGTCGATACCGGCCTGCACGCGCAGCTGTGGAGCCGCGAGCAGGCGATCCGCTTCCTGGTCGACCAGGCCGGTGAAACCGAGGAGGCGGCGCGCACCGCGGTCGAGCGCTACATGGCCATGCCGGGCCAGGCGCTGGGCTACAAGATCGGCGCGCTCAAGATCGCCGAGTTGCGCCAGCGCGCCCAGGGCGCCCTGGGCGAAAAGTTCAGCCTGGCACGCTTTCACGAGGCCATCCTGAGCGGAGGCTCGATGCCGCTGGCCTTGCTGGAAACCCGCATCAACGCCTGGATCGCCCAGGAAGCCACGCGCGCCGCGCCGGCGCCGAGGTAATCCGCGCCTCACCATCCCAAGCGGCCGCATGGCCGCTTTTTTTCTGCTTTTTTCTACCTGCGCGGGAACTTTTTCCTTGGCATGCGAGGCTATTCGCCACTTTGCGCCAGCGCAAAACCTCATAGGTCGAGCTTGTTAAAGTCAGATTGTTAGTAAGCCGCCGCACAACCGACAGGAGGTCGAAATGGCAATCCGTTACGGCTGTTTCTTCAGTTATGCGCATGGCCGCTATGAGCTGATGAACAAATTCAAAACCGCGCTGTCCGATGCCATCCGGTGCTACCTGGAGCCGCATTTCGACAACGAGGATGAGCTGTTCATCGATACCGAGCAGCTGGGCGGCGGGGATGACCTCGACCGCCGCATCGCGCGCGCCATGTGCGAAAGCGTGGCGATGATCCTCATCTACACGCCCAAGTACGAGGCCCATGCATACACGCGGCGCGAGTTCGCCGCCATGCAGATGCTCGAGCAGGAGCGTAGCAGCTGGTATCCGATGCCGAGCCGCCTGACTATCCCGGTGATCATGACTATGCACCCGGGAAAATTGCCGCCGCAGATAGCGAATTCCACCATGTATGTGGATTTCTCGCATTTCACCATGGCGACAACGGACCTGAAGTCGAATCCGGAGTTCCTGCCCGACATCCAGCGGATTGTCGACAGGATCGTGATGCACTATCAGCTACAAAAAAAATTCACGCCAGTGGGCCATGATTGCAACCAATTCGTGCTCCCCGATGTCCCACCTGAATGGCGCGATATGCCGGATTTAACTTTCCCAAAAAAATGAGGAGCAACATGGAACTCAAACGAATTACCCTACCGCCGATAACCGCTCCCGGCGAGGTGACGACTTTCTATTCATACGAGAGCGGAACGGCGCGCAGTGTCGCGCTGTCGAACACGGCGGTACTGCTGGCAGGACGCGACAATGCCACAGTGCCAGTGCTGATGATCGATTGGGATACCGAATCGCCGGGGCTGCACCACTATTTCGACCGGCGTGGCGAGCAGGCGGGCCTGCTCGAATATTTCCAGGCTTGCCAGGAGCAGCTGGCCAGGCTGGGGCGGCTTGGCACCAGCGGGCGTGCCGACGATGTCGGCCTGGCGCGCCAGGTGCTTGAGGCCGTCGACTGGGAACTGTACGTCGAGCGGATCGACGAAAGCCGCCCGCTGTACCTGATGCGCGCCGGCCGCTTCGACGACACCTATGGCGAGCGGGCCGACCAGATGGACTGGGACGGCCTGTTCGCCGCCTGTCCGGCCTTGTTCCGCTGCTTCGGCGACTACATGGCGCAGCGCTTCCGGCACGTGCTGGTGGACGCGCGCAGCGGCCGCTCGGCCGCCGTCAGCATTTGTACGACCCTGTTGCCGCGCAAGCTGGTGGCGCTGTTCACCCCCAACGAGCGCAGCCTCGACGGGCTGTCCGGCGTGGTCACGCGCGCCATCGACTACCGCTGCAGCCACGAGGATGAACAGCGCCCCCTGCTGGTGTACCCCTTGCCGTCGTCGATCGACAGTGCCGACGCCCAGCGCCGCAGCGAGTGGCGGCGGGGCGATCCGCGCAGCGCCGAGCCGGGCTACCAGCCGGTGCTCGAACGCCTGCTGCGCCAGTGCTACGGCCTGTCGCAGGTGTCGCTCGACAGCTATCTCGACGAAGTGCAGATGCAGCAGACCAGCGCGGTGTTCAGCGGCGCGCCGCTGCGCGTCGCCTGCGAACACGAGGGCGACCGTTTTTCCTTGCGGCGCACCTTCGAAACCCTGCTCGACTGGGTGGCCGAAGGGCGCTTCCCCTGGCAGTCGCACGAGGAAGTGCGCCTGATGGGGGCGATTGCCGCCAGCCGCGCGCTGGGCGGCGACATGCCCGGGGCCGGGCTGGCGGTGCCGCTGGCGCGCGACCTGCAGCGCCTGGGCGAACTGTACCGCACGCAGCTGCGCCCGCTGCAGGCGCTTGCCTGTTTCGAAG
The DNA here is from genome assembly GCA_946479255.1 of uncultured Oxalobacteraceae bacterium. The sequence goes on from CAMLFK010000080.1 coordinate 8,628, forward strand.
AAAGCATGGGCCTGCGCGCGCGCGTGCTGGGACAGGATCATCCCGACACCCGCGCCAGCCGCGCCAGCCTGGCAGACCTGCTGCGCGCCAGCGGCAAGCCGGAACAGGCGCGCGCCTTGCACCGCCAGCTGCTCGACGACAGCCTGCGCCTGTTCGGCAGCGACCACCGCGCCACCCTGGCGGCGCGCTCGGCGCTGGCCGCCACGCTGGCGCTGCTGGGCGAATTCGAGCCGGCCCTGGCCCTGCACGAAGACATCAATGCCGCCTGCGAGCGCATGTTCGGCCCCAGCCATACCGTCACCCTCGACAGCCTGGCCGGGCAGGCCCAGACCCTGGCCCGCCACGGCGAACTGAGCCGTGCGCGCATGGTCTACGAGCGCGTGCTCGAAGGGCGCGAGCGGCTGCTCGGCGGCGAACACGAAGATACCTTGCGCTGTACCCAGCAGCTGGCCATGCTGCTGCAGGAGCTGGGCGAACTGCCCCATGCGCGCGCGCTGCAGGAACAGGTGGTGGCCGCGCGCGACCGCCATCTGGGGCCGGATCATCCTGCCACCATGCAGGCGCGCGAGGCGCTGGCCGAGATCCTGGAGGACCAGAGCGACCTGGACGGCATCCGCCCGGTGCAGGAGGCGCTGGCCCGGGCACGCGAACGCCGCCTGGGCGCCGAACATCCCGACACGCTGTCGATCCAGCTGCGCCTGGCCGCCACCCTGAGCCAGCAGGGCGACCTGCAGACCGCGCGCAGCCTGCAGGAGCAGGTCGTCACCGTCAACGAACAGGTGCGCGGCGCCGAGGACCTGCAAACCCTCGGCAGCAAGCACGCGCTGGCCGGGACCCTGGCGCTGCAGGGCCACAGCGTGGCCGCGCGCAAGCTGGAGGACAGCGTGCTGCAGACCAGCGACCGCCTGATCAGCAACCGCGGCATGATGGCCGGCCCGCACACCTCGCATGCGGGCGTGCTCGACTTGCGTAATGCCATTCTGGAAACCCGCGACAATATGGGCCAGGCCGACACGCTCGGCCATAAGCTGGCCCAGCTGCAGCAGCTGATCGACAACCGCAGCGAGCGCGAGGCGCGCGCGCTGGCCGACAGCCTGCGTAAAAGCGTGCTGCGGGCCAACGTGTCGACCTCGCTGCGGCTGCGCGGCGTGGCCATGATCAAGCAGGTCTATTTGCGCGAAAACGACAAGGATGCCTTGTTGGCGTTCGCCGAGGACGAGGTCTCGGCGCTGCAGGAAGCGCTGGCCGAAGCGTCAGGCGGGCGCCCGCTGGCGACCCAGTAGTGGCCTGGCGGTGAGCCGATATTGAGCCGCGATATTGAGCCGGTATTGAGCCGATATTAGCTGGTAATGGCCCACCAAATGAGCCGGTAACAGGGGGCTTCGGCACTGCACCCGGCAAGCTGGCGGGTGCAAAATTGTCAGGCCTGGCGAGCGGTACTACCATTGCTTCAGGTAAAATCGCATGCATGAGAATTCTTATCAGCAATGACGACGGCTATCTCGCCCCGGGGATCAATGCGCTGGCCGACGCGCTCGCATCGGTCGCCGACATCGTTGTAGTCGCGCCGGACAGCAACCGTTCAGGCGCGTCGAATTCCCTGTCGCTGGACCGGCCCTTGTCAGTTCAGCAAGCTTCCAACGGCTTCTATTTCGTCAACGGCACGCCGACCGACTGTGTCCACATCGCCCTGACGGGCATGCTGGACTTCAAGCCCGACCTGGTCGTCTCCGGCATCAACAACGGCCAGAACATGGGGGACGACACCCTGTACTCGGGCACCGTCGCCGCCGCCACCGAGGCTTATCTGTTTGGCATCCCGGCGATCGCCTTTTCCCAGGTCGAATTCGGCTGGGAGCACATCGAGTCGGCGGCCCGCCTGGCGCGTGACATCGTGCTGCAGCGGCGCGACGCGCTGCCCGCGCCATATTTGTTGAACGTTAATATTCCCAACCGTCCCTACGAACAGCTCGCCACCTTGCGCGCGACCCGGCTCGGGCGGCGCCACCAGAGCGAACCGGTGATCCGCATGCAGGATCCGCGCGGGCGCGATATTTATTGGATCGGCCCGCCGGGCGCCTGCAAGGATGCCGGGCCGGGCACCGATTTTTATGCCACCTCGCAGGGCGAAGTGTCGATCACGCCGCTGCAGATCGACCTGACCCAGCGCGACCAGCTCGACGCGCTTGCCCGGGGGCTCGCATGAGCGGCAAGGACAAGGACAAGGATAAGCACAATCAGGGCAGCACCTTCCCGCTGCCGCTGTCCTCGCTGACCCGGGGCGGCAAGAGCGATATGTATACGCCGCCGCGCGTGACCACGCCGCGGGTCGCCACGCCCCAGACTGCCACCCAGAACGCCGCCCGCACCGCGGTGCAGGCGCCCTATGTGGCGCCGCGGGTGGCGCCGTCGCCCTCCAAGGCGCACGCCTATGCTTCCCAGCGCAATACGCCGCTGGCGGCGCCGGCCCCGCGTCCCGACCTGATGACCTCGGACGCGATCCGCCAGGCCATGGTGGCGCGCGTGGCCAAACAGGGCGTGCGCGATGCACTGGTGCTGGGCGCGCTCGGCAGCGTGCCGCGCCACGCCTTTATTGAACCGGCCCTGTCGGCCCAGGCCTATATCGACGCCTCGCTGCCGATCGGCCACAACCAGACGATTTCGCAGCCTTACATCGTGGCCCGCATGATCGAAGTGATGCGCAATGGCGGGCCGCTGCAGCGCGTGCTCGAAATCGGCACCGGCTGCGGCTACCAGGCCGCGGTGCTGGCGCGCGTGGCCCAGGACGTTTATTCCATCGAGCGCATCAAGCCGCTGCACGAGCTGGCCAAGAACAATCTGCGAGCGCTGCGTATCGCAAATCTGCGTTTGCATTACGGAGATGGTATGCTAGGGCTGCCCCAGGCCGCACCTTTCGACGGCATCATCCTGGCGGCGGCCGGTCTCGAGGTGCCGCAGGCACTGCTGGAACAGCTCAGTATCGGTGGGCGCCTGGTCGCCCCGGTGGGCGCGCAGGTCCAGCACCTGCAGCTGATTACGCGCGTTGGCAAGTCCGAATGGACCAGCGCCGCACTCGAGGACTGCCACTTCGTCCCGCTTCGGCCAGGCACGGTGTGAGCCGCCGGGATACAGAACACACATAAGATGAGAATGAAACGAACAAGTTATATCACCCTGCTGGCGGTCAGCCTCGGCTTGCTCAGCGGCTGCAACACCACCACCCAGGCGCCGGTTGTCGACCGCACGCCGGTGCCGGCGCCCCGTCCGGCGCCGCCGCCGGAAGAAAAGAAGGAAGAGCGCGGCATGTACATCGTCAAGCGCGGCGATACGCTGATCCGTATCGCGCTCGACAATGGCCTGAACTACCGCGACCTGGCGGCCTGGAACAACCTGGCCGACCCGGACGACATCAAGCTGGGCCAGCTGCTGCGCCTGATCGCGCCGGAAGGCGTCGTCACCTCGCCGGTCGCGATCCCGGTACCGGAAGTGCGCACCGCGCCGGTGCCGCGCAAAACCACGCCGCGCGGCGACAAGCGTCCGTACAGCGACAGTGCGCTGGCCGACATGCAAAACTCGAATGGTGGCGGCGCCGTCGGCAACGGCCGCGCCGACGGCACTCCGGAGCGCAGCGAGCGTCCGGCCGCGGCCCCCGCGCAGGCGCAGGCCCCGGCCGCGGCACCGGCCGGCATCGTGCCGGGCGCCACCGTGACCGCCCTGGACGACGAAAAACTCAGCTGGATGTGGCCATCCGACGGGCGCATCGTCGCCACTTTCGACGAAGGCAAGAACAAGGGCATCGACATTGCCGGGCGCGCCGGGCAGAACGTGATGGCCGCGGGCGCCGGTAAGGTCATGTATGCGGGCAGCGGCATCCGTGGTTATGGTAATCTGGTGATTGTGAAGCACAGCAACAACTTGCTGTCCGCCTATGCCCACAACCGCAGCATCGTGGTCAAGGAAGGCCAGAATGTCACCAAGGGTGAAAAGATTGCTGAAATGGGCGATTCGGACGCCGATTCGGTCAAGCTTCACTTTGAAATTCGCCAGCAGGGCAAGCCGGTCGATCCTGCCAGGTTCCTGCCCACCCGCTAACACTGGCCCACCGAAAGGTTGCCAATGACACATTCGACGCACCCGATCGACGACGACGCTGACGCAGGGGCCGACGACTTCGAGGACCAGCCGTGCATTGACGGCGACGACCCGGAACGGGCAGGCGATCCGGAAGCCGCGCGCGTCGAGGTGGCGGTCGAAAGTGTCGACGAACTCAAAAAAGTGCTGGCGGCCGAACTGTCGACCGACACCACCCAGCACTACCTGAACCAGATCGGCACCCGGGCGCTGCTCACCGCCCCGCAGGAAGTCCACTTCGCCACCCTGGCCAAGAGCGGCGATTTTTCCGCCCGCCAGACCATGATTGAACACAATCTGCGGCTGGTGGTGTCGATCGCCAAGCACTACATCAACCGCGGTGTGGTCCTGCTCGACATGATCGAAGAAGGCAACATCGGGCTGATGCGCGCCATCGATAAATTCGAGCCGGAGCGGGGCTTTCGCTTTTCCACCTACGCCACCTGGTGGATCCGCCAGAGCATCGAACGCTCGATCATGAACCAGGCGCGCACGGTGCGCCTGCCGGTGCACATGGTGCGCGAACTGAACCAGATCCTGCGCGCCAAGTACCACCTCGAAGCCCAGCACCACAACGGCAAGGACGCCACCGCCGAAGACATCGCCCACCTGGTCGGGCGCCCGGTCGAGGAAGTGCAGGACATCCTGGCCCTGTCCGAACACGCCACCTCGCTCGATGCGCCGCTCGACAACGACCCCCAGTCCAGCCTGATGGACATGCTGCCGGGCGACGCCGACGACAGCCCCGACGCCAGGGCCGAGCACCACGAAATGACGGTGCTGGTGCGCGACTGGCTGGCCAAGCTGCCCGACAAGCAGCGGGTAGTGGTGATGCGCCGTTTCGGCCTGGACAACGACGATCCGGCCACCCTCGAAACCCTGGCCGAAGAGATGGGCGTGACGCGCGAGCGGGTGCGCCAGATCCAGCAGGAAGCCCTGGTCAAGCTGAAGCGGGCCATGGCCGCCCGTGGCGTGGGGCGCGATTCCTTGCTATGATGCGCGCGGGCTGAACGCTGCGCGCAAGCTGCACTCTGCTAGTCCCACCCGAATATTTCCCCGATCATCTTCTATTCCAAGGCACGCCTTTGCGCGTGTTTTTCGCCATGCAAGACACCGTTCTCGATATCAAATCCCTCGACATGGACGCCCGCGGCGTCGGCCACCTCGCCAATGAGGACGGCTCGCCGGGCAAGGTGGTGTTCGTCGAAGGCGCTTTGCCGGGCGAGAAGGTCAGCTTCCTGACCTTCAAGAAAAAGAAGAACTGGGAAGCGGCGCGCATGACCGAACTGCACCGCGAATCGCCGATGCGCGTCACCCCCAAGTGCCAGCACTTCGATTATTGCGGCGGCTGCTCGATGCAGCACCTGGAGCCCTCGGCCCAGGTAGCGATCAAACAACGTGTACTGGAAGATAATCTCTGGCACATCGGCAAGGTGCGTCCTGAAATGGTGATGCGTCCGATGTATGGCCCGACCTGGGGCTACCGCTACCGCGCGCGCCTGTCGGTGCGCTATGTGGCCAAGAAAGAAACCGTGCTGGTGGGCTTTCACGAAAAGCGCTCGGCTTTTGTTGCCGACATCACCGACTGCAAGATCCTGCCGCCGCACGTGGCCGCCATGCTGGTGCCGCTGCGCGGCTTGATCGGCGCGCTGTCGATCTACGACCAGGTGCCGCAGATCGAAGTGGCGATCGGTGAGGAAACTACCGCGCTGGTGTTGCGCATCATGGCTCCCTTGAATGCCAAGGACGAAGAGCTGCTCAAGGTCTTCGCCGACCAGTGGAATATCCAGTGGTGGCTGCAGACCAAGGGACCGGAAACGGCCGCGCCGTACTATCCGCTCGACAAGGAGCTGTACTACAGCCTGCCCGAATTCGGCGTCAAGATGCCGTTCAAGCCGGTCGACTTCACCCAGGTCAACCACCACATCAACCGGGTGCTGGTGGCCAAGGCCCTGGGCCTGCTGGCAGTGCAGAAGGACGAGCGCGTGGCTGACCTGTTCTGCGGCCTGGGCAACTTCACCTTGCCGCTGGCGACCCAGTGCAGGGAAGTGGTCGGCATCGAAGGCAGCACCAGCCTGACCGAACGCGCGCTGGCCAACGCCACTGCCAATGGTTTATCCGCCAAGACCAGCTTCTCGACCCGCAACCTGTTCGACGTGACGACCGAGGACTTGATCGAGCTGGGCAAGTTCGACCGCATGCTGGTCGATCCGCCGCGCGACGGCGCCATGGCCCTGGCGCAGGCGCTGGCCGGCCTGCGCGCGGTCCGTCCGGACCTGCTGCCCAAGCGCATCGTGTACGTGTCCTGCAGCCCATCCACGCTGGCGCGCGATGCCGGCATCCTGGTCACTGAAGCTGGTTATGTACTCAGGAAGGCGGGGGTGGTGAACATGTTCCCGCACACCTCTCATGTGGAGTCGATGGCTTTGTTTGATCTGGCGGAATAATTGGGATCTGGCGACAGATCAAATTGCACTGGACGACATCGCTGCCCGCGCGGAGGCCGCTACGTTTCCGGCTATGCAAATCGACAATAAATAATTTCTCTAAAGAAATGAAATTTGCAGTCGCTAACGGTTAGTGCGGCGCGCAATTGCTGAGACTTTCTCGCGAACCCCGCACACCATTTTCGGGGATGCACCACATGACAAGATTTAACGACAGTCGGTCAAGGAATATGGCCGGCAGCGTGCTCGCTTGCGCGGCAGCTGCAATGATTGCCGGTTGTGGAGGGGGCGGGAGTAGTCCGGCCGCCGCCGTCATCCCGGCGCCAGCGCCGGCGCCGGTAGTGACCACGCTGTCGGGCACCGTCGCCGTGGGCGCACCCATGCTGCACGCGGTGGTCACAGTCAAGGATGCCGCCGGTGTGACGCGTAGCACCAACGCCTCAGCTGATGGCGCCTACAGCGGCCTCTCCATCGCCGGATTGACCGCGCCGTTCAGGCTCGAAGCCTGCGGCTTGATGGACGGTAGCACTTCGTGCTTCTACGGCGCGGTGGCGCAAGGCGGCACCGCGAATGTCACGCCGCTGACTCATGCCGTCGTCGCGCTTGCGCTCAACGCCGAACCGGCTTCCATGTTCGCGGCAACGGGAGGCTCCGATGCGCCTGCCGCAGCCGCCATGACCGCCCAGCAGGACAAGCTCAAGACCGTGCTGGCGGATGTGCTCGCCAAGGCAGGGTTGGGCAGCATCGATTTCACCACCACCGCTTTCAAGGCCGACCGCACTGGCATGGACAAAGTGCTCGACTTGGTGCATATCAGCACAGGTTCCGATACCGCCGGCAATACCACCTTCGTGCAGATAGAAAGCCTGGGCGGCGCGGGTAGTGTCTATCTGGACAAAAGTGCTGCCGCGCCCAAACTGGCCGTGGGCGTGTCCGCCGATGTCGACATGCGCGGCATCTCCAAGGTCTTCGAGGGCTTGTCGTCAGCCTTGTCCGCTGCCGACAAGAGTAGCTGTGTCACGCGCATGGCAGCGGCCGATATCCTTGACCCTGCCTTTGCGCTGGAGCTTGATGAAGGCAGCGAAGCCACGGCGGCTACGTTCCCCGCCATGCTGTGCGAGCTGGCAAGCCAGAACGGCATGCTGGGTGCGACGGTGCCCAATCCTAAGCTGCACGACTGTGACACCAGCAGCGTGCCCGGGACCACCACCTGCGATGCCGGCTTTTCCATTGTTAAAGACGCGAAGTCCTTCGACGCCGATTCGATCGCGCTGGTGTTGCGCCCCGGCGCATCCTGGCGTCTGGTAGGGCGCAACTCGCCTTACGATATCCACGTCGGCGCGGCTATTCAGCGCGGTGTACGGGTCGACTTGCCCGGCAATACGCAGACGACTTACAACCAGGCACTGACGTTTGACATCAGCGGACGTAGCGCCAGCGGCGCGACTGGCGTGCGCGCCGCCAAGGTGTACCAGCATAGTCTGGACGGCATCGGCTGGGATGCGACGCCAGTCGCGTCGCTGAATCTGACCGACGAATGTATTGCCGCAGTACGCCCTGGCACGCGGCCGCGCCTGGGCCTCGTCGGTGACCCGTGCGCCAGTACCTGGCGCATTCTCGGTAACAGCGGTTCAGGCGCCCAAGCCGGCAGCGCGGCCTTGGGCGACGCCTTGATCCAGAATTTTTATCGGCGCGGGCGCACCGTCAAGGTGGAGTTGTACTCGAACGTGGGCGCGACTGGCACGCCGGTCGTCGTCTATCGCCGCGTCAGCGGGATGCCTCCGCTGTCGGCTTCGCTGCCAGCTTACGCCTGGGTCGAAATGGACGCGGCAAGCAAGGCCGCGCTGGCCAGCTTTGACGGCTCGGCCGGCAGTTTCAACGTGGGCTGGGCGCGCAACACCGTGGTCGGCGTGCAGGGTCTGTCGTTCTGCCTGACGGGGTACTGCGAAGGCATTGCCGGGCGCGCCGGGGAAGCTGATGTACCGTTCGGGCACACCAGCCAGGTCATCACGCTGAACACGCGGCCGGCCAATGCGGCGGCACATAAGATGGTGGCCATTTATGGACGCAATAGTGATCAGGTGAGCGTGCAGACCAACTACCTCAGCTGCGGCGGCCGGCCGATGTGCGAATAGGGTAGTAGTGCGGGGTAGTGCGGCCATTCCCGGTGCGAACCGGGACACGATGGACGGGCAGCGATGGCCCGCCTTCGGCGCGTTATCGCTGCTAACTTTTAAACCCGGTTGATTTTCGCCGCGCCAAGCAAGGCCAAGCTACGAATCACCGCCCAGCCCGCATCGAACTCCCACCAGCGCGCCGACATTTTGGCCGAGGCGGGATTGGCGTGATGGTTGTTGTGCAGCTCGGCCCCGCCGAAGATGAGGCCGATTGGAAAGAAGTTGCGCGACGCATCCTTGGTGTCGGTATTCCGATAGCCGACGCAATGGAACAGGCCGTTGATGAAGCCCGAGGCCCACAGCGGCAGCAGCGACAGCTGGAACAGCCAGATCATCAGGCCGTGCGGAAGGCCGAATAGCGCCAGCTCCAGCGCCAGAAATACCAAAGCGCCGCGAAACCGGTGCCTGGTATAGAGATGCTCGTCCATCCAGTCTTCCGTCATGCCCACGCCGTAGGTTTTGACGAGTTCTGCATCCCGCACCGCTTTACGATACAGCAAGGTGCCGCGGCTGAGGATTGTCCACAGGCCGTGGATGACCGGGCTGTGCGGATCGTCCACCGTATCGCACTTGGCGTGGTGCTTGCGGTGCACCGCGACCCAGGTCCTGGCGGTCACGCCGTAGGTTGTCAGAAAAATCCACATGCGGAAAAACTGGCACAGCAGCGGATGGAAGGTGACGGCGCGGTGGGCACGCGAGCGATGCAGATAAAGCTCGCTCGCCGCGACCGTCAACACGTAGGAAGTGGCCATGACGGTAACGATGGCCTGGGAGCTTAAATCGAAAAAACCTGAAAACACGCGCATCTCCGGGGTGGGTTAAACAAGACAACGCAAGCTTACCGTTAATGCAATGTTCTTAAAGCAAGGAATAAAGCAACTTTTATGCGGCAGCTCGGACGGTAGCAAAAAAA
>CAMLFK010000081.1 GCA_946479255.1 uncultured Oxalobacteraceae bacterium
TGGCGCGGCAACGCACCACCACGCCCGGGATCAGCGGGAACGGGGTGATCACCAGGACATCGCATGGGTCGCCGTCGTCGGCGATGGTGTTTGGCACATAGCCGTAGTTGCACGGGTAGTGCATGGCGGTACCCATGAAGCGGTCCACGAAAATGGCGCCGGATTCCTTGTCGACTTCGTACTTGATCGGATCGGCATTCATCGGGATTTCGATGATGACGTTGAAATCGTTCGGCACGTCGCGGCCGGAAGACACTTTGTTCAAGCTCATGGTTTTCCTTGGATCTTGGGAGTTACGGACTGGTCAATACGAGATTATAGCGAATTAGGGTAAGTTTGTGCGATGCAGCAACTTCAAATGGGCGCTCTTTGTAACCGTAGCGGGGTGACGCGCTGACAGCTACGCTGCGCACGTCGTCACAAAATACTGGCCAGCGCACACTGCCGGTAATGCGCAGCGGCTTCCTCGCCCTGCCCCAAGGCCTCATGCATCTGCGCCAGTTTCAGGTGCGCCTCGCGCACCATGCGCGGCGCGGTCGCATCCGACAGCGCCTGCTCCAGGTAACGCTGGGCCTTGCCCCACAATTTCTGTTTCAGGCACAGCGAGCCCAGGGTCAGCGCCAGTTCGGCGTCGTTCGGACGCTCGCGCATCCAGCCTTCGCAATGTTCGATCTGGGCCAGCAGCGCCGCGGAACCGGTCGGCGCGGCGGCATCGCGGTAGGCGCGCACCACGCGCTCGTCCCATTCCGCGGCCAGCGCTTCTTCGGCGGCCAGGCGCGCCTCGTCGTGCAAGCCGCGCGCGGCCAGCGCGGTGACGGCGCGCGCCGCGATATAAGGCTTGACCCGGTCGGCGCTGGGCACCGTCGCCCACACCCGCTGGATCGACTCGGCATCGTCGGCGCTGTCGGTCAGCAGCGATTCATAAGACAGTTCGCGCAGGCGCGCCGACAAGGCCGGGTGCAGCGCCTTGTGCTTGTCGAGCGAGCGCACCAGGCGCAGCACTTCCGGCCAGTTCTTGGCCTGCTGGTGCGCCTTCATCGACCATTGCAGCGCATGGATATGGCGGGTGCCGCTGGCATTGAGTTCGGCCACCGCGTCGAGCGCTTTTTCCGGCTGATGGTCGTCGACCAGCAGCTCGGTCATGGTCATGAGGCGCGCGGTCTTCATCGTATTGTCGTGCACGATCCCGGCCAGCCACTGGTCGCGGCGCGGCCCCTGGCGCATGCGGTGGGCGGCGCGCGCGCCGATCAGCGCGGCCAGGGCGGCGTTCTCCGGCAGGTCGGCGGCGCGCGCCGCGGCCTTTTCGGCGTGCCCGAAGCGGCCTTCGAACAAGGCCTTGAGCGCATCGCGCAGGCCCTTGTTACCGTCACGCTCACGCTTGCGCTGGCGGTAGGCGGCCACGCGGCGCGGCATCGACACGGTGGCGCGCAGGGCGCGCAGCAGGCCAAACAGCACCAGGAACAGCAGCGCGGCCAGCACCACGAACAGGTTGAGCGACATGTCGATCCGGTGCGGCGGATAGAAGAACACCACATTGCCGGGATTGAAGCGCGCCGTCACGGCGATACCGATGGCCACTGCCATCAGGGCGACTAACCAGAGAAGTAAACGCATGACTTAAGGCTTCGCTTTGTAGTTGCGCACGGCGTTCAGGCTTTCCGCCAGCGACGGCATCTCGATGGCCAGGTTATTGGCCTGGACCTGGCGCAGCAACGCCTGCGCGGTTTGCGTGGTGCGCGCGCGGGTATCGAAATACTTCGTCAACGTGTCCTGCGCGGCGGCCAGGTCGGTGCGGAAGGCTTCCTCGTTCCGAGACAGCAGCGCCAGGCGGGCGTTCAGCAGGCGCAGCTTGAGGTTCTCGCGCAGGAAGTAGGACTGGGTTGGCGAGAGCATCAGCGCTTCCGGCGTGGTCACGCTGCGCACCCGGATCAGCTGGCGGATATCGCCCCACATCTCGGCGCTCCAGTTGCGCCAGGTCTGCTGCACGCGCTCGCCCAGCGACAGCGGCGCGCCCGGCGCGCCTGGCTTGCCGTCGCCCGCCCGGTCTGGCCCGGCTTGCAAGGCTGGCCGTTCGTCCGACAGCATCGGCAAGGTGTCGACCTGGGCGATCACGTTATCGATGCGCAGCGCCACGCCGGCCATGTCCAGGCCCGGCAAGGCTTTCAGCTGTTCGGTGTCCTTGGCGATCGCCTTGCGGATCGTGATGAATTGCGGCTTGTCCGAGCGCGACAGCGAACGGTCGGCGTTCTGCAGCGCGATCAGCGCACCTTGCACATTGCCGGCCAGTTGCAGCTGCTGGCTGGCGGTCGACAGCACCTGCTCGATTTCGGCCAGCGCCCACTCGTCGCGGTTCTTCGACAGGTCCTGGTACAGCTGTTCAAGCGCCAGCTGCTGGCTCTGCGCCTCGGCCTGGCGGTTCTCCAGCAGCGACACCTTGGCCTGCAGGTCGCGGGTCTGGTCTTGCAGGGTCTTGGCCAGGGTGCTGGTCTCGGTCGTGATCAGTTCGCCCCGCTGCAGGCTCTTGGCCATCTCCATGCGCAAGCGATGAATCTGATTACGGGTCGACCAGGCGTCGGCGGCCAGGAGGACGAACAGCACAATCACCGCGATCGCCAACGGGCGCTGCATGCTGTCGCTTCCCCCGGGCGCGGCCACGCTCTTGGCCATCGGCTCGGATTGCGGCGCCGGAATCGGGGTTCCATTCTGTTCTGGTAAGGTAGGCAAATCGTTCATGGCCGTGATTGTAACGCGGCAAGCAGGCGTTCGTCGCCTGAACCGCTCTGCGTGAGGTGGGTAAAGCCGAGCGTGGCCGCGTTATCGGCGATGCGGTGGTGCGGCACGATCAGATGTTGTTGTTGCAATTTGGCGACAGCGGCCGGGCCGCCCGCCCCTTCCACCAGCTTGAGCAGGCCGCGCAGGGCTTCCGAGCTGGTGATGATCCAGTCATGCGGGCGCGCCAACAGCGCCAGCAAGCGTGCGCCCAGCTCCGGTGTCAGGACCGGCACGCTGCGCCGGTAGGCACTCACCGTCGTCACCTGCGCCCCGGCCTTTCTCAAGCCATCGGCCATCAGCTCGCGCCCGCTGTCGCCGCGCACGATCAAGACCCGCTTGCCATTCAAGGCACTGAGGTCGAGCGACGCCAACAGGCCCTCCGAATCGCTGCGCGCGCTGTCCGGCGGACTCAGTATGGTCGCGTCGGCGCCGGTGATGCCATGCTGGGCCAGCGCCAGCCGGCTGCCCTCGCCAAGAACGGCGATGTTCACGCCCGCCGGCCATGCATCGATGTGGGCGAAGGCCGCATCGATGGCGTTGGGCGAGACGAAGGCCACCATGGCGTAATCGCCAAGGCCGCTCAGCGCGGCCAGCAAGGGCGCCGGGTCGTCGATGGGCGCGATGTCGAGCAAAGGCAGCAGCACGGCCTCGCGGCCGGCTGCGGCAAGCAGTTGCGCCAGGCCGTCAGCTTGCGCGCGCGGCCGGGTAATGATTACCGGATCAGGCATGCGGCGCGGGATCGGCCGCGGCGGCGCAGGCGGCAAGGATGGCGTGCGCATCCTGCTCTTGCAGCAAGGCCGCGACGCGCTGGCCGAGCTGTTCGGGCGCATCGGCGGGACCGGTGAGTTCGGCCCTGGCCACGCGCGTGCCGTCCGGGGTGGCGACCATGGCGCGCAGGCGCATGGTGCCGCCTTCAATCGTGGCGAATGCCGCCAGCGGAATCTGGCAGCTGCCGCCGAATACTTTAGAAACGGTACGCTCGGCGCGCACCGCCTGCTCGGTCGGCAGGTGGTTCAGCGGCGCCAGCACGGCGCGCAAGTCCACGCCGCCTTCACGCGGGCTGGCGATCTCGATCGCCATTGCGCCCTGGCCGGCTGCCGGCAGGCTGTCTTCAGGTTCGAGCAGGGCGCGGATGCGCTCCGGCAGGCCAAGGCGCTTGAGGCCGGCCGCGGCCAGGATGATGGCCGCGTATTCGCCGCGGTCGAGCTTACCCAGACGGGTGTCCAGGTTGCCCCGAAGCGGTTTGATGACCAGAGAGGGATAACGCGCCGCGATCAGCGACTGGCGGCGCAAACTGCTGGTGCCGACCACCGCGCCCGGCGGCAGCTCGGCCAGGCTGGCATAGTCGTTCGACACAAAGGCATCGCGCGGATCCTCGCGCTGCAGCACGGCGGCCAGGGCGAAGCCCTCGGGCAGATCCATGGGCACGTCCTTGAGGGAGTGCACGGCCAGATCGGCGCGATCTTCGGCCATCGCGACCTCTAATTCCTTTACAAACAGCCCTTTTCCGCCAACCTGCGACAATGCGCGATCCAGAATCTGGTCGCCGCGCGTCGTCATTCCCAGGATTTCTATGCTGCACTGCGGATATAATACTGCCAATTGATCACGTACATGATTGGATTGCCACATGGCAAGACGACTCTCACGTGATGCGATGACCAACTTGGAGGGTGGCTGCTTTGCCGTTTCAGGCGCCATTTCGGTTGCTTTCAAAACTTCGGGTTCTTTCGCTGTCGTTAATCCAAACCGGTTTATGTCAGTGTTTTTGTAGGCGCATGGATAGAATCACAAATTTTATCATGGCGCTCTTTGCAGACGCTGGCCAAAAGCCTTTGCACACAACTTTTCACTTTGTGGTCCAACATGGTAAATCAAGCTGCTGCTCAAGAAACTAACGCCGTCCTCGACAAGGACGCGCCGCTGAAAGAAGATATCCGCCTGCTCGGCCGCCTGCTCGGCGACGTGCTGCGCGACCAGGAAGGCGACGAGGTGTTCGACGTCGTCGAGACGATCCGCCAGACCGCGGTGCGCTTCCGCCGCGAAGCCGATGCCAGCGCCGGCGAAGAACTGACCACCCTGCTCCACAAGCTGACCCGCAACCAGACCATTTCGGTGGTGCGCGCGTTCTCGTACTTCTCGCACCTGGCCAATATCGCCGAGGACCAGCACCACATCCGCCGCCGCCGCGCCCACCTGCTGGCCGGCTCCGCGCCGCAGCAAGGCAGTGTCGGCTACGCGCTCAAGAAGTTGAAGCAAGCCGGCGTGGCCAAGGAAAGCGTGCAGACCTTCTTCAACGACGCGCTCATTTCGCCCGTGCTGACCGCCCACCCGACTGAAGTGCAGCGCAAATCCATCCTCGACGCCGAGCATGACATCGCGCGCCTGCTGGCCGAACGCGACCTGCCGCTGACGCCGCGCGAGCGCGTCGCCAATATGCAGCTGCTGCACGCCCGCATCGCCACCCTGTGGCAGACCCGCATGCTGCGCTACAGTAAGCTGACCGTGGCCGACGAGATCGACAACGCCCTCTCTTACTACCGCATCACCTTCCTGCGCGAGCTGCCAGGCCTGTACGACGACATCGAAACCGAGATGGCGGCCCACTTCGAAGGCGGCGTCGCCCTGGGCGACACTGCCTACGTGCAGATGGGCAGCTGGATCGGCGGCGACCGCGACGGCAACCCCAACGTCAACGCCGGCACCATGCAGCATGCGCTGGTGCGCCAGGCCACCACCATCCTCGACTTCTATCTGGAAGAAGTCCACGCGCTCGGCGCCGAACTGTCGATCTCGACCCTGATGGTCGGCGCCAGCGACGCCTTGCGCGAACTGGCGGCCAAGTCGCCCGACGCTTCCCCGCACCGCGGCGACGAGCCTTACCGCCGCGCCCTGATCGGCATCTACGCGCGCCTGGCCGCCACCGCCCGCGCGCTGGGCGCGACCAACATCCTGCGCCGCGAAGTCGGTCATGCGGATGCCTACGCCAAGTCGGCCGAATTCGTCGCCGACCTGCACGTGCTGGCCGATTCGCTGAACGCCAACTACGGCAGCATCATGGTCAAGCCGCGCCTGTCCACCCTGCTGCGCGCCGCCACCATCTTCGGCTTCCACCTGGCCTCCCTGGACATGCGCCAGTCGTCCGACGTGCATGAAGGCGTGCTGGCCGAACTGTTCGCCAGCGCCGGCGTCGAAGCCGATTACAGCGCCCTGTCCGAAGAGCGGAAGGTCGCCCTGCTGCTGGCCGAACTGGGCCAGCCGCGCCTCTTGTATTCGCCGTACACCGACTACAGCGAGAAGACCGAGGGCGAACTGGCGATCCTGCGCGCGGCCAAGGAAATCCGCCATCGCTATGGTGCGCGCGCCATCCGCAACTACATCATCTCCCACACCGAAACCGTGTCGGACCTGCTGGAACTGCTGCTGCTGCAAAAGGAAACCGGCCTCTTGCGCGTGAAGGCCAATGAGCTCGACACCATGGTCATCCCGCTGTTCGAAACCATCCCCGACCTGCAGCGCGCCGCGCAGATCATGCAGGAATGGATGGCCCTGCCCATCGTCAAGCAGCTGATCGAAGGCCAGGGCAAAGAGCAGGAAGTCATGCTCGGCTACTCCGACTCCAACAAGGACGGCGGCTTCCTGACTTCCAACTGGGAGCTGTACAAGGCCGAGATCCATCTCGTCAAAGTCTTCCTTGACGCCGGCGTCAAGCTGCGCCTGTTCCATGGCCGCGGCGGCACGGTCGGCCGCGGCGGCGGCCCGTCGTATGAGGCGATCCTGGCGCAGCCGCCAGGCACCGTCAACGGCCAGATCCGCCTGACCGAGCAGGGCGAGATCATCGCCTCCAAGTTCTCCAATAAAGACATCGGCCGGCGCAACCTGGAACTGCTGGTGGCCGCCACGCTCGAAGCGAGCCTGACCCCGCATCCGGTCGAAGGCGCCAAGGTCGAACGCCTGGCGCGCTTCGAAGAGATCATGGCCGGCCTGTCCGAGCGTGCTTATAAGGCTTACCGCAACCTGGTCTACGAGACCCCGGGCTTTACCGACTACTTCTTCTCGGCCACCCCGATCGCCGAGATCGCGGAACTGAACCTGGGTTCGCGTCCCGCCTCGCGCAAATCGACCAAGCGCATCGAAGACCTGCGCGCGATTCCATGGTCGTTCTCGTGGGGCCAGTGCCGCCTGCTGCTGCCGGGCTGGTACGGCTTCGGTTCGGCCGTCTCGGAGTGGCTGGACGAGGGCGACACCGAAGACAAGGTCGCCACCCTGCAAGCCATGTTCAAGGAATGGCCGTTCTTCGCCACCCTGCTGTCGAACATGGACATGGTGCTGGCCAAGAGCGACCTGGCGATCGCCTCGCGCTACGCCGAACTGGTGGCCGATGCCGAACTGCGCGAGCGCATCTTCAAGCGCATCGCCGCCGAACACGGCACCACGCTCAAGTGCCTGGAAACCATCACCGGCGCCCAGGAACGCCTGGCCGGCAATCCGCTGCTGGCCCGCTCGATCCAGAACCGCTTCGCCTATCTCGACCCGCTGAACCACTTGCAGGTCGAGCTGATTCACCGCCACCGCGCGGTGGCGGGCGATCCGACCAAGATCGACGAGCGCGTGCACCGTGGGATTCACCTGTCGATCAATGGTGTGGCGGCTGGTTTGCGTAACACCGGCTAAGCCGTATTTTCGGGGTGTGCTTGACATCCACAACCCACCCCGCATAAGCCCGATCTGCACTTTTGCTACGGAACACCTCGCTTGCCAGACCTGGCGTAGAATGCCCCCACCACTCTCGTTGGGCTGCGCATGAAAACATGGGGCGTTGAATCGTTGTGCATGGCCATTGCCGCCATCGTCATCCTGATGACGGGCGCCGTGGCTGTACTCGCATTCGGCGATTCGCCCGAGCTTGCCCAAGCACTGCTCCCCTTGATCGCCCTGCTGGGCATTGCCATGCTGGCGGCCCTGCTGCGCCTGCGCGCCGTCTCGCTGTCGCGTAACTCCGCCCACGACCGCGCCCGCTCCCTCCAACGCCGCTACAACCATTTTGTCAACACCGCCCACGAGGGCATCTGGATTGTCGACCACAAGGGCAGCGGCGTATTCGCCAACCGCCGCCTGGCCCAGATGTTCGGCTGCGCCGTCAATGAGCTGCTCAACTGTCCCGTGGATGACTTCCTCGGCGAAAACCCGCGCGAGTCGCTGAACGCCCTGCTCTCGCCCGACCCGGCCGGGGCCGGCCGTACCTTCGACCTCTCTTACCGCCGCGCCGATGGCAGCGTGGGCTGGGCCATCGCCAGCGGCCGCCCGGCCAGCGCCGAGGACGGCCTGCCTGGCGGCACCCTGCTCTTGCTGACCGACATCTCGGAACGCAAGGCCGCCGAACTGCAGCTGGCCGCCGTGCAGATCGGGCTGGAGGTGCGCATCCGCATGCGTACCGCCGAGCTGCAGCGCGCCAACGAGTTGCTGCGGGTGGAAGTGGGCGAACGCATCACCACCGAACGCGCGCTCTCCGAGTCCTACACGCACCTGCGCCAGCTGACCGCACACCTGGAAACCATCAAGGAAGAAGAACGCAAACGCATCGCGCTCGATATCCACGACGACCTGGGGCAGAACCTGATGGCGCTGAAAATCGACGTCCAGCTGCTGCACGGGCGCTGCGCCGGCCATCCCTTCCTGTGCCAGAAAGTCGGGCACGCGCTCGACACGATCGACGGGACCATCCGCTCGGTGCGCTCCATCATCAACGACTTGCACCCCAGCACGCTGGAACTGGGATTGCCGGCCGCGACCGAATGGCTGGTCGACCAGTTCGAAAAGCGCAGCGGCATCGCCGCCAGCCTGACCGTGATCGGCGAAGACCAGCCGCTGCCGGACCAGCGCCTGTCGGCAGTGATCTTCCGCATCATCCAGGAGTCGCTGATCAATATCCAGCATCACGCGCGCGCCACCCAGGTGGAGGTCGCGCTGGCCATCAGCGAGCTGGAAGTGGCGGTAACGATCATGGACGACGGTCCCGGCATCCATCCGGGCGACGCCGACAAGACCGTGCAATTTGTGCGCCACGGCATCCGCGAACGGATCGACGTGTTCGGCGGCGAGCTGTCCGTCACACCGCGCCTGGGCCACGGAACTTGCCTATCGTTCAGAATCCCGCTCGGTACTCCCGCAGAACTCGACCAGTCTTGGTTTGCTTACAACAGTAAGGAAACTGAAATCATTTGATTTCGCTAATATCGGTATGAATCGGTAGAATCGGAACTCAATGGAGATGCGGGCGGGTGACCGTTTGCGTGCCGTTGACTACCCCTGTTGAGCGCGTCCGCTATACCCGGACGCGCTTTTTTTATGCCCGCAGGCATCTATATAAATCAATGACTTAGCGTGCGGAAGGTTAACGGAAGGTTGGGAAGGAAGCTTTTCTCTACAGTACGTCCATCACTGAGATGGAGCTTTCATGAACACCGACAACGACTCGTTTGACCCTGCGCCAGGCGGCTACGGCGCCTACGATTTCCTGCGCACTCGGGCTCCCGACCTGCGCCGAAAAGCAGGCCAGAGCCCGTTCTATGCGCCGAACGGAGTTGCCGAACGGGCAACAATGGTCCTGATGATCGGCACCGGCGAACGCGGGACGGTCACCCTGACGCTAAACCTCGACATCATGGATCCGGGCACCAAGGCGAGCGGCGAAGGCCGTTTTTCGCTGGGTTTGCATACCTCGCTCGACAAGCCCACCTTCGCCGCCGGCACCCTCAAGACCATCGCCGACGGCGCCTGCGAACGGGCTGTGACGATCGTCGAACTGACCGGCTGGATCAATCCGCACGAGATGCCTGATAACTGGGTCAACCTGCGCGCCACCATCAAGCTGTACAGCCACAGGCCGGAACTGAGTATCGCCACGCTCAGTTACATCGCCCAGGACGGCAGCGCGCCCATCGTCCTGCGCAACCTGCCGGTATCGATGAGTGAAATGGCAATGTTGTGAGGCATGCGCGCGCCTACGTAATAAATGACAATCTTAAGCCTAGGCCAATCACTGCCATCGTGCGACAATTTCCCAATTGCACTATCAATCGTTGGGAAAAGAATACTATGGCGCACAAGCGCTTCCGCCTGGGTGAATGGACCGTCGATCCGTCCATCAACTGCGTGCACCGGGGTGAAGAACGCCGTCCGCTTGAACCGCGCGCGATGGACGTGCTGCAAACCCTGTGCAGCGAGCCCGGCGCCGTGCTCAGCGCCGACCAGTTGATCGACGCCTGCTGGGGCCCCGGAGAGCATGGCGACAACCCGCTGCACAAGACCATCACCCAGCTGCGCCGCGCGCTGGGCGACTCCAGCAGCGCCCCGGCGTATATCGAAACCATCCGCAAGCGCGGCTACCGCATCGTCGCCGAGGTGCAGCGCGAAAGCGAAGCTGGCGGCGGCAGCTGGGTTCACGCCACCCCGTTCCGCGGCCTCGAAGCTTTCGAAGAGCAGCATGCCCCGATCTTCTTCGGGCGCGCCGCCGCCACCGACAAGCTGGTCGATACGGTGTGCCAGCAGAACGCCGCCGGCTGCGCCATGGTGCTGGTGCTCGGCCCTTCCGGCGCCGGCAAGACCTCGCTGATCCGCGCCGGCCTGCTGCCGCGCCTGGCCAGCCCTGCCAGCGATATGCGGGTAGCCTGCGTGCTGCACCTGAACTGTGCCGACCTGGGCGAGATCAGCCTGTTGCATGCGCTGGGCAGCGCCATGCTGGACGCCGAAGCCGCCAGCGGCTTGCTGGTCTTCCCGGGCGCCAGCGGCGACAGCCTGGCCGCCGCGCTGCTCAAGGACGCCGGCTCGGTCGCGGCGATGCTGGGCCAGCATTTCGGCGGCGCCCGCACCGCGCTGTGCATCGACCACCTCGAAGCGATCTTCCGGATGCCGCATGTGATTGAGGACGAGCGCCAGCGCTTCATTGGCGCGCTCGACGCGCTGGCGCGTTCGGGCAGCATGCTGGTGATCATGGGCTGCCGCAATGACTTCTACCCGCACATCGTGGCCTACCCGGCCCTGGTAACACTCAAGGAGCGCAACGGCCACTTCGACGTGCATCCGCCCAGCCGCAGCGAACTGGCGCAGATCGTGCGCCAGCCGGCGCGCGCCGCCAATATCGAATTCGAGACCGACGCCGCCAGCGGCACCGCGCTCGACGAGGTACTGTGCGACGCCCTGACCACCGGCCACGACACCCTGCCCCTGCTGCAGTACTGCCTGCAGGAGCTGTACCTGCAGCGCGGTCCGGACGACGTCCTGAGCTACCGGGTTTTCCATGCGCTGGGCGGCATCGAAGGCGCCATCGGCGCGCGTGCCGAACAGGTCGTATCGAACCTCAATGCAGCCCAGATCGCCGCCTTCTCGGGCGTGCTGGCCGTGCTGGTGCAGGTGGCCGAGAACGAAGCGGCGGTCACATCGCGGCGCGCGCCCTGGTCGGCCCTGCGCACCCCGGCCCAGCAGGAAGTGGTCAAGGTGCTGGTCGACGCGCGCCTGTTCGTCAGCGACCTGCACGGCGGCGTGCCGTCTTTCGGCATCGCCCATGAAGCGATCCTGCGGCGCTGGCCGCGCGTGGTGGCCTGGACCGAACAGCACCGTCAGACCTTGCAGCTGCATACCCGCACCAGCGCGCAGGCCGCGCGCTGGCAAGACGGCGGCCAGCGCCGCGACCTGCTGCTGCCGAGCGGGCTGCAGGTCAGCCAGGCCAAGGCGCTGCTGGAGCAGCCCGAATTCCCGCTCGGCGTCCAGGAACGCGCTTTTATCGGCGCCTCGGTCCAGCGCGAACGGCGCGGCGAACGCCTGCGCCTGCTGGTGCTGTCGGTGGTAATCTGCCTGGGCCTGCTGGCTGCGGCATTGGGCTTGTCCGCACGCCACGCCCAGCAGTTGGCCGAACTGCGCCGCCATGAAGCCGAAAGCCTGAACGGTTTCATGCTGGGCGAATTCGTCGACAAATTGCGCCCGCTCGGCCGCCTCGACCTGTTGGACAGCGTCAGCGCGCGCGCACTAAGCTATCTGTCCACCATGGACGCCACCGACGCCAGCCCGGCCGCGCTGACCCAACGCGCCAAGGCCCTGCAGGTGATTTCAGAAGTGGCGATGGCGCGCGGCGACCCGGCCGCCGCCAGCGCCGCGCTCAAGGCCGCTCGGCTTATTTTGGACCGCCAACTGGAATTGGCCCCAAATGACAAGCAGGTCCTGATGAACCTGGGCGCCAACGCCTTTTACCAGGCCCAGCTGCATTTCGACCAAGCGGACTGGAATGCCGCCCATGCCGGCATGAGCGAATACCTGCGTTTTTCCGAACGCCTGGGCGAGCTCGACCCCATTGACAGTACGGCCTGGATCGAACAGTCCTACGCCCATAACAGCCTGGGCAGCGTGGCGCTGGAACGCGGCGACCCAGCCGCCGCCGCCCGCGCATTCACTGCCTCGGTTGTGCTGAAGACCAAGGCGCTGGACAAGGACGCCGCCAATCAGAGCCTCGCGGCCGACCTGGCCGACAGCCTGTCGTGGAACGCCAGGGCGCAGGAAAAGCTGGGCGAGCTGGCCGCCGCCGAACAGCTGTACGAACGCGAGGTAGCCATCATGCGCGGCCTGCACAGCGCTTCGCCCACCGAAGCGCTATACGCGCACCGACTGGCGAACGCCCACTTCCACAAGGCTGGATTGCAATTGGCGCTTGGTCACGACGAGACAGCGCGCCGCAATCTTGGCGATGCCCGCGCCTTGCTGCGTACCATCATCGCCAAAGACGACAGCAACAAGCGTTGGCAACAGCTGCTGGCCACGATCGACCTCAAGCTGCTGGAGCTCGACGCCTTACGCAACGAGCCGGCTGAGAACAGCGCCGCGCTCAAACCGGTGCATGCGGCACTGACCGCCTTGAGCGCGTTGCAGCCAAAAGTGATCGACCTGCGCCGCCTGATCGCCATGGCGGAACATCAGCAGGCAGTCCAACTGGCGCGCATGCAACGGATCGAGGAAGCGCGCCGGCTGGCCGGCCGGGTCGCCGCCACGCTTCATACCCTGCGTGCAGGTGCGCCTGGAGACGAGTTCGTGCGCAGTGCACTGATCGACGCCCTGCTGTTCCAAGCCGAGCTGGAGCAGCGCGGCGGTATGCCGGCGCGCGCGCTGGCCGCCTGCCAGGCGGCAGCCGACATTTTGCGGCCCGTACACAAGACCCGAGACTTTCATGTCCTTGCACCATGGGTGCTCGCGCATCGCTGCGCCGGCAAGGACGACCTGGTTTCCCAGCAGCGTGAGCTGCTGACGAAAATGGCATATCGCGAAACCAATTACACGCGCCGTGTCCAATCCCAACCACTACCTTAGGAGATTTAACTGATGCCGACCGTAACCATCACCGTCAAGGCTGTTGCCCCATTTACCAGCGCGAACATGAGCTATTCGCAGGACCCGCTGATGGTGACGGGCGAAGAAGATATCGCCTACGTCTTTTCGTCGGATTCCACACCCGGCCTGACATGGATTAACTTCATTCCCGGCGACACAACCCAGTTCGGCAGCGTCCAGATTAGCAGCGACAAGACCGTCATGACGGTGTCCGATCTCGATACCGTTGCAGAAACGATTTATTACTCGCTCGTCTTCGCCGACGCTTCGGGCAATCGCTACAATCCGGATCCGCAGATCATTAACAACCCAAAGTGACCTGCCGCGATTGACCATTCATTCCAGGCGGGTTGCAATACTGCCTGGAATGGTTTCGGCGGTCCTTCATCCTAATCTTCCGTCACGCAGAGTGACGACGCGGTCGGCCATGGCGATCGTTTCGGGACGGTGAGCCACGATAATGCGCGTCAGGCCCAGCGACTTGATCGTGTCATTCACGCATCGTTCATTTGCAACGTCGAGCTCGCTGGTAGCCTCGTCCAGTACCAGGATGCCTGGGCGTCGGTACAGCGCGCGCGCCAACAAGATGCGCTGCTTCTGACCGCCACTGATGCCGATACCACTGTCGCCAGTAATCGTGTGATAAGCCATCGGCATCGCTTCGATCTCGTCGCTGACCGACGCCAGGCGTGCGCACTCGCGGATCCAGGCCCAGTCCGGATTGGGATCGAAAAAACTAATGTTGTCGACGATCGAGCCGGAAAACAGACGGTCTTCTTGCATGACCGTGCCAATCAAGCTGCGAAATTTCGTCAAGCCCAGGCGCCTGACCGGCGATGCGCCAAGCAGGACTTCTCCCTGGCTCGGCATGAGCAAGCCGAGCATGACTTTGACCAGGCTGGTCTTGCCGCTGCCTGACGGACCGGTGATCGCAACGCATTCCCCCTTGGCGATGGTGAGATTGACGTCTTCGAAGACGTAAGGCTCGGTCGGCGAATAGCGAAACGACACACCGCGCAATTCGATACCGGCCGGCGCCGGCGCTCCCTTGTCGTCTTCGGCATAGTCGCCAGCGCCAGCGTCAGCCTCACTCTCGGTCATGACGATGTCGGCCACCCGCTCGCCATGCAGGCGCAGCATGCGGAATTCGACGATCCGGTCGATCAGCGCCGCCATCCTGGTCGAGAATTGGTCCTTGTAGGCGATGAACGCAAACAGCATGCCGACGCTGAACACATTATCGAGCACCGCGTGTGCCGCCAGCCAGACCACCAGAACGCGCTCGACCCCGAACAGCAAGGTGCGGGCAGACTCGTAACTGATCCGGATGCGCTGCACGCGCAGCTCCGCATTGAATTGATCGGCCAGGATGTTCATCCAGCCGGCGCGCCGTTGCTCACCCTTGTCGAACAATCGAACGCTCTGGATGCCGTGGGCCGTTTCCAGGAAATACGTGGTCTGCTTGGCCGCGTGGACGATCTGTTCGGCGGTGGCGCTGCGCAGCCCCAGGAACAAGGTCCACCGCAAGCCGGCGTACAGCGCGACCGCTCCCACCGCCACGACGGCCAGGGTGCGGCTGTACAGCAGCATCATGGCCAGTGTTCCAAGCACCATGATGCCGTCGACCACGGCTTGGATGAAACCGCTGGTCAAGGTCCGCTGGATCGTCGTGATCGACCCGAAATGCGCCAGGATGCTGCCGGCGTGACGCTTTTCGAAGTAATCCAGCGGCAGCTTGACCAGATGGGCGAAGACATTGCCGAACCACTGGAAGTTCAAGCGCGTGCTCATCGCGACGACGAACCAGTCGCGCACCGCACCGATGGCGGACTGGATAATGACCAGCAGACCGAAACCCAGCGCCAGCGTGGCGAGCAGATCGCGGTCCGCGCCGACCAGCGCGTGGTCGACCACCCATTGCAGGAAGAAAGGCAAGGCGATCGCGATCGCTTCTAGCGACAAGGCCAGCAGGAAGATCTGGCTGAGGCCCCGGCGCAGTCCGGTTACCCGTCCCATCAGGTCGCGCACCGTGAAGCGCAGGGTATGGCTGGCCGCTTTGAAATCGCTCGCCGGACTTAATTCCAGGGCCACGCCGGTGAAGTGCTTGCCGAATTCGTCCAGCGCCATATTGCGCATGCCCACGGCAGGGTCGTGGATCACCACGCGGCGGCCCGTGACCTTGGTCAGCACGACGAAGTGGTCCATATCCCAGTGCACGATGCAAGGCAGGCGCAATTGCGGCAGATCGCCCATTTCCAGGCGCAGCGGCCGGCTGTCGAGGCACAGGAATTTGGCGATGCGCATCAGGCTATCGAGCGTCGCACCCTTGCGCGAAATCGAAAAGCGCAGGCGCAAACTGGCCAGGTCGGTGCGGTAGCCGTGGAAGTCGGCCACCATGGCCAGGCTGCACAAGCCGCATTCGGTCGCTTCGGCCTGCAGATACACGGGCACGCGGCGGCGCAGTCGAATTCGATCCATCAGTCTGTTTCCATTAATGTGACGCGCTGATGCCCAGCAGCGGCTCAAGGATCCATTCGGCGACGCTGCGGCGCTCCAATACCAGCGTGGCCGACACTTGCATGCCGGGCTTGAGCTCCAGCAGTGCGCCGGGGACGGCAAGCGCCTGTGCGTCGAGTTGCACGCGGATCCGGTACATCGGCTCGGACCCGCCCTGCTGGCCGTGGAGTTGCAGCAATTGCGCCGGCGTGATCGTATTGAACGAGATCTCGCGCACCTGGCCGCGGAACTGTCCAAATTTTTGATATGGGAAGGCGTCGTAGCGCAGCAAGACCGGAGTGCCGGTGCGCACAAAGCCAGCTGCACGGGTCGGCGCGTACAACTCGACCTCCAGCTTGCTCTCGTCCGGCAGCAAGCTGGCCAGGCACTGGTCGGCTAACACCGGCTGGCCTGGTTCGGTCAAGACACCGGCGATGCGTCCGCCCTGTTCCGCCCGGACGATGCGCTGGCGGCGCGCCGCGGTTTCGTCGGCCTGCTGTTTAAGTGCCTCGATGTCGCGCCTGAGCTGGGACGCTTCGCGCCCTGAGGCCAGCGGCAAGTCGGTGCTGGCGGCGCGCGCACTGGCAATCTCGCGCAACAGGGCCAGGCGTTGCAGCGACAGGGCCGACAGGCGCGCCTGTTGTTCAAGGTGTTCGGTGGCTTTTTCACTGGCCACCCGCTGGGTTACCGCGCCGGATATGGACAGTTCGGCCATGCGCGATGCGACTTCGCGCAGCAATTCGACTTTCCTTTGCTGGATGGCGCGTTCCTCGTCGAGCTGGGCCAAGCTGGCGCGCAAATTTTCCTTACGCGTATCAAGCTCGTCGAGCTTGTTCGTGGCCTGGCGGTCGTGTTGCGCCAGCTCCTGGCGCAAGTGCGCGATCCTGGCGCTCACGGTGGCCTGGATGTTGGCTTGGGTCGCACCTTTTTCGCTGGTTTGCTCGCCGGTCAGGATGAACAGCGGGTCGCCCGCCTGGACCAGCTGTCCCTCGACAACGGAGACGCGGCTCACGACGCCATAAAGCGGGGCGGTTATTTGTATCAGCCCGCGATTCGGCGCCACCACGCCGCGTACGGTTTCCTTGCGCGAGTAGCCGGCGGCCAGGGTAAATCCCAACAGGATAACGAGTATGGCGCACAGGAACAGGGTGAGCGCTGGATAGGACCAGGTGCGCGTCAGGACAATCGTCCCGTGAAAGCGCTGCGATTTGTGCTCCATCGCCTCGCGTCGGAACAAATCGCTCATTTGGTGAAAGTTGTCGGGCGTGCTGGGGAGGGTGAAGGGGCGCGCCCAGCGCTGCGGCGGCGCCGAACGCGGGCGCAAACCGGCAGCACTGGCCTGGCGAAGTCAATCCGGGCGCGCGTGTTGCTCACTAATTTGCTTTGAACCGCGGAACACGGACAATGCTGGACGCTACAAATCTGATAGTCACTTTGGTCTGTTGATGATCTGCGGTCCGCCAGCAACGGCCTTGGCTTCTCGCTCGGACAAGGTGCGCATCGTGAGCGACGTACTTGCCGCTGGCGTCTCTGTGGTGCTGCCGGCCGGGGTGGCGAAGATGTTGAGCAGAAGTTTTGATGCGAAACTATTCATGATGCAGCTCCCGTAAAGTGTAGCGGTACATGGACGACCCTGGACGCTTCGACCCTGAGGGTCAGCTTGGCCTATTGACGATCTGCGGTCCGCCAGCGACGGCCTTGGCTTCAAGCTCGGACAAGGGGCGCATCGTGGGTGATGCGGATGCCGTTGGCGCTACTGCGCCGCGGTCCGCCGAGGTAACGAAGATGTCGTGCAAAAGTTTTGACGCGAAACTGTTCATATTGAAGCTCCTGTAGTTTGCAGCCGTATGCTGATGGTCCTCGCCTCATTTAGAATGGGCGATTGATGCCCTGCGGTTCGTAGGCCTCAGGCGCACTTGAGTATATCCGGACATACTGATTTTAGGCAACTTTTTGACAATATTTATTTATTACACAGAGATTCGAACGAGCGGTGAACCTCATCTTTTCGGCTCCTAAACTGGGGGGCGTATTTCGCGCCACCCGACGCCGATATTTCCTTCGCAGACTCCCCTATAGCGTCATCTATCAAGTTACCCAAGACGAACTGCAGATGGTTGAGTCGCACATCAGCGGCGCCGCCCCGCCTAATGGACGGGGCGAAAGTAGCGCGTGTCTTCGCATGACATGACGAAAAAAAAGCCTGCGCCGCGCCCCACTTCAAGTGGAACGACAGCGCAGGCTTTTTTGTGCCCGCAAGCCTTATGGCTTAGTGGTTATGCAAAAAGCTCTTCAGCTTGTCCGAACGCGAAGGCTGGCGCAGCTTGCTCATGGCCTTGGCTTCAATCTGGCGAATCCGCTCGCGCGTCACGTCAAACTGTTTACCCACTTCTTCCAGCGTGTGGTCGTTCGACATTTCGACGCCGTAACGCATGCGCAGCACCTTCGCTTCGCGCGGGGTCAGCGAGTCCAGCACTTCCTTGA
>CAMLFK010000082.1 GCA_946479255.1 uncultured Oxalobacteraceae bacterium
CCCATGGCGTAGACGTCGGAGATGGCGTTGGTGGCGGCGATGCGGCCGAAGTCGAACGGGTCGTCGACGATCGGCATGAAGAAGTCGGTGGTGGCGATCAGCGCCTGCTCGTCATTGAGCTTGTAGACGGCGGCGTCGTCGGCGGTCTCGATGCCGACCATGAGCTCTTTGGGTACCGGAAAACCGCTGGAATTCTTGAGGATCTCGGCCAGTACGCCGGGGGCGATCTTGCAGCCGCAGCCGCCGCCATGGGAGAAGGAAGTCAGGCGGATCGGCTGGCCGGTGGCGGCGCTGTCGATGGTGGTCGAGCTCATAAGGGATTCCGTATCGGTGGGTTGTCAGGCGGCGCGGACGGATGCGCCAACAAGAGATTATCCACCAAGTCGAGTACGACCGCCCGTTCCGTGGCCGGATCGAACAGGGGCGCACGCGCCGCGCACTGGGCGCGCAGCTGGGCGTAGAAGGCAGGTTCTTCGATGCTGCGGTCGATCATGGCGGCCAGGGCGGCGGCGTCGCCGACCGGGAAGTAGCCGGCGTAGTCTTCGCCCAGCATGCCGCGGTTGCCGTTGATGTCGCTGGCGATGACGGGCACGCCGCTGGTGACCGATTCGATGATCACGTTGGCCCCGCCTTCCATTTTTGACGCGATCACCATCGCGTGGCTGCGCTTTAAACGCTGGCGCGCGCTGGCGTGCGGCAGTTCGCCCAGGTACTGGTAGCGTGGATTGCGCGCGGCCATGTCCCGGGCGGCATCGCCCAGCGCCGGGTCGAGCGGGCCGCCGATGTGCACCAGGCGCGCGCGCCGGCTGGTGATCAGCTCGGCGGCGCGCATGAAGGTCAGCGGGTCTTTTTCCGCACGCAGGTGGCCGATCATGGACACGTCCAGGTGCTGGCGTTCGCGCGCGTCGTTCTTGGCGGGCAGGGAGGGCGCGGACTGGTAGATCACCCGGACCTTGTGGCGCACGTGCTCGGGCAGCAGGGCAATGCCGGCGCCTTGCAGCAGCACCAGCACGGTGGCGTGATCGAGCGAGGCGCGCGCTTCGGCCGAGTCGGCGATGTCGCGGTACAGGTCGGTGCCGGTCAGGACCAGCACGCGCGCGCGCTCGGGGTGGGCCAGCGCGAACGAGGCCAGCGCCGCGCCGGACCTGCGCGCGTGCAGGGCGACCATGATGTCGGGCGGATTGGGGCCGCTGGCGTTCCATCCGGGTGCGATGGCGACCCGGTGGTGCTCGCGCAGGTAGAGCGACCAGCGCCGCGCGGTCTGCCAGTTGCCGTTGTTTTCACGCTCGGAGGCGGGGCTGACGATCAGGACATGCTTGCCGGGCACAGTCGGTCTCCGTAAAAGTCGCTACAATGAATGTGATGAATTCGATAAGCCCATCTTTCCGGCACGCCAAGCCGCAGCCTCTGGCTGACGCACTGCAACATGCTAGAAATTATACGCTCAGCCTGTTCGATTGCCTTGCCGGAAGCGGCTTCGATGTCCTCGCACGCGTGCCTCATTTGCCAATTATCAATCCGCCGCTGTGGGAGCTGGGCCACACCGCCTGGTTTGCCGAGTGGTTCGTGCTGCGCGAGGCGCAATCGAGCCATCCGGCGGCGGCCCAGCGCGCCTCGCTGCTGAGCCATGGCGACGACTGGTTCGACTCCAACTTGGTGCCGCACCGTAGCCGCTGGACCTTGCCGCTGCCGAGCGCCGGCGCACTCAAGACCTATTGCCGCGAGGTGCTGGACCGCACCCTCGACAAGCTCTCGCGCGAGCCGGGCACGGATGAGGCGCTGTATCCCTACCGGCTGGCGCTGGCGCACGAGGACATGCATGGCGAAGCCTTCCTGTACACCCTGCAGACGCTGGACGTGGCGGCGCCCCCGGGCGCACCAAGCCCCGCGAGCGTCAACTCCCTCGGCGAAGTGGCCTACCCCGGCGGCACGCTGCTCATGGGCGGCAAGCAGGACAGCGGTTTTGTGTTCGATAATGAAAAGCATGCGCACCCGGTATATGTGGCGCCATTCCGGATCGATGCGGGACTGGTCACTAATGCACAGTACGCCGAATTCATTGCCGATGGGGGCTATCAGAACCGCCAGTTCTGGAGTTCGTCAGGAAGTGCATGGCTGATGCGCCAGGAGCGCTCGTCGCCGCTGTACTGGCAGCGCGAGGAGGAGCAGTGGCGCACCCTGCGTTTCGGCCGCCTGTCGACGCTGGCGCCGCACGAGCCGGTGCGCCACGTGTCGCTGTTCGAGGCGCAGGCGTATTGCGCCTGGGCCGGACGGCGCCTGCCGCTGGAGTCGGAATGGGAATATGCGGCCACTTCCAGCCAGCCGGGCTTCGGATGGGGCCAGCTGTGGGAGTGGACCGCCACGCCCTTCGAACCGTATCCGGGCTTTGCGCCGGACCGCTACCTGGAGTATTCGCAGCCGTGGTTCATGACGCACCAGGTGCTGCGCGGGGCCTCGTTTGCCACGCCGGAGCGGCTGGTGTCGCCGCGCTTCCGTAATTTCTATATGCCGGCGCGTAACGATATGTTCGTCGGTTTCAGGACCTGCGAACTGTAGCCAGGGAACACAAGGACGAAAAAAAACGGCTACCGAAGTAGCCGCTTTTCATTTAACTCATTTAACCGTCGGGACGATCAACGATCGCCGAACGAGCGGCGGGCGCCGTCGGCCGGACGCGGGTTCGAACCCTTGTAGCCGCCGCCAGCGGCGCCGTCACGGCGTGGTGCCGCGTTTGGCTTGCTGAAGCTGCGCTGGCCCGGCTTGGCTGCCGCCGAACGGTTGTCGCCCGGCTTCCAGCCGCCTGGACGAGCCGACGAACGCGGTGCCGACGCGGTCTTCTTCGGCTCGAAGCCTTCGATGACGTTGACCGGAATGAGCTGCTTGGTGAAGCGCTCGATGCGCTTGACGTTCATGCCTTCGGCGTGGTTCACCAGCGAGATCGCCTGGCCATTGCGGCCGGCACGGCCGGTACGGCCGATGCGGTGCACATAGTCTTCAGGGAACTTCGGCAGGTCGTAGTTGAACACGTGGGTGATGTTCGGGACGTCGATGCCGCGTGCCGCCA
Organism: uncultured Oxalobacteraceae bacterium; assembly: GCA_946479255.1. The sequence goes on from CAMLFK010000082.1 coordinate 3,065, forward strand.
CGTCGGTTGCAACCAGAACCTTGACCTGGCCGCGGCGCAGGCCGTCCAGGGTGCGGTTACGGGCGCCCTGGTGCATGTCGCCATGCAGTGCGGCAGCCGAGAAACCGGCGATGTTCAGGCGGTCGGCGATGGTGTCGGCGTCACGCTTGGTGGCGGTGAAAACCACAGCCTGGTCCAGTGTTTCGTCGCGCAGCAGATGGTCCAGCAGGCGGTTCTTGTGCGACAGGTCGTCGACAAAGTGCACGCGCTGCGTGATGTTCTCGTGCTTGGAGGCCGAACCGGCGATCTGGATGATCAGCGGGTTGCTGGTGATGCGGCGGGCCATATTGCCAACCACGCCGTCCAGGGTCGCCGAGAACAGCATGGTCTGGCGGGTCGATGGGGTCGCGGCGACGATCTTTTCGATGTCGTCGATGAAGCCCATGTCCAGCATGCGGTCGGCTTCGTCCAGGACCAGTACTTCCAGCTGCGAGAAGTCGATCTTGCCCGATTCCATGTGGTCGATCAGACGGCCCGGGGTCGCGACCAGGATTTCAGGGTTGCGCGACAGCAGTTGCATCTGTTTTGGGTAAGGCATGCCGCCCAGGATCGATACCGCCTTGATGCGGCGGATCTGGGTGCCATATTTTTCGGTGGCGGAAGTCACCTGCAAAGCCAGTTCGCGGGTCGGGGTCAGCACCAGCATTTTTGGCTGGGCAGCCTTGAAACGTGGACGCTCGCCGCGGGCGCGCGCCGATTGCGCTTCCTGGGCAGCGGTGCGGGCGGCCGGCGATTGCTCGGCAACGGCGAATTTGTGCAGTGCCGGCAGCATGAATGCCGCGGTCTTGCCGGAACCCGTCTGCGACGATACCAGCAGGTCACGGCCTTCAATCGCCGCAGGAACAGCTTGCTCCTGGACTGGCGTTGGCTTGGTATAGCCGGCATCAAGGACGGCTTTAACGATCGTCGGGTGGAGGCCTAGTGCTTCAAAACTCATTATGTTCTTTTCTTTCGTATAGATCAGCGCCCGAGCGAATGCTGCGAGCGCAAAATAGCAACGCCAACCAAACAACGAAATGACTCAAAAATGAAAGAAATTTCGGCACAAAAGCTTTGCGCCGGGACGGTGTCAGGTTCGACACCAAAGGCGGGAGGGCTTTATTGAGGGTATCCGTCGGATACGCCTAGGCTTGCGAAGCTGCGTGTTTACTGCGTGGGTACTGCTGAATATTGCTGACATAGCCATCGCATTTATCTGTCGCGAGAAACATATTGCAGCGCACAAACAGAACTATACAGTATTTTCGCTGGGGCTGTACAGGCTTATTCCTGCCGTGCGCTGGGGGAATTTACTCGATAGTGACCAAAAGCAAAACGCCGGCCGCGAAGGGCCGGCGTGTCAAGCTCGTCGGATAACCTAGCTGCGCTTGCTGCGGCTGCGTTCCTTGGACGACACGCGCGACTTGATGTTGGCCACGGCGTTGGCGGCCTTGGCCTTGAGCTTTTGCGCATTGCTCATCGGCTTGGCGCCGCGGCGCCCGCCACGGTCGGCTTCGAAGGCCATCACGGCATTGTCGATGATGTGCTCGGCAATGTCGGTGTGGGCCGAGGCCGAGGTCTTCGGCACCAGGATGGTGGAGCCGGCCTTCAGGCGGGTGGCCGCCGGAATGTTGTTGGCCTGGCGGATCACTTCGGGCGTGGTGTTGAAGCGTGATGCCAGGGAAGCAATGCTTACCTTGGCGCCGGTGATCTTGTGCGTAGTCCAGGTCGACAGGGCGCGGCCCCACTGGGCCAGGTTGACGTGGAATTTCTCGGCGTTTTCTTGCGGCAGCAGGATCTTGGTCTGCTCGCCGCCGGTAATGACCGGGCGGTTGAACTGCGGATTCAAGGCCTTGAACTCGTCGACCGACATTTCGGCCAGCTGGGCGGCGATGGTCAGGTCGATATCGCTGGTCTTGTCGATCGTCGTGAAGTAGGGCTGGTTGTCGATCGCCGGCAGTGCCACGCCGTACTGGGCGGGATTGGCGATGATGTTCTTGACCGCCTGCAGCTTGGGCACGTAGTTGCGCGTCTCAAGCGGCATCAGCTCCGACAGGCTGTCGAAATCGGTCGGCTTGCCCAGCGCCTGGTTGCGCTTGATGGCTTTCTGGACGTTGCCTTCACCCCAGTTGTAGGCGGCCAGGGCCAGTTGCCAGTCGCCGAACATGCCGTACAGCTTTTGCAAATAAGACAAGGCGGCGTCGGTCGAGGCCAGCACGCCGCGGCGCTCGTCCTTGAACATATTCTGCTTGAGGTTGAAATCGCGGCCGGTGCCGGGCACAAACTGCCACAGGCCGGAGGCGTTGGCGCTCGAATAGGCTTGCGGATTGAAGGCTGATTCGATCACCGGCAGCAGCGCCAGTTCGGTCGGCATATTGCGCTTTTCCAGTTCCTGGACGACGTGGAACATGTAGCGCGAGGCGCGCGCCGAGATGCGCGCCAGGCTTTCCGGATGCTTGGCGTAGGCATTGACGTGCTTGCCGACCAGGCTGTTGTCCAGGTCGGGAATGGCGTAGCCGCTGCGGATCCGGCCCCAGACGTCAGCTTCCTTATATTCCTCGGCCTTGACGGACGGGAAAGGCTGGAGCGGGGCGATCTTTGGTGCCGAAGGGGAATAATGTGAAGAAACAGGCGAAGCCGCCGCGGTGTCGATCGCGTGGCTGAGCGCTGGAGTGAGCATGACGACAAAAGCTGCCAGTGCGGCGGTGGTGCGGGTCTTTTTGTGCATAGCTTTCCATTGTTGCGTCCAAGAACTGCTGGACTTCGAATAGACAAGGTCGGAGTGTACGTAGGACTGGACCGTTGAGTCAAGAAAAAATCCAGCCGTGCTGCCAAATTTACTGGCAACTTTTTTTCCAAATATTGCTATGTTGAAGATCAACGCTAGCGGGAGTATCAGGAAACGATAGTATATTGCCATTGGATCCTCCATCGAATTTGCCTGCATACTCCCAGGGAGTATATGAAAATGCGATGCATGTCGCATTGCGATCGCTAACGCTACTAAACGTACGGCGGCGCGCGTCTGGCGGGCCTGATACGGCGCAAAAGTGCGTACAATTCGGCTTTGCGCGGCTTGGCAAGCCCTTGGCGCGCCACTTTTCCAAAGACTCTCTATATATGAGCAAAGCGACGAGCAGTACCGGTAACACCCCGAATCCCAGCCTGAATGTCGACGACGAGCAGATCATCGCCGCCACCGCCGCCTGGCTGGAGAAAGCCGTGATCGGCCTGAATCTGTGTCCGTTCGCCAAGGCGGTGCACGTGAAGAAGCAGGTGCGCTATGTGGTGTCCAGCGCCACCACGCCCGAAGCGCTGCTTGAGCAGCTGATGGACGAGCTGCAAAGCCTGTCCGACACCGATCCGGAACAGATCGACACGACCCTGCTGATCCATCCCTTCGTGCTGACTGACTTCCTGGATTACAACGAATTTCTGGAAGTGGCCGACGCGGCCGTGGAAGACATGCATCTGGATGGCGAGTTGCAGGTTGCCAGTTTCCATCCGGACTACCAGTTCGCCGATACCGACGAGAACGATATTAGCAATTACACCAACCGGGCACCGTATCCGATCCTGCACCTGCTGCGCGAAGACAGCATCGAGCGCGCGGTCGCGGCCTTCCCGGAAGCGTCCGATATTTTTGAAAAGAATATCGAGACCATGCAAAAGCTGGGCCACGAGGGCTGGGATGCGCTCGATGTCGGCCCCGCCAAGTGAGCCGACTATGAGTTCGCCCGAGAATGCGGAGCACCTGCCGGAACGCCCGGATACGCCCTGTGTGGCGGTCTGTTCGACCACGTTTGATGACGTTTGCCGGGGCTGCGGGCGCACCGTGGTCGAGGTGGCCCACTGGGTCTCGATGAGCGCCGCCGAAAAGGAAATCGTGTGGCAGCGCATCCTGGCGCAGGGTTACCCGCGCCGCAATAGCTGATTTAAGGATCAGATTAAAAGCTGCCGATGTAGTCTTTCTTGCCAACTTCCACGCCGTTGTGGCGCAGGATCGCGTAAGCGGTGGTGGCATGGAAGTAGAAGTGCGGCAATGCGTAGTGCACCAGGTAGACCTGGCCCTTGAACTGCCTGGCGTTGGCGCCGCTGCCGGTGGTGATGTCGCGGTCGCTGGAGGCTTCCACGCCGTCCTGCGGCAGGCCGGCGATGAAGTCCAGGGTCTTGGCGATGCGGGCGCGCAGTTCGGGGAAGGACTGCTCGGTATCCTCGAACTTGGGCACGTCGGCGCCGGCCAGGCGGGCGCAGGCGCCCTTGGCAAAATCGCAGGCCACCTGCACCTGGCGCAGCAGCGGGAACATGTCCGGGTACAGGCGCGCCTGCAGCAGGGCTACCGGTTCGATCTTCTTTTCAACTGCGTGGGCTTCGGCCTTCTCGAGAATGGCCGACAGGCTGGTCAGGATTTGCTGAAAGACGGGCACAGACGCGTCGTACATGGAAAAGCTCATGGTGATTCCTTTGTCGTTGACTATTAACTTTGTGGAACTGCGAAAAAGTGCAGCGATAATAACAAGTCGGGCTGCTTCGTGCTGGGACGCCGCTTTTCCACAACACATAAGCTAGAGTTCGCCGGATTTTTCGCCTGCCGCTAGCATAATGAAGGCATAATTACACTAGGGAAACAGTCTTTACTAAAGACTATTTTTCTGGATATACGCGGTCAGCGCCGAACCTGCGCGACGCCGCTCCAACCTCGCTCCAACTGATTGATCGCATGCTCAACACAGCTTTTCAACGCCTGCGCGCCAGACTCGGCGCACTGTTCGGTTTGTCGATCTATGGCGCACTGCTGGCCGTGGTCTTCGGCGGCCTGGTGCTGCCTGCCATCGTCGGCAGCTATGTGCTGATCGGCGTGCAGGAGCAGCGCGCGGCCACCACCGCCGTGCACGAGTCGCTGCAGCGCAATGCCGACATCCTGGCGCTGGGCATGCAGGAATCGCTGTGGAACATGAATGCCGAATCGGCCCGCTCGCTGGTCGAATCGGTGATGCGCGACCCGTCGGTACAGGGCATCCGCGTCATGGGCCAGGGCGACACCGAGTTCCTCAATGTCAAAGCCTCAAGCCGGCCGAACGGCAATGTGTACCGCGCGGCGCGCGCCATCGTGGTGCGCGGCGAGCATATCGGCCGGATCGAACTGGAGATGGACGACGCCCGCAGCCAGCAGGAACTGCGCGGCAAGCAGCTCAATTACGCCATGGTGCTGGCCGGCCAGCTGGCCATGTCGCTGCTGCTGATCGTGCTGTTCCTGAACCGCCGCCTGCTGGTCCCGCTGCGCAAGCTGATGGGCTTTTCCGACAACCTTTCGCGCGGCGACTTCGACACCCGCCTGGACCTGGACGGCGACGATGAACTGGGCCGCCTGGGCCGCCAGATGGAGCAGATGCGGGTGGCGATCAAGCACCTGTTCGACGATATCGGCCAGCGCGAGGAGCGCTTTCGCACCATCGTCACCCAGGTGCCGGGCGCGGTATTCCGGGTCAAGCCGGGCGGCGTGATCGACTTCGTCAGCGCCGCCATCGAAGACATCTCGGGCTATTCGGCCGGGCAGTTCATGCACGGTAATACCGACCTGTGGTCCAAGCTGGTGTGCCCGGAAGACCGGCGCAGGCACCTGCGCGTGGTGCGCGACGCGGTCATCAAAGGCGTCCCGTACGAGGTGGAATACCGCATCATCGACGCCAACGGCATCGAGCGCTGGGTGGCGGAGAACGGCCAGCCGCAGGCGGCCAGCCAGGATTCGCTGGCCTGGATCGACGGCATCATCTCCGACATCAGCGAACGCAAACACAACGAGATGCGCATCGAAGCACTGCTGTCCGAGCAGAGCGCGATCCTCGACAACGTGATGTTCGGCGTGATGTTCGTGCGCCAGCGGCGCGTGGTGTCGGTCAACCGCCGCTGCGAGCAGCTGTTCGGCTACGGCGCCGGCGACATGACCGGCAAATCGACCGAGATCGTATTCGCCGACCAGGCCGACTTCGAGCAGGCCGGCCAGCGCGACTACCCCAAGCTGGGCGAGGGCAAGGAGTTTGCCGAGGAACGCCAGTACCGCAAGCGCGACGGCAGCCTGTTCTGGTGCCTGGTGAGTGGGCGCGCGCTCGACCCGGCCAGGGCCGACGGCGGCAGCATCTGGGTGTTCGCCGACGTGACCGCGCGCCGCCAGGCCGAGGAAAAGCTGCGCCTGTCGGCCACCGTGCTCGAACATATCGCCGACGGCGTGATGGTGATCGGGGTGGACGGCTGCATCGTCGCGGTCAATCCGGCCTTCACCCAGATCACCGGCTACACCGAGCGCGAGGCGCTGGGGCGCGAATTCAGTTTTACCCGCTCGGACCGCCAGGCGCCGGGCTTTCACGACACGCTCTGGGTCGACCTGGTCGAGACCGGCTTCTGGCGCGGCGAGATGTGGAACGTGCGCAAGAACGGCGAGCTGTACCTGGAAGGCCTGACCGTGTCGGCGGTGCGCGACGACTTTGGCCTCATCACCCATTACGTGGGGGTGTTCAGCGACATCACCAAGGTCAAGGAATCGCAGGAAAAGCTGGACCACATGGCGCACCACGATCCGCTCACCGCGCTGCCCAACCGCCTGCTGTTCCACGACCGCCTGCACCATGCGCTGCAGCGGGCGGCACGCGACAGCCAGCAGCTGGCGGTGATGTTCATCGACCTGGACCGCTTCAAGAACGTCAACGACACCCTCGGCCACCACGTCGGCGACGAGCTGCTCAAGCAGGTCGCCGGCGCCCTGCAGGGCCGCCTGCGCGACGGCGACACCCTGGCGCGCCTGGGCGGCGACGAATTCATCGTCCTGCTGGAAAACGTCGACGGCCAGTTCGGCACCGGCCTGGTGGCGGAGAAGCTGATGTCCATGTTCGAGCAGCCCTTCATCGTCTCCGACTACGAGCTGTTCGTCACCGGCAGTGTCGGCATCAGCCTGTTTCCGGACGATGCCGACGACCTCAATATGCTGATCCGAAATGCCGATGTGGCCATGTACCAGGCCAAGGCGCGCGGGCGCAACGGCTACCAGTTTTACGCGCCGTCGATGACCGGCGACGGGGTCGAGCGCCTGCGCCTGGAAGCGCTGCTGCGCCGCTCCATCGAAAAGCAGGAGATCTTCCTGCACTACCAGCCGCAGGTCGAGATCGAGAGCGGCCGCCTGATCGGGGTGGAAGCGCTGGTGCGCTGGGACAGTCCGGAACTGGGCCTGGTGCCGCCGGTGCGCTTCATTCCGCTGGCCGAAGACACCGGCTTCATCAACCAGCTGGGCAAGTGGGTCATGCACGAAGCCTGCCGCCAGATGGTGCGCTGGGAGGCAGCCGGGCTGTATGTGCCGAAGGTCGCGGTCAACCTGTCGGTCAAGCAGTTCGAGCGCGGCAGCATCGTCGGCATGGTCAAGCACATCCTCGACGAGAGCGGGCTGGAGGCCCAGCGCCTGCAGCTGGAAGTGACCGAGTCGGTCATCATGAATACCGGCGACGCGCTGGAGTTCGTCAACGACCTGCACGCCATCGGCGTGGGACTGGCGATCGACGATTTCGGCACCGGCTATTCCTCGCTGGCCTACCTCAAGCAGCTGCCGGTGCAGACGCTGAAGATCGACCGCAGCTTCATCAAGGACATCTCGACCGATGTCAACGACGAAGCCATCGCGATCGCCATCATCCAGCTCGGCAAGAGCCTGAACCTGTCGGTGATTGCCGAAGGGGTCGAGACCGACCAGCAGGCGGCTTTCCTGCTGCGCCATGGCTGCAGCCTGGCACAGGGTTACTTCTACAGCCGGCCGGTCTCGGCCGCGGCGCTGCTCGCCGGCTGGGCGCCGGCGGCTAGCCAGGCGCGCGCTTGATCAGTCTTCAGATGGGCAGTCTTTAGATGGCATATAAGGCGACGAACAACAGCACAAGGTAAGCAATCCACCCGCAACGCTTGCGATTCAAGGAGCCGCACCCGGCCAGCAAGCCCCACAGCCAAGGCCATGGCTTGCAATGCGGGGCGGCACCGCGCGCCCAGTTTCGTACTATTCGCGCTCTACCGGGCAGGTAAGGGAACATGAGATTTACCGCATAGACCAGCATGGGCGCAACGACGCGTCCAATCAGGATGAGGCTTAGTGCGGTCGCGAGCCAGATCAACCAGCTGAACTTTGCCAAGGCCGCAGTATGGCTGCTGGGGGTTTGTTCCGTGGCGCGGCCATCCTTGTCCAAGCGCTGCAAGTCGCCATTGACAAGAAATTCCGCGATCGAACGAAAGTTGGCGCGGTTGAGCATGCAAGCATGAGCGCCGTCAAAATACGTTTCATATCGATTGCCGAAGGTGTCGTTAAAGCCATTAAAGCCGCTGGAACCCAGCTCCAGCCATTCGATGCCGGTGAGCTCGTACGCGAATTCGAAAAAGCCTGGAAACAGCGCGACGACCCAGTCGGCATTGCCCATGTCGCTGCGAAAGTCATCGATACGGCCTTCACGGTGCAGCTGGTCCCAGGGATAGCGGCGTGGCATTACCGACGCAGCGAAAGCCACGCGATGCATCTTGATCGCCTGGTAATGCTCCAGCGCGCTGGCCAGCACATAGGTGCCGTTGCTATGCCCGAAATAGCTGACTTGGGCATCGGGGAGGGCAAGCGCAAGCGCCTCGGTATATTGGTCCATGAACCACTGCACGTACTGCTGGCGTTGGTCCAGTAACAGGAAAGGGATCATCGGAAAATAGCCATACTTGTCGGTCTTTATTTCGAGTCCGTCGAGTGCCTGCGTGCGCTGGTAAGTTTCCCTGATGGCCTCCCGGAGTAGCGGTTCCCAGTCGCCTATATCGCGGATGCCGTGCATTATGAAAATAATGTCGCGTTTTTTGACGGCCGTTCCGGCCGGCGTGGCCGTGCCATAGCGTTGCAGCAGTTCGCCGGAAGGCAGTTGAAGCGCTTCGGAGAACCCGCGCAGCGCGGCTTGCCCCGCCACTGACTTGTCAAAGCGCAGCACTTGCAGATGACCGGCGCCGCTAATTGGAATCAACGCAAAGCCGGGATTGGCGGTGAGGTCGGAAATATCGCCGGCCGATACGATATCGTCGACGGTGCCGAGCAACTGGATCGAGATGGGGGCCTTGATGCCAGCCTGGTCCAGCGCCACAGGCAGGTCGCGGATCCACTGGATGCGCGCATTGGCGATGAAAGGCGTTCCTCGGATCATATGGCGGGTAAAGCGGGCGGTGTCGGTCCATTCCGCCAGATTGATGAACAGTTTATTGAACAAGTATGCGGGGAGCGGCATCTCTGCCAGATTGGCATCCGGATTCCAGCCGCGTGTCACCCCCGATGCGAACACGATGCGTGAGACTTTGGCCGCCCATGGCTTGCGGTGCCTGGGGTCGGCTCTTGCATTTGGCAGCGCAGGATGATCGTGCTTGATCCCCATGCCGTACAGATAGGCTTTGCGCGCAATGAGCGAGCCTGCGCTCGCGCCGATCAGGATAATGTCCCGATAATGGTGGCGTTCGTCCGCGGCCCGTATCGCGAATTCGAGCTCCACGGCAAGCTGGATCGGATCGTTATTCGAAAACAGGGTGCCGTTGTACTTCGGTATCAGAATCGCCGCGTCCGGATAGGTGTGACGCACCAGTTGCCAGATCGTGGGTTCGGTGGCCCGGCTGGGCGGGGCCGGCTCGCCTTTTCTCCCTAGGATCCAGTGCAAGGCTTTTTGCAAAGTGTCGCACCAGGAGCGCTCGGGCAGCGCTTGCGCGGCGGGCAGGCCGAATTGCTGAACATGCTGGTCTGGACAAAACCCTCCCCCATGCACCAGGACGATCAGCTGACGCGGATGGGGTCGATGCAAAGGCTGGTGGATGCCGGTATCGCGCAGGATGTCGCTGTCCGGCCTTGCCGACCAGGGAATGTAGAGCGCCAGGAGCACAAGCAGCAGCAGCGCGATGAGGTTGACGAGGTGGAGTATGGCTCTGACCAGGCGCCATCGCCTGCGTGTGCGGGCCAGGCTTGCCTGAGCGGGAGCCGGAAACATGATCGTGTTTGACGAGGCGATACCGGAAAGGTTCTTGCGCGGCCTGTATATGCACAAAAAGCGTATGCCTGGTACTTGCTGCCCGAACTAACCAACGGTGTCGAGGCAGGATGAGCTGAGCGAAGCCCGCTATGACGATGAAAACGGGGTCAGCCAGAACTGGTCGCCCAGCGCTGGCTCCCCGCGTCTGCAGGCGAACCTGGAGATCAAGTTTTAACACGCGCGCTGCGGCGGCGCGCCACCAGCATGCCGGCCAGGCCGAGGCCCAGCAGGGCCACGCTGCCTGGCTCGGGGACTACACCGTGACCCTCCAGCACATAAAAGGTATCCGGTCCACCGGTGGCCATGGATATCGAGGCGGCCAGGCCGAGCCGGTTGGTGGCAGTGATGAATGGCTGCGCGGCCATTGCCTGGGGGATGTCGAGTTCGAACACGAAGCCCGAGCGGCCGATGCCGGTTTCGGTAATTGGAAACACTAGCGGCGCGACCAGGCTGGCGCTAAACAGGGCGGGGCCGCCCGTGGACGAATAAATCGACAGCACCAGGCTGTTGAGCATGATGCCGTTGGTCAAAGGATTGCCCGGCTCGGCGGCGTTGAAAATCAACTGAATGTCGCCGGCATTGATGATATTGAGTTCGCCGAACGAATAGGTGGCATTGTGGACGGCGCCGGGCAGGGTATCGCCCATGGTGACATCGGTCCCGCCGCTGCGTACCACCGAGCCGGACGCCATACCGGTCTGGTTGTTGTTCTGCAGGGTCAGCACGGTATTCACATTGCCAAAACCGGTACCCGTGTCGATGATAACTCCATCCGGAACCAGCGACGCATGACTCGGTGTGCAAACAGTCATGACGGCTACCGCGATAGCCAATTGAAATAAACCGCGAATTGCTTTCATAATATTCCCCAGTTAAATGCACATGCTCAATGATGACTAAGAACAAGGAGTGCGTGGCCGTCTCTTGCAGAGGTTTTTCGGCGCGAGCATTCAAACGCTAAGCATAAGCCGTTCCTGGATTAACTTTTCCCGCCTTTTCAAGCACTTGGATATTGTTGGGGAATGACTTTTATTAAGGCTGTAAAAGGATGCGACGTTGCGTGGAGATTATTAATATATTCGCGGAATTTAAATGATTGGAATAATATTTTTTGGGCGAAAAAAAGCCGGCGAATGCCGGCCGGGATTGCTTGGCTCTTGCGCCGTCAGAGGCCGATTTTTTAGGCCGCGTTGGCCAGCATGGTGCGCAGGTTGCATTCCTGCTGCCAGGTGCGCCGTTCTTCGGTCGAGGCGGCCGCCCGGGCCAGTTCGGCGTCGCTCTGCGTCACCTGCGCCTGAATCAGCCGCTCGGCCAGGGCCGCATCGGGCAGCACGGTGCCGAAGAAGGCCACCGTCTCGTGGCGCTGGATCAGCAGGGTAGGGAAGTTGTCGATGTCGAGATCGCCTACCACCTCGGCCTGGTCTTCGATGTCGATCCAGATGAATTGCATGTCGTGATGGCGCGCGGCCAGCGCGTCGAAGCTGGCGCGGTAGGAGGCGCAGGTGCCGCACCAGGCGGCGCACAGGCAGGCCACGATCCAGCCTTCGCCGGAGATAGCCTGGGCGATGCTGGCGCGGTTGTCGGATTCGAGGGTGTGGCTACGCATGAGCGCATTCTACCGCGCTCGCCGCCGGGCTGCTTGGCAGGCCCCCGCTCGGGTTAAAATACGGCTTATGTCTATGCTTAAGCCTATCATCCTAGCGATTGAAACCTCGTCCGAAATGGCGTCCTGCGCGCTGCTGCGCGGCGACACCGTGCTATGGCGCGAATCGAACGGCGTGCGCACCCACTCGCAAGCCATCCTGCCGATGCTGCAGGAACTGCTGGCCGAAGCCGGCCTCACCGTGGCCGGCTGCGACGCCATCGCCTTCGGCGCCGGCCCGGGATCGTTCACCGGCGTGCGCACCGCCTGCGGCATCGCCCAGGGCCTGGCCTACGGCGCCGGCTTGCCGGTGATCCCGCTGGTGACCCTGCCGGCCATGGCGCAAGCCTGCCACGCCGCCTGTGGCGCCACCGAAGTGCTGGCGGTGCTCGACGCGCGCATGGGCGAAGTCTACTGGGGCCAGTACCGCCTGGAGAACGGCGCCTGGACCGTAGTGGCAGAGCCGGCCTTGTGCGCGCCGCTGGCGGTGGCGCCGCTTGCCGTGGATGGACTGGTCGCCTGCGGTAACGGATTGTCGGCCTATCCCGAGGCCTTTGCCGGCGCCTCACTGTCTCACATCATGCCGCACGCGCGCGAACTGGCGCTGCTGGCGCGCGCGGCGTTTGCCGAGGGGGCCACGGTGGCGGCCGCCGACGCCCAGCCGCTTTACCTGCGCAACAAGATCGCCTTCACCAGCGCCGAGCGCCAGGTGATCAACGCCGCCAAGGCCGCCGCATGAGTGCTGTGATGCGGCACGACGAACTCAATTACGCGCCGATGGTGGTGGCCGACCTGGACGAGGTGTACGCGCTCGAACTGTCGGTGTATCCGCATCCCTGGACGCGCGGGAACTTCCTCGACTCGCTCGCCTCCGGCTATCAGGGCTGGGTGCTGCGCGACGCCCAGGGCACCCTGGTCGGCTACTTCCTGATGATGGCGGTGCTCGACGAGGCCCATCTGCTCAATGTGGCAGTGGCGGCGCCGCGCCAGCGCCAAGGCCTGGGCCGCTACCTGCTCGACAAGATCGCCGCCTGTGCGCGCGGACTCTCGATGGCCTCGATCCTGCTGGAAGTACGGCCGTCCAACCAGCGCGCCCTGGACATCTACGCGCGCTACGGCTTCAAAGAGATCGGCCGGCGCAAGGGCTACTACCCGGCGCATAACGGCCAGCGCGAGGATGCGATTGTGATGAGGTATCCGCTATGAACTACGACCGGCGCAGCGCCGCCTTCCTGGAAGAGATGGGTATCGCGCCACTGTGGACCTTGCGGGCAGCACCGGCGCCGGCACCGCAGAGCGTGCCCGAGCCGGTGGAGCAGGATGTCGCCGAAGCCGAGCCTGCGCCGCCGCCGGCAGCCGTCGCCGTCGCCAGTACGGATGCGGCGTGGGAAGACACGGAAACGGCAGTGGCGGAACCCGATATCGCGCAGATGGACTGGGCCCAGCTCCGGCACGCCATCGCCAACTGCACCCGCTGCACCCTGTGCAAAGGCAAAAAGCCGGTGTACGGCAGCGGCGCGCGCAAAGCGACCTGGATGGTGGCGGCCGGCGCGGCCGGCGCCGCCGACGAACAGGAAGGCCAGCCGGTAGCGGGCGACGCCGGCCGCCTGCTGACCAATATGCTGGCCGCGGCGGGCCTGGCGCGCGAGACCGAAGTGTATGTGACCAGCCTGATCAAGTGCCGCCCGACGAGTGCCAACGGCGGCGACCGCGCGCCCACCGCCGAGGAGGCGCAGGCCTGCCGGCCCTACCTGGAGCGCGAGCTGGCCTTGACCGGCGCGCCGCTGCTGCTCACGCTCGGCCAGATCGCGGCCAACGCGCTGCAGGACAGGCCGCTGCAGGAGCCGCTGGCGCAGTCGCGCGGCCAGGTGATTGACTTCAAGGGCGTGAGGATGGTCAGCACGCTGCATCCGGGCGAACTGCTGCGGCGCGGTGCCGACAAGGCGCTGGCCTGGGCCGACCTGTGCCTGGCAAAGGCCAACGATGGACGCACTGGCTGACGCTTCGCAGGACACCTACCAGTCGCGCTTCGCTGCGCGCTGGGGCCACCTGGCGCAGCCGCACGTGCGCGCGCTGGCCTGGCTGCTGGACGCGCCCGACCTGCTCGACGCCGCCGACCCGCACTGGGAAGGCAAGATCGCCTCGCTCGGCGAGCTGCCGGCTGCCACCGGCGACTGGCTCGATGGCCTCGACGCCGATCCCAGCCCGCTGCTTGACTCCCTCGGCACGCGCAACTACACCCGCCTTGGCCTGTACGCCGAGAAGCTGATGGCGTTTTACTTCCGCGAGCACGGCATGCTGGTTGCGCACGGCCTGCAGGTGCGCGCCGCGCGCAACGACACCGTGGGCGAGTTCGACTTCCTGCTCGATGCCGGCCCGGATGGCGTGGAGCATATCGAATTCGCCACCAAGTTTTATCTGCTCGAAGGCGAGGCGGCGTCGCGCTTCGACACCTTCGTGGGACCGAACCTGGCCGACAGCCTGGGCGCCAAGATGCGCAAGATCGTCGAACGCCAGCTGACCCTGGGCGAGCATCCGGCCGCGCAGGCGCTGTTGCCACGTCCGGTAGTAAAAGCGCGGGCGCTGGTCAAGGGCTGGCTGTTCTATCCGCTCGGCACGGGCGCTCTGATGGGGGGCATCGCCGCGCTGCATTGCCGCGGCTTCTGGTGTGCTTTGCAGGATGTGGCCACGCTGCCCATGGCCGGCTTCGTGGTGCTGCCGCGCCTTCAGTGGCTGGCGCCTTACCGCGCCGCCGAGGATGGACAAGTGCTGGACGCGGCGCAGCTGCGCGCGCGCCTGGCCACGCAGTTCGAACAGTTGCCGATGCCGGTGCTGGTCGCTGCGGTGAGTGAGCGGGACGGCATGCTGGTGGAACAGGCGCGCGGCTTTATCGTGCCCGACGACTGGCGCGCGCGGGCGGCATTCCGCCAGAAGATGGCAGCCGCGCCGTAACGGGCGCCGTAACGGGCGCCGTAAGTACTTAGTGTTTGTGCTCGCCGATCAGCGCCAGCGAATCGTGTTCGCGCTGGTTGGCGGCGTGCTTACGCATGATCATGAACATGATGCCGGCCACGAAAGCGCCGAACAGGATGATAATCACGTTCAGGTCGAGGTTCATCGAGATCATCAGCGCGTACAAGGCCAGCATGGTCAGGATCGACAGGTTCTCGTTGAAGTTCTGCACCGCGATCGAGTGGCCGGCGCTCAT
>CAMLFK010000083.1 GCA_946479255.1 uncultured Oxalobacteraceae bacterium
ACAAGTAACAATGCGTAAGCCTCAGCCGTGCGCACCTACTGTTGCGGCATAATGATTACGCAATTGTTGCAAATATTGCACGATTAGCGCGTGCGTGGCAGGGTGCGCTTTACGCATCTGTTACAATGCCACGTTGCTAAAAGCCTATTTGGGGCGCGAGTGGCTCTGCGATACCAATTACATATATCATCACGCTCATGCAAATAACAAAAAAAGCCCTCATTACCGGGATCACTGGCCAAGATGGTGCATATCTGGCTCAGCTGCTTCTGGGAAAGGGGTACGAAGTCACCGGCACGTATCGTCGCTCAAGTTCCGTCAACTTCTGGCGCATTGAAGAGCTCGGTATCGAGTCGCACCCAAATCTGAAACTGGTCGAATACGACCTGACCGACCTGTCATCGAGCATTCGCCTGATGCAGACGGCCGCGCCCGACGAGGTCTATAACCTCGCGGCCCAGAGTTTCGTCGGCGTTTCTTTTGAGCAGCCAGTTGCCACCGCCTGCATCACCGGCCTGGGCGCGGTCAACCTGCTCGAAGCGATCCGCATCGTCAATCCCAAGGCGCGTTTCTACCAGGCGTCGACCTCCGAAATGTTCGGCAAGGTCCAGGCCATTCCGCAGGTCGAAGAAACCCCGTTCTACCCGCGCAGCCCGTACGGCATCGCCAAGCTGTATGCCCACTGGATGACCGTGAATTACCGCGAATCCTATGGCATCTTCGGCTGCTCGGGCATCCTGTTCAACCACGAGTCGCCGCTGCGCGGCCGTGAATTCGTCACGCGCAAGATCACCGATTCGGTCGCCAAGATCGTTCTGAATAAATTGGCCGTGATGGAATTGGGTAATCTCGATGCCAAGCGCGATTGGGGTTATGCCAAGGAATACGTCGAAGGCATGTGGCGCATCCTGCAGGCCGACCAGCCCGACACCTTTGTACTGGCCACCAACCGCACGGAAACCGTGCGCGATTTCGTCACCATGGCCTTCAGGGCCGCCGGCATCGGAATCGAATGGAAAGGCAAGGGCGAAGACGAGACCGGCCATTGCGCGCGCAGCGGCAAGCTGCTGGTCAAAGTCAGCCCGAAATTTTACCGTCCTGCCGAAGTCGAGCTGCTGATCGGCGATGCTTCCAAGGCCAAGCGCGAGCTGGGCTGGGAGCCGACCACCACGCTCGAAGAGCTGTGCCACATGATGGTGGCGGCCGACATGCGGCGCAACGAATTGGGTTTCTCGTTCTGATATGACACATTCGGCCACCGTCCCCCACTCGACCCTTGCCCTGGTTGGCGAAGGCGTAGGCAAGCGCGCGCTCATTACCGGCATGCGCGGCTTCACCGGCCAGTACCTGGCCCAGGAACTTGCCGACGCCGGCTACGAAGTGTTCGGCACCGCCTTGCCCTTCGAAGGCCAGGGCAAGAATATCCACATGGTCGACCTGTGCGACCGGGCCGGCGTGGCGGCCATGATCGAAGCGATCCAGCCTGACGTCGTCGCCCACTTGGCCGGCATCGCCTTCGTGGCGCATTCCAACGCCGAACTGATTTATCGCGTCAACATCCTCGGCACCCGCAACCTGCTCGAAGCGCTGGCCGCCCAGACCCACAAACCGTCGGCCGTGCTGCTGGCTTCGTCGGCCAATGTGTACGGCAATGCCTGCGCCGGGGTGATCGACGAAACCGTGATGCCCGCGCCCGCCAACGATTACGCCGTCAGCAAGCTGGCGATGGAACACATGGCCCAGCTGTGGACCGACAAGCTGCCGATCATCATCGTGCGGCCGTTTAACTATACCGGCGTAGGCCAGACCGAAAATTTCCTGCTGCCCAAGATCGTCTCGCACTTCCGCAAGGGCGCCCGCGCCATCGAGCTGGGCAACCTCAAGGTCGAGCGCGATTTTTCCGACGTGCGCATGGTGGCCAAGAGTTACCGCCGCCTGCTGTCGGCCAGTCCGGCCGGGCAAGCGTTCAACGTCTGCTCGGGCCAGGGCCATTCGCTCAACGGCGTGATCGACGTCATGTCCAATATCGCCGGTTACGGCATCAATGTGCAGGTCAATCCCGCCTTCGTGCGTCCCAAGGAAGTGCTGACCCTGGTGGGCAGCAATGACAAACTCAGCAGTGTGATCGGCGCCATCGCCCCGACCCCGCTGCCTGACACGCTGCGCTGGATGTACCAGGCGTGAACCTTGTGCGGGTCGGCCTGGGGACGACCATGATCGAACCGGGCCTGACTGGCGGCAAACTCGATGGCATCGGGGTCTACACCGACGCGCTGCTGCGGCATCTGCCGCAGGCCGGCTGCAGCGTGACCGGCTACTCCTATCCGCCGCTGCGTGGCAGCGCGGCGATCACGGTCGGCCAGGCCTTGCCGCAATCGTTCGAAGCGGCCACCCTGACCGACTTGCTGACCCCCGCCGTGCACAAGGTCCACATGCCGGCCGATATTTTCCACGCCACCGACTACCGCATCGTGCGCATGGACTGCCCGGTCGTGGCCACCCTGCACGATGCGCTGCCGATCCGCTATCCCGAATGGTGCAGCCCGCGCATGCGCCGCACCAAGAACTGGATGCAGAAAAAAGCCGCCCGCAAGGCCGACCACGTGATCGCCGTATCGCATTTCGCCGTCGAAGAACTGGTGGCGTGCTTCGGCGTGGACGAGCGCCGCATCAGCGTGGTGCCGGACGGCGTCGATGCCGGCTGGCTGGAGCCCTGCGATCCGGCCGCCGTCGCCGCCACCCTTTCCGCCAACGCACTTCGGCCGGGTTACTTCCTGTTCGTCGGCACGCTGCAGCCGCGCAAGAACGTCGAGCGCCTGCTGGAGGCCTATCTGGCACTGCCCGCCAAGGTACGCGCAGAGCGCCAGCTGGTCATCGTCGGCAGTGCCGGCTGGCGTTGCGAAGAGCTGGTGCGCCGGATCGAGGCGGCGCGCCAGGATGGCGAACGGGTGGTGTGGCTGAACCGCCTGACCGGCGCCGATGCGCTGCGCCATGTGTATGCCGGCGCCGGGGTATTCGTGTTCCCTTCGCTGTACGAAGGCTTCGGCATCCCGGTGGTGGAAGCCTTCGCCTCCAGCGTGCCGGTGGTGGCCTCCACCTCCAGCTCGCTGCCCGAAGTCACCCAGGGCGCGGCCCTGGACGTCGATCCGAACAACAGCGCCGAGATCGGCGCGGCCATGCTGGCGCTGGCCTCCGACGAGTCTCTCCGGGCGCGCTGCATCGCCGCCGGCCGCCTGCGCGCCGCCCAGCTGACCTGGCATGCCACCGCACAGCAGACTGCAGCCGTGTATCATGCTGTCCTTTCACATTAATTCACGATAAGGCGCCGTCTTTTTTCGCCGTCGCCCAAGCCTATGCGTGTCCTTCATTTTTACAAGACTTATTTCCCGGACTCGGTCGGCGGCATCGAACAGGTGATCCGTCAGATGTGCGTGGGTACCGGCAAGCTGGGCGTGCGCAATGAAGTGCTGACCCTGACGCGCCAGAAGACCAATCTGGACATGCAGTTCGAGGGCCACCGCGTGCGCCGCATGCCGCAGGACTTCGAGATCGCCTCCAACAGCGTCTCCTTCGGCGCCATCGGCCAGCTGGCGCGCATGGCTGCCGACGCCGACGTGGTGCACTACCATTTTCCGTGGCCCTTCATGGATCTGGCCCACTTCCTGGCGCGCGTCAAGAAGCCCAGCCTGATCACCTACCACTCCGACATCGTGCGCCAGAAGCTGCTGCTGCGCCTGTACCAGCCGCTCAAGCATCGCTTCCTGCAAAGCCTGGACACCATCGTCGCCACCTCGCCCAACTACCTGGCTTCGTCGCCGGTGCTGGAGCGCTACCGCGACAAGACCCGCATCATCACCTACGGCCTGGATAAAACCATCTACCCGGTGGTTGAAGCCTCGCGCATGGCGCGCTGGCGCGCGCGCATCGGCGAGCGCTTCTTCCTGTTCGTCGGCGTGCTGCGCTACTACAAGGGCTTGCACATCCTGCTCGACGCCATGGCCAACACCAGCTATCCGGTGGTGATCGTCGGCGCCGGTCCGATCGAGATGGAACTCAAGGACCAGGCCCAGCGCCTCGGCCTGTCGCACGTGCACTTTGTCGGCGCGGTCGACGAAGAGGACAAGATCGCCCTCCTGACCCTGTGCTATGCGATGGCCTTCCCTTCGCACCTGCGTTCGGAAGCCTTCGGCATCTCGCTGCTGGAAGCGGCCATGTACGGCAAACCGATGATTTCGGCCGAAATCGGCACCGGCACCAGCTACATCAACGTCGACGGCGAGACCGGGCTGGTGGTGCCGCCGAGCGATGCCCTGGCCCTGCGCGAAGCCATGCGCACCTTGTGGGAAAACCCGGCGCTGGCCGCCACCATGGGCAAGCGCGCCGAGGCGCGCTACTGGGAGCTGTTCACCGCCGAGCGCATGGCCACCAACTACACCGCGCTGTATCACGAGATGGCCGCGCGCCACGCCACCGCACCGCTGGCACAGGTGCAGGCCGGGCGCCTGTAAGCTTGCGATTTCTCAAAGGACACTAGGTCGCGGCCGCAATCGGGATGCGTTTGCGGCGCGGCGCTTCGGCGCGCGCGCGCAACTGGCCGCAGCCGCCGTCGACATCCTGGCCGGCCGAATCGCGCAGCTTGGTCAGCACGCCGCGCTGGTGCAGGGCCTGGGCGATCTGCCGGGCGCGCTCCCAGCTGGGGCGGCGGAACGCCAGGTCGGGGATGGAGTTATACGGGATCATGTTGAGTACCGCGTACTTGCCCTTCAACAGGCGCACGATGCCGTCCAGTTCATCCTCGCCGTCGTTAATCCCCTCTAATAAGGTCCACTGGTACTGCACCGGGTAGCCGGTCAGGCGCGCATAGGCTTCGCCCTGTTCCACCAGTTCGTCGGGCGTGATGCGCGGCGCGCGCGGCAGCAGGGTGGCGCGCAGGTCGGCTTTGGTGGTATGCAGCGACAGCGCCAGCGCCGGCTTGACCGCGCCTTGCACCAGGCGCTCGAACACGCGCGCATCGCCTACGGTGGAGAACACCAGGTTCTTGTGGCCGATATTGCCCTCGCTGCCGAGCAGCTCGATCGCTTCCATCACGTTGTCCAGGTTGTGGGCCGGTTCGCCCATCCCCATGAACACCACCTTCTTCACCGGGCGCATGGTGCGCGCCAGGACCACCTGGGCGATGATCTCGCCGCTGCTCACCTGGCGGATCAGGCCATCGCGCCCGGTCATGCAGAACTGGCAGCCGACCGCGCAGCCGACCTGGCTGGACACGCACAAGCCATCGCGCGGCAGCAGCACGCTTTCGGCCATCTGGCCGTCGCCGAGGCCCACCAGCAGGCGCGCCGAGCCATCTTCGCCCGGATGCGAGGACACCAGCGTGGCCAGGGCGCGCAGTTCCCGGTCGAGCGCAGGCATGGCCTCGCGCACCGGCTTGGGCAGGAAGTCGTCGGGGCGGCGGCGCCCCTGGTCGCGCGGGCGGCCCAGCACCCAGTCGCGCAATACGCGCTGTTCGTGCAGGGGCAGGGCGCCCAGCGCGCGCAGGCGCTGGCGGATGGCATCGAGTTGCATGGAAGGGCAGGGCTGGCGAAGGAGCAGGGAATATAGGCCCCCCTGCCGGGCCTGTCAATTTGGACCGGCCTGCTGAGCGTGACTGTAGGAAAACAACAAGCAAATCTTAAAACGGACAGGCAACAAAAAACCCGCGGTCTCCAAGGAGGATCGCGGGTCATCGGGCCGTGCTCGATACTGCTGCATTTACTATTGGTGCCGGGAGCCGGAATCGAAAAACAGCAGAAAGCCCCGTAGTTGCTGGTCCCCGCTGTCGAATCTCTAGCAGATGCCCCTAAAAATGCCCCTAAAAAAATCGTGCTGGCGGTCAAGAAAGCTGACTACACCATGGTAAATCAGTCCCTCACCAAATGGCAAGATTTTTCCAACGAAGCCGAATAACATCATCCATATCCAACAACGCCAGAGAGGGCAAAGATATGGCAATCAGGTCGAAAGTCCGCGAAGTCCCCGAGACTCTTCCGCAACTGGGAATGAGCCGCTGGGAGCAACTGAAGCACTTCATTCCAATTTCGAAAGAGAGTTGGCGTCAGCTATCGATGAATGGCAAGGCGCCGGCTCCAGTGCGCCTCACCGAGCGCTGCACGATGTACCAAAACGCCGAGATCCACCGCTGGCTGGCCGATCCGGTCAACTACAAGCCGGCCGACGTGCGAGGCCAGGCATGAGCTGCGTGAGCTCGTCGTATATCGCCTCGATCATCGCCGGCCAGCAGGAGGGCGATGCGTTCCTTCGCTCGGTCAACGATTGCATCCATGCCGACGCGCTGCACGGCCGCATCGTGGCCATCGTGCAGAGCGAGGGCGCCGGCAGCGTCAAGCTGATCGGCTTCGCGAGGGCTATCCAGAAGAAACTCGAACGTACGGCCGCCGCCGCGCCCAGGGGGTAACCGGTGAGTGTCCAGGCCATTGCATGGGCCTATCGACAGCACGTAGAGCGCAGCGCGGCCAAGTTCATCTTGGTCACGATGGCGAACTACGCCAACGCCGACTTGTTGTGCTGGCCGACCGTCACCACGCTCGAAAACGATACGGGCCAGGACCGGAAGACGGTGCTCGCCAATATCGACCGCCTTCGCGTTTCAGGTCACCTCGTGGATACTGGCGAGCGCAAAGGCGTCACGAAATCGGTGGTGGTATTTCGGCTAAACGACCCGAAAGGCGAGGCGCCGGCATCACCAGTCGACGAGCAGGCTAAATCCCAAAGCGATACCAAAAACGGGACACCTGAGCAGTCCCAAAATCGGGATAACTCCGAATCCGAAGCAGTACCGTTTTTCCCACCAAGCAGTACCGTTTTTCCCGGTAAGCAGTCCCAAAATTCCGTGGAAGCAGTCCCAAAAACGGGACACAGAACCATCAAGGAACCATCAATAACCATCAAGGAACCAAAAACAAAGCGCGACTATCTGTCGCAACTCGTTTTGCCAGACTGGTTGCCAGATTCAGCTTGGGCTGATTGGGTTGCTCATAGGAAGGCTATCAAGTCCGCGTTGACGCTTCGTGCTGCACAGCTTTGCATCTCGACTTTGGACAAGCTCCGACAGGCCGGGCATGACCCAGTTGCTGTCATCGAGCAGACCGTCATGTCCGGAAAATGGTCCGGATTGTACCCGCTTAAGCAGCAACCCACGGATGCCAACGCTCCCCAGGCACGATCCCAATCCAACGACTGGGCGTGGAAGAAATCGAGAGAAGGCATCGATGCCAAGGGCCGCGAGCTCGGCATGTTCGCCCGAGGCAGCGAGCAATACCCGGACTTCGCTGAGCGCATCCAGCAGGCCATCGACAAGCGGGCCTCCGGCAACGGTCAGAAAAAGGACTGGATCTGATGAAGCCAGCCCTTCAACGACTGATCGAGCAGCGCGACGAGTTTCTGAGCAGCGTGGCCAGCTCGTCGAACATGTGGCAGTTCCAGGCTGATCTGCGCATGCTGGTCGACGAGCGGACCAAGCCAATGCGCATCGAGGCCGCCGTGCTGGAGGCATTCGGCAACCTGAACCCAGCACGGCCCGAGGCGGAACTGGTCGGCATCGTGCATGGCCGCCTGGCCCGTGCGGACCTTAGTCAGCTGAGCTTGGCCGACGTTCCATGCCACAAGACCGTGCGCGCCCACGTCCGGGCCATCGTCGCGAAAAAAACTGGGAATTCCGATTAGCAAATTCCCCGCAAGGGTGCGTTACCCGCCTACGCTGTCTCTGCTGTTCCGATCAATCTCGTTTCCCTGAGGACGACATGAGCCATGAAAAATCCACCACCAGCACCCGCACGTCCGCAGTGGCCCGCAAAACCGATGCCACTCATGCGTCGAATGGTGAAGCGCCAGCCGCGCGGCCGGTGAGCCCGGTCAACGCAAACCGCATGCGGCTTTACGAATTCACGAACAGTTTTTGGAAGGTGATCCTGCCAGCCGGCACCACGCCCGACGAGTTGACCAAAGTTGACCTGTGGGCAGCGATCGCCGACCAGCTGCACCCGCATGATGAGGTGCTGGCTGTCGCTGCGGACGGGGCGTGGTTCGCGAAGCTGATCGTTGCCGACGCTGTGCCGCAGCTGGCCCAGATGGCAGTGCTGGCAGTGGTCAAAGTTGGCGAGCGCCTGGAAGCTCAAGAACCGGGTCTCGCCCCGGGTCACGAGATCCGGCGCGCCGACGTGGATGACCCGCAGGGCGGTTGGGTGATCGAGCGTAAAGCGGATGGCGTGATACTTGGCCGGGGCCTACCGGACTATGAAGCGGCCCGCCGGTATCTCAACGACCACGCGAGCCTCAAGAAGGACGCGGCCACCAACTACCTGCCATAGGAGCGCGACATGACTTATTCCAGCACCAATCCAATCCGCTGCCTGCAGTCGGACGGCCTGACCGATGGACAGTCGATGTGGCTGTACCGATCAACGCACGGTTCGAGCGAGATCATCGCCGCCGGCTTCTTCACGAACGCTGTTCGCGCCGGTATGAAGGTGGGCGACCCGCTCGTCAACATCCGGACCAGCGACGGCGCCGTGACCTGGCACGCGGTGACCGGCACCACGGCAGCCGATACCGGATACGCGCCGGCGTATAACGCGACTGTCAGCGCGGGGTCGACGTGAGCGCCGCTGAGCAAGCACCACCAGCTGGCGCCGCTCCAGTTGCTGCTTCAAGCCAGCCAGGCGGCGAGAACACAGGCACCGCCGGCGGCGCGGCTACCGCACCGGAGCACACATACTTCGAGGATCTGCCAGGCGGGATCATTGTGACCGAGGAAATGCGTCCAGTGATGGATGGATTCGCCGGCGCGATGCACAAGATCGGCGCGCCCAAGGAAGTGGTCCACCAGGCGCTCGATTGGCATCAGCAGCATGTCGCTGCGGAGCGCGCCGAGGTCGAGCGGTTCGACAGCGAGACCATGGCCGAGACGGTGGCCACCATGACGGAGAAGTGGGGCCAGCAGGGCTTCGAGCAGAACGTGGGCGCGATGCGTGGCTTTCTGAAGAAGCTGCCGCCGGGCGTGGGCGACGCGATCGCGAACGCGCGCATGGAAGACGGCCGTCCGCTGATGAACACGCCCGCCGGCCTCGAATGGCTGCTGGGCCTTGCTGGTGGTGCTGGGCGCGCGCCGGCCAAAGTGCAAGCCTCCGCGGCGCCGGCCACGCGGCCAGCCGCCGGAGCCGCTGATCCTGGTGTGGATGCGGAGATCGCGAAGATCGAGAACGCAATGCGGGCGAACCGCGCCGCCTACAACCGGGACGAAGTGATGCAGGCGCGATATCGCGAGCTTCTGATGCAGAAGCACGGAGGCAGCAATGCCTGACCATCCATCCATCGACGAAGCAAAGCAGTTTCTCGGACTGGTACCGCCGAAGGTGGTCGACCAGTGCGTGCAGGTCGCGATGCCCTTCGTTCGCGAGGGGCGCGACGACGAACTGGCTCCGGCCCTCATGCGCTTCATGCACGCGCTGCCTGACGAGTGGCGCACGCCCGCTGACGTCAAGCGGGTGGCGCACGCGATCATTGTCCTCGCTCGAGCGGCAATGCCCCAACTATCGACCGAGGAGCGGCTGGCCATTCGCGATGCCGAGCTGGCGATCAATCACCTGGATCCGATCTCGGCCGCGATGTGTATCGACGCGACGGCGACGCTGATCGTGGAAGGAAAGGAAGACGAGTTGTACCCGGCCTTCCTGCGCCAAGCCGATGGGCGGACACCCCAGGAAGTGCGTAGGATCGTCGACGCCATGATCCTGCTCGCGCGCCGCCAGCTGATGGCCGGCCCGGCCACTGAGCCGCGGCTGTTCAAATCGTTCGCGGACCAATGAGCCACTTGACCCCCAAGCAGCAGAAGTTTTTCAAAGAGTACCTGGTCGACATGAACGGTACGCAGGCCGCCATTCGCGCCGGCTACAGCAAGAAAACCGCCAAGTCTATCGCCAGCGCTTTGCTGAAGCGAAGCGAGGTCCAAGAGGCCATTTCCGCGCGCCGCAAGGAGATGGAGGCCGAGACCGGGATCACTGCGGAGCGCGTGCTGCAGGGCTACGCGCGCATCGCCTTCTTCGACGTTCGAAAGCTGGTCGACGACCGGGGACGCATGCTGCCGCTGCATCGGCTGGATGCTGATGCAGCGATGGTGCTGGCAGGCTTCGACCAGAAGGCGAAAACGGTGCGGCTCGTCGACCGTAAGGGCGCTCTGGACGGGCTTGCGCGGCACCTGGGCCTCTTCAACGACAAGATCGAGCACACCGGCAAGGATGGCGCGCCGCTGCTCCCGGAAATGTCGATGGCGGAGGTTGCCCGGCGCATGCTGTTCATCCTCAAAGCAGGCGTGGCCGAAGTGGAAGCCAAAACGAATACACATCGTGGAGAAAAGCATGGCATTGGCTGATTGCATCAAACGACTGTCCCAGGCCGCCGGCCGTGCTCTCACCGAAGACGAGGCGCAAGCCATCTTCGAGCGCATCCACAAGGCTTCGCTCGACATCAGGTCCGCTCGCAAGGCGCCCAGCGATGTGGGCCCGGGCAAGCTGGGAGACGAGATTGGCATTGGCCAGTCGCAGGACCAGTACATCCAGGCGGTGGCCGAGCGCGCCGCCGCCGATCTGCTACACGACGCCGCGGTGCGCGAGCGCCAGGCCTACCTGCAGATCACCAAGATGAGCGCCCGCGAAGCTGACCGCCAGATGCTGCTGGCCCAGGGTATCAAGCCCTTCGACGCCATCGACGGCCTGATCGCCCGCGATTACTCCGGACGGACGAACATCGAGAGCCTGGAGCAGCGCGTCGTCGGCGTGCGCGCAGACCTTAAGCGCCGCGTAGCCGACACCTGGGACGCACTGGGCAACGACTGGCTCGGCTTCTTCCAGAACCGGGAGAAGATGCTGACGCTGGTGCGCGAGCTGCGCGGCGAGAGCACGGGAGACGCGATAGCGGCGCGTGGCGCCCAGGCATTCAAGGATGCAGCCGAGGAAGCGCGGTTAACCTTCAATGCTGCCGGCGGCGATGTCGGAAAACTGGATGACTGGGGCATGCCGCAGCACCACAGCCAGGAGAAGGTGGCCGCCGCCGGGCGCGACGCCTGGATCGACCAGATTTTGCCGCTGCTCGATCGCTCGCGCTATGCGGACGATCTGGGCCAAGGCTGGGACGACGCCATGATGCGCGCCTTTCTGGCCCGCGCCTGGGACACCATCGCAACAAACGGTATCGCGAACATCAAGCCAGGTGAGTTCACCGGAAGCGGCAAGCGCGCCAGCCGCCATGCCGAGTCGCGCCAGATCCACTTCAAGGACGCCGAGGCGGTGCTGGGCTACTGGAACAACTTCGGCGAACTGACCGTCGCCCAGATTCTAGACGGGCATATCGAGCGCATGGCGAAGGACATCTCCTTTATCGAAAAATTCGGCCCCAACCCGGAGCTGACCTACCAGACCCTGCGCGACCGCGCGCTGCAGGAAGTGGCCGGCAACAATCCCGCCATGGTCGAGCAGGCCCAGGCGCGCGTGCGCAAGTCGGATAACATGTTCGAATACGCCGCCGGCAAGATCAAGCCAACGGCGAACAGAACGCTGGCAAACATCGCTGACGGTATCCGGTTGCTCAACGTCGCCGGTAAGCTGGGCGGCTCGACCATCATGTCCCTGTTCGGCGACAAGGTATCGTTCGAGGCCGTCAGCCATCTCAACCACATCCCCGAGGTGCAACGCTGGCAGACCGAGCTGTCCCTGCTGAACCCGGCCAACACTGCCGACCGGGCGTTGCTCATGCGCCAGGGCCTCATGGTCGACTACATGTCGAACAGCCTGAATCGCTTCTACAACGACATCGGCACGACCGGCATCGGCGGCTGGTCCGGGAAGTTCAAGACCGTCAGCGGGAAATTCGCGAACGCCGTCATGCGTATGAATGGGATGAATCTGGTCAACGAGGGTCGCAAGGGCGCGTTCGGCATCACCGTGATGGACGCCATCGGCAGCACCATCAGCACCGGCAAGTTGTTCGACCAGATCGGAAAGACCGATGCGCGCTTGCTCAAGCACTTCGGCATCACCCGCGCCGACTGGGACGTGTGGCGGCTGGCCAAGCTGGAAGACTTCGGCAACGGCAACGGCAACGCCAGCGTCCTGACGCCAGAGGCGATCGCGCGTATCACCGACGACGAGCTGCGGTCCGCCAACGTCATCTCGCAAACAGCGACGCCAGCGGAAGCCGCGGCCGCGCGGCGTGAAGCCATCGTGAAGCTGCTGGGCGCGGTGAACACCGAATCCGAGTTCGCCGTGATCACGCCCGGATGGCGCGAGCGCTCGCAGTTCTACGGTGGTCTACAGCGCGGCACGGTGTTTGGCGAGATAGCCCGCTCGGTACTGCAGTTCAAATCCTTCCCGTGGACAGCATTCCTACGCTCCATGGACCTGGTGGCCAACTCCGAGACACTGGTCGGCAAAGCAGCGATGACCGCCTACATCGTCGCCAGCACCACACTGGCCGGCGCGATGATCATGCAGGTGCGTGAAGTTCTGGCCGGGAAAGATCCGCGCGCGATGGCCGATGAGGACTGGGAAACCTTCTGGGGCCAAGCGTTCCTGCAGGGCGGTGCCCTGGGCATCTATGGCGACTTCCTGAAGGGGACGGCGGAGACGCGCTACGGATCGGGGATTCTGGAAACGATAGTGGGTCCGACCATCGGGCCGTTGCTGGAACTGGGGCTGGTTCAGCCGATGCGCGCTATCAGGGACATGAAGGACGGCAAGGAAACTCATCTGGGGCGTCAGACTGCAGAAGACCTCAAGGGCTTCATCCCAGTGAACAACCTCTGGTACACGAAAGCTGCTTTCGATCACCTGCTGTGGAACCAGGTCATGGAATCGGTCTCGCCGGGATACGTAAATTCGATGCGCAGCAAGACGCTACAGAGGACGGGGCAGGACTGGTGGTGGCAGCCAGGCGAGACGCTGCCCGAGCGCGCGCCTGATGTGTCTGGCGTCATCCGGAAATAATAGCAGGAGACGCCCGCGTTCAGCCTCACCGCCTTTTTGACGCCTGGTCGTTCATGAAGTCGATGCGTTCATCAGCATAATCAGACAGCATCCGTGCTGAGGCGGTGGCCAGCAGAAGTAAGTGCTCCGTGTCGCATTTGCTGAGAATCGGTGGATTTTCATCGCCCAAATCGGAATCGCGGGCGAGTACAGAGGAATGCACAAGTTGGAGGCAGGTCTGAATTCCGCTGCACACATCCCTCGTAAGAGCGATGAATTGCGCCTCGTGCTCGCCGGCCAAGCTCCGTTCGAGCCAGGAGAATGGCTCGTGCACACGCGGCACAGTGGCCTTACGGGCGCTTTCGCTTGCGGGGGATGGTGTGGGTGTGTTGGTGTGTGGCATAGTGCCTCCAATGTCGGTTGTTAAACCGCGCAACCCGCTTCCAAACGGGGTGAGCAGCAAATGGCAGGGTTGGAAGACCGGTGACATAGGAAACCAGCAGGCCGAAGCCTCCCCACCATTGCCGCTCATAGGAGACGCAATGATACGGACGAAAAAATACCGCCGATTGGCGGTTGTCCGCCTCTGTCATTTCGGGCTTCCAAACCCGTTCCCTTCTTTCTCAGGGACGCTTTTAGAATAGACCGATGATGCGCAGACCGTCAAGTATTTTTCGACGGGCAGGATTTACCAGCGCCAAGTGCTACCGGCCAGAATTATGTAGCTAATGACAATACCTGACGATGAGGCCACGATGCAAATCGAGTTCGAGCGGGGCAAACTTTATCAAGAGGTATGGACGGTGCCGGTCAGCACGCTGGCAAAGCGGTACGGCCTTTCCGACAACGGTCTGCGGAGGGTGTGCGCAGCATTGGCCATACCCTTGCCCGCGCGAGGCTACTGGGCGAAAGTGGCGGCCGGCCATAAGATCGAAGTTCCACCGCTTCTTCCCGCTGTCGGCAGAACACACTTCGTCAGCCGGCCAGCAGTTGTCGAACGGATTGTGGTCGCGCCTCTGCGAGATGATCCGGTTCTGATGGCCGCGCTCACATTCGAAGCGGTACCGGAGAATTTCATCGAAGTCACTGGCGAACTGATTCAGCCACATCCGATTGTTCGGGAGACCGCAAAGAAGGTGCGTGACGAGATCGACGGGATTGAGCGCGACCGAGCCGAGCAGATGCGGCCGAAGAAGCCGCGATTGCACTCTGCGCCGAAGTTGCGGTCGTTGCATAAGGGGCCGAGTTGGTTCATGTACCGGCTGCGTCATGTTCTGGAACTCGGCGGCGACATCTTGCCAATGAAAGTGTCAATTGATACGGCCGAGCGCGCTCTCCGAATCTGGGATGCTCTCATAGAGGCATTTGGCGTCAGGCAGCTCAAAGTAATGCTCACGCCTCGCGGATTGCTGGTGACCGATGGAGTGGACGGGGTGGCGATACGTATGGCGGAGAGGGTG
This sequence comes from uncultured Oxalobacteraceae bacterium, assembly GCA_946479255.1. Next base: position 14,474 of record CAMLFK010000083.1, read on the forward strand.
GAAGGCAAGGGCGAAAGGAGAACGGCGACAGGCGTTTTGCGGATCTCCTTCGGTCCAGAATCGAGGGACAGGGTAATCGACGAACCTGGGCGCCCCCTAGAGAATCAACTCAACTATTTGCTCTGTTGCCTACACCGTAGGTTGGCGTCGGTCAGGCGCACCAAGTTGGCCGATTCTCTGCGCAGAGAGATCGAATTGGCTGCCGAGGCAGAACGTGAGCGGATCGAAGCTGTCGCCGTCGAGTCTGCGCGCCTTTTGGCTGTGGAGCTTCAGCGGCAGGAAGTGATCAAGGCCGAAGAGAGAGCGCGCGAAGCGCAGCTCGTGGCCGAATCAAGCGCATGGCAGCAGGCGGAAACGATTCGCGCATACGTCGCGCACCTCACCAGCACTTTCGATTCCGGCGTCGCCAGCGCGGCGCCGGAGCTTCGCCAATGGGTGGCCTGGGCTACTGGCGTCGCTGATCGGATGGACCCCACAACTAGGCGGCGGACAGCGTCCGAAAGTTGATGTGGCTCGCGCGCCTGCGATGCGTGCATTCAAGGCGAGCTGATCGGTGCTCTCCAAGAAATGCCCCAAGGGGCGGTGTTCGACCGTCCTCATTTTCGCGATGACGAAGCGGCGAAGGTCGCCAACGAAAGGAACGAGCCAAATGACCACCACCGAAGAATACACCCTGCCCGCAACGGCTTCATTCGGCAGAAGGAGCTGATACCGGGGATCATCCCGTTCTCGCGTGCTACGCTTTGGCGAAAGGTCAAGGCCAAGGAGTTCCCGGCCCCGGTCAAGCTGTCGGCAAACGTCACGGCCTGGCGTGTGGAGGACGTGCGCGCGTGGATGGCGGCGCTGAATTAGCCCCGGAGAGCGACCACGTCTGCGCCGCGGCGCAGCTTGTCCAGGTAATCGGCCCAGCGCTGCATCATTTCCCGGCGCGCCGGCAGGTGCGCGGTTCGGTTATACGCCCTGCCGTGCACGTCCTTGACCTTGTGCGCCAGCTGGTGCTCGATCAGGTCGACCCGCTCGTCCAGCACCTCATCCATGATCGTGCGCGCTGTAGCGCGGAAGCCGTGGCCAGTGATCTGGTCCTGGCCATAGCCCAGGGCGCGCAGTGCCGCGTTGACAGTGTTCTCGCTCATGCACCGGTCGTTCGTCCGGATGCTGGGGAAGACGAAGCGGCGCCCGCCGGTGAGCGTGTGCATGCCGCGCAGGATCTCGACGGCCTGAGTGGCCAGCGGGACGATATGGTCGACGCCCATTTTCATCTTCTTACCGGGGATGCGCCACTCGGCCGCGTCCAGGTCGATCTCCGACCATTCAGCCGCGCGAAGCTCTCCGGGCCGGACAAACACCATTGGCGCCAGCTTGAGCGCCGCGACGGCGTATGGGTGGCCCTGATACGTGTGGATCGCGCGCAGCAGCACGGCCACGGCCTTCGGGTCTGTGATGGCGGCATAGTGCACCTCTGGGACCGTAGACAGTGCGTTTCGCAGATCGGCGGTGACATCCCGCTCGGCTAGGCCGGCGGCCACCGCGAACCGGAAAACTTTCCCGCACAGTTGCTTGATCTTGTGGGCCGATTCAATGGCGCCGCGCGCCTCGACCTTCTGCAGCGCGCCCAGCACGTCGCGGGGCCGGATTTCGGCCACCGGCATCGAGCCGATTGCCGGGAATATGTTTCGCTCCAGCCAGGCCGTGTTCTTGTCCTGGGTGCTGGTGGCGCGATCGGTCGCCGTCTTGGCCAGCCAAGCACGGGCGACGGCTTCGAAGGTGTGCAGCGCGGCGGCGCTCTTGGCGAGTTTGCTTTCGCGCTTGGCCCTGCCGGGGTCGATGTCGGCGGCCCGGAGCTGACGCGCGGCGGCACGCGCGGTACGTGCCTGCGTCAGGCTCACCTCGGGGTAGCTGCCGAACGCCAGGCGGCTTTCCTTGCCCGTGGCCTGTATGAACTTCATGCGCCAGAGCTTGGAGCCGGTGGGCGTCACCTCTAGGTACAGGCCGCCGCCATCAGCGAGCTTGTACGCCTTTTCCTTCGGCTTGGCGTTTTTGACCTGGATATCAGTCAGCGGGGAGACGAGTTTGGGCATTTTGGGGGCATCGCTTTTCAGCGGGTAGGGGCATGCCACCAAGAGTGCCCCTAAAAAATCTGGGTGTCAATGGGCGAAACTTGACGTTGCGGGGCGCAAAAAAGCCCCTAAGCGTTTGATTTCTTAGGGGCTTCTTGGCAAACTTGGCCGACGTTTGCGATGTCCTTGGTGCCGGGAGCCGGAATCGAACCGGCACGCTGTCTCCAGCGCGGGATTTTGAGTCCCGTGCGTCTACCTATTCCGCCATCCCGGCAACGCGACCCGCATTATGGCCGATTTGCCAGTATTGGGCAAGCCTTTCACCGGTACATACATTGCCACGTGTTATGTCCCGGCTGTTCGGCGTATCATCTCGCCTACTCAAGGCTTTTACGCCGGCTTCCCCAGCCGGCACGCACGATGAAGAACACAAAAATCCGCGAACTGATCCTCGGCAAAGCGCTCGACCCGATGAAGAGCGAAACCCGCCACTCGATGGCGCTGGTGGCCTTCCTGGCCTGGGTCGGGCTGGGTGCCGACGGCCTGTCCTCTTCCGCCTACGGTCCCGAAGAAACCTTCCGCGCGCTGGGCGGGCACACCCATCTTGGCCTGTATCTGGCGATCGCCACCGCGGTCACGGTGTTCATCATCGCGCTGGCGTACAACCAGGTGATCGAGCTGTTCCCCACGGGTGGCGGCGGCTACCGGGTCGCCACCAAGCTGGTGGGGCCGTACATGGGGCTGGTGTCCGGCTGTGCGCTGGTGCTCGACTATGTGCTCACCATCGCCATCTCGATCGCCTCCGGCGTCGATGCGCTGGCGTCCTTCCTGCCGCTTGGATTCCAGCCTTATAAACTCTGGGCTTCCGCGTTCTTTATCGGGCTGTTGATCGTCATGAACCTGCGTGGCCTGAAAGAGGCCATCCAGATCCTGCTGCCGATCTTCCTCGGTTTCGTGGTCACCCACCTGGTGCTGATCGTGTACGGCATCGTGGCGCATGCCTCGCAGCTGCCCGAACTGATTCCGGCCACCGTGGCCGACACCACCCAGCTGGCCGACAGCATCGGCTGGGCCGGCGTGGCCGGCATGCTGCTGTTCGCGTACTCGCAGGGCGGCGGTACCTATACCGGCCTGGAGGCGGTGTCGAACAACGTCAACCTGCTGGCCGAGCCGCGCGTACGTACCGGTAAGATGACGATGCTGTACATGGCGCTGTCGCTGGCCTTCACCGCTTCCGGCATCATCCTGCTGTACCTGCTGTGGGACGCCAAACACGTGCCGGGGCAGACCCTGAACGCGTCGACCTTCAAAGCCATCATCGACAGCGTGGGCCTGGGCGGACCGGTGTTGAACCAGGTGCTGCTGGTGGTGGTGCTGGCCTTCGAGGCGGGCTTGCTGTTCGTGGCCGCCAATACCGGCTTCCTGGGCGGCCCGTCGGTGCTGTCGAA
>CAMLFK010000084.1 GCA_946479255.1 uncultured Oxalobacteraceae bacterium
GCCAGTTCCAGCATTTCTTCAAACGTGATGGTCTTCAGGCGGCGCGCTTCCGACACGACCCGCGGGTCGGTGGTGTAGACGCCGTCGACGTCGGTGTAAATCAGGCATTCTTCGGCCTTCATGGCGGCGGCAATCGCCACGGCCGAGGTGTCCGAACCGCCGCGGCCGAGCGTGGCGATGTTGCCGTTGGCGTCGACGCCCTGGAAGCCGGTGATGATGACGATCTTGCCTTCGGCCAGGTCAGCCTTGACCTTGACGTCGTCGATCGATTCGATGCGCGCCTTGGTGAAGGCCGAATCGGTCTTGATCGGCACTTGCCAGCCGGCGTAGGACACGGCTTTCTTGCCCAGCGCGATCAGTGCCATCGCCAGCAGGCCAACGGAAACCTGTTCACCCGTGGAGGCAATCATGTCCAGTTCACGTGGATCAGGCTGGTCCATGATTTGTTTGGCCAGGCCGATCAGACGGTTGGTTTCGCCCGACATTGCTGATGGCACAACAATAATCTGGTGCCCAGCGTCATGCCACTTGGCGACGCGTGCCGCAACGTTCTTGATGCGGTCTGTCGAGCCCATCGACGTTCCGCCATATTTGTGGACGATTAAAGCCATAAGAGTGAAGTTTCCGCTCAGAAGATAAAAAGAAAGGGCTTTACTCTACATTGTGCGATGCAGAAAAACAAGGCAAACGGCAGGCAAAGCTATACAGTATTGGTATAAGGTAATTACATTTGGGGCGACTTGCTCAGCCTGCCAATGTTTCCCAGCGAAACACCAGGAATTGCCCTTCCCCGCTGGCCAGATGGTGGCAATCCATGCCGATTCCGGCCGCAAACAGCAGCGTCTTGCCCGTGCTGACCACCGGCAGGCGCTCACGCTCCCAGGCAGGCACGTCGCAAGCCTGGTAGTGGTACTTGAGCGGACGGGTCGGGCGGTTCAAGGCCGGCTTGAGGCGCTCTCCGCCCTTGCGGAAATCGATCAGCAGAGGCTGCTCGCGCAGCCAGCCGGCCGGCAAGCCGTGTTCCGCGGGCTCGATATGCAGAATTCCGCCGTAGGCCGGGAACTCCAGCTGAGATTCGCCGGTCCAACGGAAGCGTTCACCCTCCTTGACGAGGATGCCTTCATCGTCCGGATCGCGCTGTCCGGCCAGGTCGGCCAGCTTGGGCGTGATGTACAGGCGGTCGCGGTGGCGGCGGATGTGGCAATCCGGGTGAGTAACCAGCAATTGCGCGTCGTGGCGGGCTTCCACCAGCTGGGTCAGCATTTCGTTCAGCCACGAGGTGGACGGCATGCGCAGGCCGCGCAAGCCGAACCAGTGGCGCAGCAGGTTGGCGGCGCGGTCCGTACTCATGGCGCGCAGGCTGGCCACATTCAGGCAGTCGCCATCCCGGCTGGCGGCAAGGTCCTGTTCCGCCAGCTCGCCAAGCAGGCGCTGGGCCGACTGGGCATGCGCGGCGCTGCGGGCAAAGCGTTCCTGGTAGCCAGGGAAGGCCTCGGCCAGCGCCGGCATGACCTTATGCCGCAGTGCGTTGCGGGCGTAGCGGGAATCGCTGTTCGATTCGTCGTCGACGTAGCCGATCGCATGTTCGTTGACGTAGTTTTCCAACTGGCTGCGCGACAAGGGCAGCAATGGCCGCGCCATCGTCAGGTCGGCATTGGCGAGCAGCTCGGGTGCCGTGTTGGCGGCGTCCATGCCCGACAAGCCGGCCGTGCCGGAACCGCGCAGCAGTTGCAGCAGCACGGTTTCGGCCTGGTCGTCGAGGTGGTGAGCGGTCAGCAGCAAGCGCACGCCGTGTTCGGCACACAGCGCGCCCAGGGCGGCGTAGCGCAGCTTGCGGGCAGCGGCTTCGACGCCTGACTTGCGCGAGCCGAGCACGACCTTGCGGGCGGCAAAGCTGACGCCCAGCGCGGTGCTGGCCGCTTCGCAATGGGCGAGCCAGGCATCGGCATTCGGGCTGATGCCGTGATGCACGTGGAAGGCGAACACAGGCACGCCATGCTGGCGTCCGTAGACGCTGGCAAGGTGGAGCAAGGCGGAGGAATCGAGGCCGCCGCTGTAGGCGATGGCGATGGGAGTGCCGGGGGCAGCATCAAGCGCGGCCAGCGCCCGCTCGAATGTTGCCGGGACACTGGCTGCTTGTTGTTGGCTCACTTTGAAAGCTTAATCCTTGTTAGCGTAACGGAGCGTCGAGAAACCGTAGCGAGCAGGCCTGATATTGCATCGAGTAGCGGAGCCGTACGAAGGTACGGCGAGCAACGCAGATGCAATAGCAGGCCGCGCAGTAGGTTTATCGATGCTCCCGGCCACTACTCTTCGGTTGGAGTCGTCTCTTTGAATTTACCGTAGCTCATCAGTTTCTGATGACGCTGCTCGATCAGGTCCTTGACCTTCATGCCCTGGAACTGGCGCAGGCTGTCGGCCAGCGCGCGCTTGAGCATCACCGCCATCTGCTTCGGATCGCGATGCGCCCCGCCCAGTGGTTCGTTGATGATCTTGTCGACCAGGCCCATGGCCTTGAGGCGGTGGGCGGTCAGGCCGAGTGCGTCTGCCGCATCTGCGGCGCGTTCGGAGGTCTTCCACAGGATCGAGGCACAGCCTTCCGGCGAGATCACCGAATAGGTCGCATATTGCAGGATCAGGACCGCGTCGCCGACCGCAATGGCCAGCGCGCCGCCGGAGCCGCCTTCGCCGATGATGGTGGCGATCAGCGGCACCTTCAGTTCGGCCATCACATACAGGTTGTGGCCGATGGCTTCGGACTGGCCGCGTTCTTCGGCGTCGATGCCAGGGAAGGCACCGGGGGTGTCGACGAAGGTGAAGATCGGCAGGCCGAATTTTTCAGCCAGCTTCATCAGGCGCATGGCCTTGCGGTAGCCTTCGGGCTTGGGCATGCCGAAGTTGCGCATGGCGCGCTCTTTGGTGTCGCGCCCTTTTTGATGGCCGATGACCATGCATGCCTGGCCGTTGAAGCGCGCCAGGCCGCCAACGATCGACAGGTCGTCCGCATAGGAGCGGTCGCCGTGCAGTTCGTGGAAATCGGTGAAGATCTCGTTTACGTAGTCCATCGTGTATGGACGTTGTGGATGGCGGGCGATCTGGGAAACTTGCCAAGGCGTGAGCTTGGCGTAGATGTCTTTGGTCAGTTGCTGGCTCTTCTTGGCCAGGCGGTCGATCTCTTCGGAGATGTCGACAGCCGAATCGTCTTGTACGAATCGCAGCTCTTCAATCTTCGAGTCGAGCTCGGCAATCGGCTGCTCAAAATTGAGGAAAGTTGTTTTAATCATTCTACCTCCGGGTGATTACTTGGGCCGCGTCAAAACCCGCCGCGCGGCCATTTCAGGCGCTATTCTACCGGAACCGGGTCTAAACTACGCCATAAATACCATGTTGCCACTGTTCGCCAGGGTTCCCAGTTGGCAGATACCTCGCGCGCGTCGCTGCGGGAAACCGGTTCACCTGAGAAATAATTCTGGCTGATTCCCTGTATGAGACCGGGGTCGTCGAGCGGTAAAACATTGGGGCGCAGCAAATTGAAGATCAGGAACATCTCGGCGGTCCAGCGGCCGATACCGCGAATTTGCACCAGCTCGGCAATGACGGCTTCGTCATCCATTTCCGCCCACTGATTGGCATGCACGCGCTTGGCCTTGAAATGGTCGGCCAGGTCGAGAATGTATTCGGTCTTGCGTTTGGAAAGGCCGCAGGCGGACAGCTGTTCCGCGCCGGCCTTGATCACTTGCGACGGCGTAATCTTGGGGCATACTACCAGCAGCTTGTTCCAGGCTGCGTCGGCGGCCTTGGTCGTTACCTGCTGGCCCACCACCGAGCGCGCCAGCGTCTTGAACGGGTCGCCATTGCCGACCAGGTGCAGGTCGCCAAACTGCGGGATCAGCTTCTTCATGATGCGGTCGCGCTTCATGAGTTCAGCCTTGGCTTCTTCCCAGTACGACGGCACCTCGAGAATCAGCGAGGTGGTCCCCGCGGTGTCCTTTTGCAGGGCCATCATGCGCGGCGCCAGTTGGTGCTGCCGTCTGGCTTGTCTTCCAGAACGATGCCAGCGGCCAGCAAGTCGGCGCGGATTTTGTCGGACTCGGCAAAATTGCGCGCCTTCTTGGCGGCGATGCGGGCCTCGATCAGTGCCTCGATGGCTTGCGGCGATTGCTCGCCCTCGCCCGTTCCCGCGCCCTGCAGGAATTCCTGCGGCGTGCGTTCGAGCAGGCCGATGACCCCGGCGAGCGCTTTAAGCTGGCGTGCGTGCTCCTTCGATTTGCTCTTGTTCAGCTCAGTGACCAGGTCGAACAGCACGGCGATGGCGATCGGCGTGTTGAAGTCGTCGTCCATCGCTTCGCGGAAGCGGACCGCGTACGGCTCGTCCCAATTCACCTGTGCCTCGTCATTGCCGAGCTCAGTACCCGACAGCGCGGTGTACAGGCGCGTGAGCGCACCCTTTGCGTCGTCCAGGTGCGCGTCGGAATAATTGAGTGGGCTGCGGTAATGCGCACGCAAAATGAAAAAGCGCACCACTTCCGCGTCGTACTTCTTTAAGACGTCGCGGATGGTGAAGAAGTTCCCCAGCGATTTGGACATCTTTTCATTGTCCACCCGCACGAAGCCATTGTGAATCCAGGTGTTCACGGTGACGTGGCCGAAGGCGCCTTCAGACTGGGCGATTTCGTTCTCGTGGTGCGGGAACTGCAGGTCGGCCCCGCCGCCGTGAATGTCGAAACGTTCGCCCAGCAAGGCGCAGGACATGGCCGAGCATTCGATGTGCCAGCCAGGCCGGCCGCTGCCCCATTTGGAAGCCCACTTGACTTCGTCCGGCTCGGACTCCTTGGAGGCTTTCCACAGCACGAAGTCGAGCGGATCGCGCTTGCCAGTGTTGATGTCGACGCGCTCGCCGGCGCGCAAGTCGTCCAGCGATTTGCCGGACAGCTTGCCGTAGTTGGGGAAGTTGCGCACCGCGTAGTTGACGTCGCCGTCCTCGCCCTGATAGGCCAGGCCTTTGGCTTCGAGCTGCTCGATCATGGCCAGCATCTGCGGCACGTATTCGGTGGCGCGCGGCGCGAAGTCGGGCGGCAGGATGCCGAGCGCGCTGGTGTCCTCGTCCATGTACTGTGAAAAACGGGTGGTCAGTTGCGACAGCGTCTCGCCGTTTTCCACCGCGCGCTTGATGATCTTGTCGTCGATGTCGGTGATGTTGCGCACGTACTTGACCTGGTAGCCCGAAGCCTTGAGCCAACGATAGATGACGTCAAACGCCATCATCATGCGCGCGTGACCGATGTGGCAGTAATCGTAAATGGTCATGCCGCACACATACATGCCAGCCTTGCCTGCTTCGATCGGAACAAAGGTTTGTTTCTCACGCGCGAGCGTGTTGTAAATCTTAAGTTGGCTCATCGGATTCTGCTGGTTTACAGCCAGGACGACGACCGGGCAATACCCGGAGCGGGCGCGGGCGCCGCATAGGCGCGCACCGGCAAAAGCGGGAGATGCATCGAGATCGTCAGTACCCTCTGTGTTGTTCTTCTTTGATAGAATGGGACGTTCTGCGCAAAGTATAGCATTGATAAAAAGCAGAACGGCTTCAACTATCCCAGGTTTATTTTTGCGGGAAAGGCTTGACAGCCAAGCCGCCCACTTACCACAACCGCATCGAACGAAGGACGACCAAATGCAGAAATTGTTCACGTTCCGCATGGCGCAGCTGAGCCGCGCCAGCGCCTTGTGCCTCGGCATGGCCTTGGCCGGCGCCGCGCTGGCCGATGCGCCGCCGCCTGTCACGGAGCCGGCGCCACCGCCTGCCGTCAACGCGAACCTGCCGCACGTCTCCATTAAAACGACCATGGGCGAGATCGTGCTTGAACTCGATCAAGAGAAAGCACCCAAAACGGTCGCCAACTTCCTGCAGTACGTGAAGTCCGGCTTCTATGACAAGACCATCTTCCATCGCGTCATCGACGGCTTCATGATCCAGGGCGGCGGCATGGACGCCAAGCTGGTATCCAAACAGACCCGCCAGCCAATCAAGAACGAGTCTGACAATGGCTTGCACAACGGCCCGTACACTATTTCGATGGCGCGCCAAGCCCAGCCCGATACGGCAACTTCGCAGTGGTTCATCAATGTGGCGGATAATACCGGCCTGGATTATCCGAACATGAACGGCTCCGGCTATGCCGTATTCGGCAAGGTCATCAAGGGCCAGGAAGTGGTCGACAAGATCAAGAGCGTGGTGGTCGACGATGCCAAGGGCATGCAAAACGTGCCGGTCGTTCCGATCTTCGTTAATTCCGCCACCGTCATCAAGAACAAGAAGTAACCCTCTCATTCACTCACAGAACAGGACACATCATGGCCGTACTCATCACCACCAACATGGGCAACATCACCGTTGAACTGGACGCGGAAAAAGCACCAAAGACGGTCGCCAACTTCCTCGACTACGTCAACAAGGGCCACTACAACAACACGATTTTTCACCGCGTCATCGGCGACTTCATGATCCAGGGTGGCGGTTTTGAGCCAGGCATGAAGCAAAAGCCGGCCGACCAGACCGTCGAGAACGAAGCCAAGAACGGCTTGAAGAACGACACCTACACCCTGGCCATGGCCCGTACCTCGGACCCGCACTCGGCCTCGGCACAGTTCTTCATCAACGTGAAGAACAACAGCTTCCTCGACTATCCAGGCCAGGACGGCTGGGGCTATGCCGTGTTCGGTAAAGTCACCGAGGGCACCGACGTGGTCGACCAGATCCGTAAAGTCAAGACCACCCGCAGCGGCATGTTCGCCGACGTGCCGGTCGAGCCAGTGATCATCGAAAAAGTCGAAGTACTGTAAATCAAAAAAGAACGTGGGCATGTCCACGCAAGAGTAGACAAAGCCATGACGATGCCCACGCGCGCAGCAGCGCTCTTCATTTCCGACCTGCACCTGCAGCCATTGCACCCGCGCACCAGTTCGGCGTTCTACGCCTTTCTGCAGGAACGCGCAATGGCTGCCGAGCAGCTGTTTTTGCTCGGCGACCTGTTTGAATACTGGGCAGGCGACGACGACCTCGATTCCCGTTTTCACCAAGATATTGTCGGCGCGATCCGCGCGGTCAGCGATGCCGGTGTAAAGGTGTACTGGATTGCCGGCAATCGCGATTTCCTTGTGAGCACGGCGTTCGCGCAAGCCGCGGGCTTGACCTTGCTGGCCGAACCCTACGTGACCGAGATCGGCGGCCAGCGCATTGCGCTGGTCCACGGCGATGCCCAGTGCACCGACGACCTCAAGTACATGGAATTCCGCCAGCAGGTGCGTTCACCCGCTTGGCAGCAGCAGTTTCTTGCCCTGCCGCTCACGCAGCGCAAAACCATCATTGCCGGCTTGCGCGAAGGCAGCAAGGCCGCGCACACCACCAAATCCTACGAGCTCATGGACGTGGCACCAGGCGCCGTTGCGGCCCTGTACCTAGAGACCGGGGCCGACGTGATCATCCACGGCCACACCCATCGCCCTGCCCTGCACTGGCACGAAGGCAAGCGCCGCTACGTGCTGCCGGATTGGGAGCCCGAGGCGGAACCGCCGCGCGGCGGCTGGATCGGCGTCGATGCCGACGGCAGCATCACCCGCTACGATCTTGACGGCAAGACCCTGACCTAAACCCCTGCGAAAAATAGCGCTTGTCTTTTGCGTCAGTGGTGTTATAGTTTACTACAACACCGGTTCAATAGATCACTACAGGGAGGCGAACATGGTTCATCCGGCTTCACCCCCAGCGCAGGAGGCTCGAAGATGAGCGCCGGCTGGAACGACAACACGCCGATTTATCGGCAACTCAAGGACCGCGTCATCGGCATGATGCTCGATGGGGTACTCAAAGCGGGCGACGCCCTGCCCTCGGTACGCCAGATCGCCGCGGAGTATCAACTCAATCCGATTACTGTCTCGCGCGCTTACCAAGAACTAGTCGACGAAAACCTGGTTGAAAAAAGAAGGGGAATTGGCATGTACGTTACCGAAGGCGCGAGCGAAAAACTGCTCGCCAGTGAACGCGAGCGCTTCGTGCGCGAAGAGTGGCCGGCGATGGTGGAGCGTATCCGCCGACTGGGTCTGGACGTCGAGCAACTGCTGCGCACGGCCCAGCCCGGAGGTGCGGCATGAACGCCGTCGTCTCGGCGCGCGGCATGTCCAAGCGCTACGGCAAGCGGGTCGCCGTCGATAACATCAGTTTCGACATCCCCGCCGGCAAGATCGTCGGCCTGATCGGCCCCAACGGTTCCGGCAAGACCACCACCTTGAAAGCCGCGCTGGGCCTGATCCCGTTCGAAGGCGAGATGAGCGTCCTGGGCCTGGATCCGCGCACCCAGCGCGACGCCCTGATGCAGGAGGTGTGCTTCATCGCCGACGTGGCGATTCTGCCGAAGTGGCTGCGGGTCAGCGAGGCGATCGATTTCGTGGCCGGCGTGCATCCGCGCTTTAACCGTGCCAAGGCCGAGCGCTACATCGCCAGCACCAAGCTGACGCCCTCGATGAAGGTCAAGGAAATGTCCAAGGGCATGATCGTGCAGCTGCACCTGGCACTGGTCATGGCCATCGACGCCAAGCTGCTGGTGCTCGACGAACCGACCCTGGGCCTGGACATCATGTACCGCAAGACCTTTTACCAGAACCTGCTCGAAGACTATTTTGACGAAAACAAGACCATCGTCATCACCACCCACCAGGTGGAAGAAGTCGAGCATATCCTGACCGACCTGATGTTCATCCGCGACGGCAAGATCGTGCTGTCGGCCTCGATGGATGAAGTGGGCGAGCGTTACACCGAGGTCATGGTGCCGGCAGACAAAATGAACGCGGCCAATGCGCTGCTGCCGATCGACCAGCGCACCGTGTTCGGCAAGTCCGTCATGCTATTCGATGGCGTACCGCGCAAGCAACTGGAAGCCTTGGGAGAAACCCGCAACCCCAGCGTCGCCGATCTGTTCGTTGCGACCATGAAAGGAGCATACGCATGAACGCGAACAAGAACCTGAACACCTTGCACTGGCTGATCCGCCGCGAGTTCTGGGAAAACAAGGGATCGATGTTCTGGGCCCCGGTGATCGTCGGCACCCTGATGGTGTTCTTTATCGCCGGAACGGCGATCTGGGCTTCGAGCACCGGCGCCGCGACCGCATACCATACACTCGATCACTCCAAGCAGGTATCCATCGCGCAAAGCCTCGCCTTCGCCTACCTCATCTTGTCGACGCCCTTGTTCCTCATGCTGTCGGTGATCGTGTTCTTCTACTGCCTTGCCGCCCTGCACGACGAACGGCGCGACCGCAGCATCCTGTTCTGGAAGTCGCTGCCGCTGTCGGACGCATCCACTGTACTGTCCAAGGTTGCCGTCGCCACTTGCCTGGCGCCAGCCATTACCTTCGTGGTCGCCACCGTGACCAGCTTGATTTTGCTGTTCATCGGCGCGCTGATGTTTGCCTTCTACGGCAACAACCTATTCGGGATGCTACTGAGCACACCGCAGCTTTACCTTGCCCCGCTTCAGCTGCTGGCCCTATTGCCCGTCTATGCACTGTGGGCCCTGCCGACCGTCGGCTACCTGCTGATGGTGTCCGCCTGGGCACGCTCGAAAGTGGTTTTGTGGGCGGCCGGTACGCCGCTGATGATCGTCGTCGTTGTGAAATGGACGGATTTTTTGTCCGATGGCCGTGGGCTGAAGGCTGAGTGGTTCACTGAACACATCGTTGCGCGTTGCCTCGGAAGCGTGCTTCCCGGCGGCTGGCTGGCGGGCCATAATGTGCAAGCAGAGAAATTCCTGCTTGCCGGCACGAAGACGTTCGACCTGAGCCTCGTCGTCAAGCATTCCTACCTGGCGATGAGCGACCCAGGATTCTGGATCGGCGTGGCGGCAGGCGTGGCGATGATCTACGTGGCCATACGCCTGCGCCGCTGGAAAGACGAAGGTTAAGCCGTCCTATTCGAACTGCTTCCTGAACTCGTCGAACTGGGCCTTCAAGGTATCGACCTCGCTGCGCAGGCTGGCAACTTCCTGTTCCAGCTGCGCGACGCGGCTTCCCTGGGCCGGCGCCACCACGGTGCCGAAAGCCGATTCCTGTTGCGCCAGGGCGGCATCGCCCCCCAGCAGATTGCCGTAGCGCGGCTCCTTGGTGCCCGGGGCCAAGGCAAGGCGGGCAACGATCGGCGGGTATTTGTCGATCAAGAATTGCAGGCAGGATTCCACGTCGGCGACCGACTTGAACTCATGCAGGCGGCCGCTGCGGGTCCGGATTTCGCCTGCGGTTTGCAGACCGCGCAGCATCAGGATGGTCAGCACGGCCAGCTTGTCCTGCTCCAGGGTCCACTTGATGCGCATGCGATGTTCGTACTTGGTCACGCGCGCGCCGGCCTGGGTGATGCCGTTGACTAACTTGCGCTGCATGAGACGCTGCAGTACTTCCGACACGGCTTCGTCGGACAGCTGCATCACCGGGTCACGGCTCGACAGCTGGTTGCAGCCATTGGTGATGGCGTTGAGAGACATCGGATAATTGTCGGGCGTGAGCCCTTCTTTTTCCGCCAGCACTGCCAGTACGCGGATTTCAAACGGGTCCAGCAAGGCGGCGTTGTCACTGCCGCCAGTCGATTCAATAGTCATGCAGGGTTCCTTATTCGACCAGTTTGTTGAGCTCGGCCGAATCCAATTTATCACATTCGGGCATGCGTGGGCAGGCAATGCCGGCGGCCTTCAGGCTCGCCATCATCCGTTCGATCTGTTCGTCCTGGCGGGCGGCGTGATTGATCAGTCCGTGCAAGGCCTTCGACAGCGGGTCTTCGCCGTTCGGGCTCACGCCGTAAGCCGAAAACAGGGTGGCGCTGCGCGATGACATATCTTTCTGGACGATGTGGGCCGGATTGCCGACCGCGGTCGCGCCGGCCGGGACCGGCTTGATCACCACCGCGTTCGAGCCCACCTTGGCGTACTCGCCCACGGTGAACGCACCCAGCACTTTGGCACCGGCGCCGATGATGGCGCCGCGTTCGAGCGTCGGGTGGCGTTTGGTGCCGCTGTGCAGCGAAGTGCCGCCCAGGGTCACGCCCTGGTAGATGGTGCAATCGTCGCCGACTTCGGCGGTTTCACCGATGACCACGCCGAAGCCGTGATCGATGAACACGCGGCGGCCGATGGTGGCGCCGGGATGGATCTCGATGCCGGTGACGATGCGCGCGAAATAGGAAACGAAGCGCCCGATCCACTTCAGGTTGCGGACCCAGCACGCGTGGGCCCAGCGATGCAGCATGATCGCCTGGAAGCCAGGATAACAAGTGATCACTTCCCAGGCGTTACGTGCGGCCGGGTCGCGTTCAATGATGCTCTTGATATCTTCGCGCAGATTGGGAAACATAGGATGGGAGGAGATGCAGTTGCGAAACAGCCATGGTAGCGTATCCGAACCGGATGTGCTTAGGTGGGGTCAATTCCACTTAGCTGTCATTCCCGCGGAGGGCTCGGCGCCCCCGCGGGAAGTCATTTCGGGCAATGCCCGGAATGACAGGTTGTGAGCGTTGGTGGTTAAATGCCCTTAGCAATCCGCTGACGGCGCGCTTCATACAGGCAGACACCTGAAGCCACCGAAACGTTCAAGCTTTCCACCGAGCCGAACATCGGAATATTCACCAGCAAGTCGCAGGTCTCACGGGTGAGACGGCGCATGCCCTCGCCTTCCGAACCCATCACCAGCGCGGTCGGGCCACTGAAGTCGGCTTCGTACAAACCTTTCTCCGCGTCGTCGCTGGTGCCGATCAGCCAGATATCGCGGTCCTTCAGGTCGCGCATGGTGCGCGCCAGGTTGGTCACGGTGATGTACGGCACGGTTTCCGCCGCGCCACTGGCCACCTTGGCCGCAGTGGCATTCAAGCCAACCGCTCGGTCCTTCGGCACGATCACCGCGTGCGCGCCAACGCCATCGGCCACGCGCAGGCAGGCGCCCAGGTTATGCGGATCGGTAATGCCATCCAAAATCAGCAGCAGCGGCGGGCCTTCAATTGCATCGAGCAACTCATCGAGGTTGCGCGCCAAAGCCAGCTGGCTGGCGAAGGCGATCACGCCCTGGTGACGCCGCGTGCCGACAATCTTGTCGAGCCGTGCCGAATCAACCGGCATGACGCGCACACCGGCCGACTTGGCGCCGGCGATCAGGTCTTGCATGCGGCGGTCCTGGCGGCCCGCGTCGACAAAAATCTCTTCCACCGACGAAGCCTCGTGACGCAGCCGCGAGGTCACCGCGTGGAACCCGAAAATCATTTTATTCTTCATTGCTTATGGTCGCTTCTTAACGCTCGTTTTTTCTAGACTTGTTGGACTTGCTCGTTTTTGCCGGGGCCTTGGCTGGCCGCGCGCTGCTTTTGCTGGCCGTGGCAGTGCTGCGGCCGCGCCGTGGTGGCTTGACCTGCACTTCTTCTTCGCTGGTGCCCTGCTCGTAACGCGACGGCGCTTCCGCACCCTTGCCGCGCGACTTGGCCGGCTTGGCGTCGAGCGCCTTGTGGGCCGCGCTCTTCGGCTTGCCTGCGCCGGTATCGGCGGCCACGCTGCTGCCGGCCAACACCAGGTCGATCTTGCGGGCTTCCAGGTCAACACGGGCCACCTGCACGGTCACGCGGTCGGTCAGCTGGTAACGCTTGCCGGTACGCTCGCCGCGCAGTTCGTGGCGGGCATCGTCGTACTGGAAGTAGTCGGTACCCAGTTCGGTGATGTGCACCAGGCCTTCGACGAACAGCGCATCGAGCTGCACGAAGATACCAAAGGTCGTCACCCCCGAGACCACGCCAGTGAATTCCTCACCCAGCTTGTCTTTGATGAAGTAGCACTTGAGCCATGCTTCGACATCGCGCGAGGCTTCGTCGGCGCGGCGCTCGTTGGCCGAGCAATGCACGCCCAAGGCGTCCCAGATCGTCAGGTCTTTCTCATGCTTTTGCTTGCCTTCCGCCTTGTCCTTGGCCAGCTGCTTGCGAGTGGCGTTGGACACGGTGGTGTTGAGCGTGGACAGGTCGATGCCTTTCGGCTCGTACTTCTTGCCCAGCAAAATCGCCTTGATGGCGCGGTGCGTCAGCAGGTCGGGGTAGCGGCGGATCGGGCTGGTGAAGTGGGCATAGGCCTCATACGCCAGGCCGAAGTGGCCGATGTTGTCCGGGCTGTAGACGGCTTGCTGCATCGAGCGCAGCAGCATGGTCTGCAGCAGGCCGGCGTCCGGGCGTTCCTTGACCTTCTTCATCAGCTCGGCGTAGTCGCCCGCGGTCGGCTTGTCGCCACCGTTCAGCGACAGGCCAACCTGGCCGAGGAAGGTGCGGACCTGGGTCAGCTTTTCCTTGGTCGGCGAGGCGTGAATGCGGTAAGTGCCCGGATGCTTGTGGCGGATCAGCAAGTCAGCCGCGCATACGTTCGCGGCCAGCATGCATTCCTCGATCACGCGGTGCGCGTCATTGCGGGTGCGCGGGATGATCTTTTCGATCTTGCCCAGCGAATTGCAGACGATATAGGTTTCGGTGGTTTCGAAATCGATGGCGCCGCGTTCCATGCGCGCGCGCTGCAGCGCCTGATACACCTCGTTCAGGTTCAGCAGGTGCGGCACGATGGCCGGACGGCGCGACGCTTCGGGACCGGCGGTGTTGCCGAGGATCTCGGCCACTTCGGTATAGGTCAGGCGCGCGGCCGAGTGGATCACGGCCGGGTAGAACTGGTAAGCCTTGATCTCGCCGCCTTGCGTGATGACGGCGTCGCACACCAGGGTCAGGCGGTCGACTGCGGGGTTCAGCGAGCACAGGCCGTTCGACAGTTTTTCCGGCAGCATCGGGATCACGCGGCGCGGGAAATACACCGAGGTGCTGCGTTCGAGCGCGTCGGCGTCGAGCGCATCGCCCGGCTTGACGTAGTGGCTGACGTCGGCGATCGCGACGATCAGGCGGTAGCAGTTGCTGCGGCCGATCTTGACCGGCTCGCAATAGACCGCATCGTCGAAGTCGCGCGCGTCTTCGCCGTCGATGGTGACCAGCGGCACATCGCGCAGGTCGACCCGGTCGGCCAGGTCGGCGGTGCGCACTTCGGACGGCAGCTTGGCGGCGGACTTGAGCGCGGCGGCGGAGAAGATATGCGGCACGCCGA
Organism: uncultured Oxalobacteraceae bacterium; assembly: GCA_946479255.1. The sequence goes on from CAMLFK010000084.1 coordinate 14,147, forward strand.
ACTTGCGCACGGCGATTTCGATTTCCATACCAGGGTCGTCCAGCTCGCCCAGCACTTCGGCCACTTTGCCGGTCGGCTGCTTGAAGCGCGATGGCTGCTCGATCAGTTCGACGCTGACGATCTGCCCTGCCTTGGCCTTGCCCGGCGAACCGGCCACCAGGATGTCCTGGCCGATGCGCTTGTCTTCGGGAGCGACGATCCACACGCCATTGTCGTTCAGCAGGCGGCCGATCACGTGGCTGTTGCCGCGCGTGACCACTTCAACGATGGTGCCTTCGCGGCGGCCACGGCGGTCGGTGCCGGTGACCTTGGCCAGTACGCGGTCGCCATGCAAGACCTTCTGCATCTCTTTATCGGAGAGGAACAGGTCTTCGCTCGAATCGTCGGGGATCACAAAGCCGAAACCGTCGCGGTGTGCGCTGACCTTGCCGGCGATGAAGCCGGAATGATCGGCCAGCGAATACTTGCCGCTGTCGTCGGAGCGGATCTGGCCGTCGCGTTCCATGGCGTTCAGCCGGCGCGTCAGCACTTCCAGCGCCGACTCCTTGACCTTCAGGGTGTGCGCGAGCGCTTCGAGATCGAGCGGCGCTGCAGCGTTGCGGAAGGTGCCGAGAATGTCCTCGCGGCTAGGAATGGTATGAGTAATTTGGTTCAAATGTTTTTCTAAAATTTGTTTTGGCAGTAAGCACGGGAATGTCAAACCCGGTAACTGACACAGTGAATATTGACACGGTGATACACGTAGTGTAACGGAGAGACGCGCGATTCGCCTAACGTGACGTGCGCTCGAGGCCTCCCACTTGTGGACCCGCTTGCGGCACGGTAAAAGATTCTTGGGCTATCGCTTTGACATTTCAAATTGTTCCGCTATAATTTTGGTCTCTCGCGGCGGGGCATTGCCGAGAACGGGAGAAATAGCGAGATAGTAGCGCTGTGATGAGGTGCCAAGGTACGCAAAAGTTAGTCTGGCGCAAAACATCAAAGACTAGTATGATAGCAGAAGTCAGCGGCGACGCTGAAAGTTGTGGTAGTAAAAGCTGCATCAGTGCCCACGTGGCGGAATTGGTAGACGCGCATGGTTCAGGTCCATGTGCCGCGAGGTGTGGGGGTTCGAGTCCCTCCGTGGGCACCACTCTACCGGAGTAATGTTTCCGCAGTAGTAAAGCAGTTTGTTGTAGTAGATGCAGTATCAGTGCCCACGTGGCGGAATTGGTAGACGCGCATGGTTCAGGTCCATGTGCCGCGAGGTGTGGGGGTTCGAGTCCCTCCGTGGGCACCACTCTACCGGGTTTTAGTTCCCGCCGAATTCAGTATCCAGGACGCCGCAATTTCTTTCGAGAATTTGCGGCGTTTTGCGTTTCGCCGTGCACGCTTGACATGCGGCGCCAAGCGGCTATGCTCAGCCTTGGCGATGAATAAACCTTCTACATTATCGATAGCAATTCTGCTGGCCGTGGCCAGCGGAACGCTGCTGGCCGCTCCCGCATTCTTCTGGAAGTGGCGGAGCAAGCTCGACGGTAAAGAAGTCTGCAGCCAGACCCCGTTAGGTAGCGGCTGGGAAAAGGCGCGCGGCCCTTTCCTCGACAGTCAATGTGAAAAGTCGGTTCAAGCCAAATAGATTTCATGTAAAAGAAGGAGCAGCTCACAAAGTAGTTCAAGTCGTTTGCCACACACCCACCTGAGGAGACGCTATATGTTTACCAATCCCGAACAATTTGCATCCGCCACCAAGACGCTTTTCGAACTCCAGATGATGACTTTTAACGCCCTGACCACCAAGGCGGTGAAAGGCGTCGAGCAGGTTATTGCCCTTAACATGGCGACGGCAAAGAATTCGGTCGACAGCTCCCTGGCCAAAGGCAAGGAGATTGCGGAAGCGCGCGATCCGAAAGCGGCGCTGGACATCGCGGCAAGCACCCGTCCGGACATGAACGGTGCGGTGGTGTATGCGGATCAGCTCAAAGTGATCATCGACGACATCCGCAATGAGTTCAACGAAGCGGCCGATCATCATCTGGCCGAAGCGAAAAGCACGCTGACCGCACTCATTTACGACCTGACCCAGAACGTCAAGCCGGGCACCGAGAATGCGGTGGAAATCATCAAGCAGGCGATGGATACGGCGTTTCAGGGATACGAGCAGGTGACGCAAGCCACGCGCCAGGCCGTGAAAGTGGTGGAAGAGCAGATTGAGAAGGCGCAGGCGCAAGTGGCGCCGGCTGCCAAGGAATAGAAGTAGGCCACCGCCGTCGTTACGGGCACTGCCCGTAACGACTTCCGGGCATTGCCCGGAATGACAGCTTACTCTTTCACGCCTAGTAGTTCATCCAGCTGAGCACACACCGCCTGATCCTTCACCACTGAACGCAGCCAAATATGCAATGGCTGCTCGCCCCACTCAGCGGCTTTATCTGCCAGATACGCCACCGGACTATGCGGCTCGGTGCGACGGAAGAAATCGGCCACGGCACGCAACTGGGCAATCGCCTGCATCCGCGTCTGTGCCGCGCCTGCCTGCACGCAAGGCATGCCGGCCACGGCCTGCACCGCCGGCTCGTTTGAAACCACCGCTTCCACCGCCCCGCCCTGCCCGTCCATCAGCGCCCCCACTTCGCGCGCCGACGTCGTCACCATGTGAATCAGGCTTTGCAAGCCTGAACGCGCCCCCGAGAAACCGGGACCGTCAGCACCCAGCTTCTCATCGACCGCACGCTCGAGCACATCGATCGCCTCCATGCAAAACTCCGCGTCAGCCAGCAAACTTCGATAGAACCCGTGCGAGCTGCGCTTGCGCGCCGCATCCACGTCCGGACCAGGCTCCGCATCAGCCGGGCGGCCATGCGCCGCTTCGATGTCGATCATCGAGAACGCCGTACCAGCTCCCTCGGTCAGCGCAATTTCGCGCATCAGCTGCGGCGCGCGCGCTGCGATCCAGGAGAGGTTCCCGATGCGCAGCTCAAATGCATCCTCGTCCGGCAGCGGATGCACCGAATCCCAGTAACGTTCGCACAATCCGGCCACCAGCAGCAAGCCTTCACCCAAGCCACGCAAGCCGCTGGTCTTGCCACGCGCTTCGGCCAGCCACACCGCCAGCCGCAAGTCCTTGCTGCGGCTTTCGATCAGCTTGTCGCAGCGGGCGGCGACGAACTTCCAGTCCGCTTCCTTCAAGGTGGTGACCCAGGCGCCCTGCTCCAGCGATGGATCGTCGGCCTGGCGCGCCTTTGCGATCGCATCGAGGTCCGGTGAAAAGGCGATGTCTTCGCCGCAGGGCGCGTCGGGCGAAATCGGCGCCAGTAGCTGTTCAACAGTGCTCATGAGTGCTCCTTATGCGGGTTCGACGGCGTACTTGAATTTGCCGGCCTTGGTGGCGCTGACCTTGATGCGGTCAATCGCGCCGCCTTCGGCCATGCGTGCCAGGACCGTATCCGAGATCTCCGGCAGCAAAGTGCCATTGAGGATCGTGTCCACATTGCGCGCACCCGAATCGACCTCGGTGCAGCGCGCCAGTACCGCATTGACCAGCGCCTCGTCGTAGCTAAAGGCGGCGTGGTGGTTGTCGTGGATGCGGCGCTTGATCTTCTCGAGCTTGAGCTTGATGATTTTGGCCAGCACCTCGTCGCCGATCGGATAGAACGGCACCACCGTCAAGCGTCCCAGGAAGGCAGGCTTGAAGTGCTTCATCAGCTGCGGACGGATGATCTCTGCCAGCTGGTCC
>CAMLFK010000085.1 GCA_946479255.1 uncultured Oxalobacteraceae bacterium
GGTGATCAACCTGCGCGGTTCGGTGGTGACGGTGATGGACCTGGCGGTACGCTTCGGGCGCGCCGCCAGCCCGGTCACCAAGCGCACCTGCATCGTCATCGTCGAGATCGAAGAGGAGGGCGAGCGCCAGGTGATCGGCGTGGTGGTCGACGCCGTCAATGCGGTCATCGAAATCGCCGACAGCGAGATCGAGCCGCCGCCGGCCTTCGGCGCACAGATCCGCAACGACTTCATTGCCGGCATGGGCAAGATCGACGGCCGCTTCGTGATCCTGCTGTCGATTGGCGAGGTGTTCGCCGGCCTGGCCGGCGCGCTGCCGGCGCAGGCAGAGGCTTGACCGGCATGGACGCAGGCATCCAGCGGGCCACCCTCAGCCAGGCCGAATTCGCGCAGTTCCAGCGATTTATCTTCGAGGCGGCCGGGATCACGATGTCCGATGCCAAGCAGGCGCTGGTCAGCGGGCGCCTGGCCAAGCGCCTGCTCCATTGCGGCGTGCGCACTTACGGCGAGTACTTTCGGGTGCTGCAGGGCGGCACCGACCCGGACGAAGTGCAGGCGGCGATCGATTTGTTGACCACCAACGAGACCTATTTCTTTCGCGAGGCCAGCCACTTCACTTTGCTGCGCGAACGCGCTCACGGCTCCCGTGGCGGCCAGCCGTTCCGGGTCTGGAGCGCGGCCTGTTCGAGCGGCGAGGAAGCTTACAGTATCGCGATGGTGCTGGCCGATGCGCTGGGCATGGCCAATCCATGGGAAGTGATCGGATCGGACATCTCGGCTACCGTGCTGCACAAGGCCAGCGCCGGCCACTATCCGATGGAGCGGGCGCGCCACGTGCCGCCCGAACTGCTGCGCAAATACTGCCTGAAGGGCCACGGCAGCCAGGAAGGCACCGTGCTGGTGGACGCCGCCCTGCGCCGCCGGGTCCAGTTCGGGCAGGTCAACCTCAACGCCGCACTGCCTTCGCTGGGCCAGTTCGACCTGATCTTCCTGCGCAATGTGATGATCTACTTCAGCGGCGCCACCAAGCGCGCCGTGGTCGAACGCCTGGCCGGCGCGCTGCGTCCGGATGGCCTGCTGATCATCGGGCATTCCGAGTCGCTTAACGAAATCACCACCGCGGTGCAGCCGGTGGCACCGTCGATCTACCGCAAGGCCTGCTGATGGAGCCGTCCGACCAGGTCGACGTTTTCCTGCAGCCGGGCGACTGGTTCGTCGGCGATCGTTCGTACCGCATACGCACGCTGCTCGGTTCCTGCGTGTCGATCACGCTCTGGCATCGCGGCCTGCGGGTCGGTGCGATGTCGCACTTTTTGCTGCCCGAGCACAGCGGCGGCGGTGCGCCCGACGGCCGCTATGGCGCCGATGCGCTCGCGCTCATGCTCGAAGGCTTGCGCGGATACGGGGTGCGCGGCGCCGATTGCCAGGCCAAGATATTCGGCGGTGGCGATATGTTTCCGGGCCAGCCCCGTCGCGGGATAAGCATCGGCCATAAGAACGGCGTGGCGGCGCGCACGCTGCTTGGCGACGAGGGAATCGCGGTGGTGTCGGAAAGCCTGTTCGGCGCCGGCCACCGCCAGATCGTCTTCGACGTGGCCAGCGGCGACGTGTGGTCGCGCCTGATCGACAAGCCATCGGGAGCACAGTCATGAAACGCATACAGGTATTGATCGTCGACGATTCGGCGCTGGTGCGCCAGGTGCTCACCAGCGTGCTGGGGGCCGATGCGCGCATCGAGGTGGCCGGCGCGATGGCCAATCCGCTGCTGGCGATCGCCCATATGCAGCGGCACTGGCCGGACGTGGTGGTGCTCGATATCGAAATGCCACAGATGGACGGGCTGACTTTTCTGCGCAAGATCATGGCCGAGCGCCCGCTCCCGGTGATCATCTGCTCGACCCTGACCGAGGCGGGCGCGCGCGCCACCATCGATGCGCTGGCGGCCGGCGCCGTGGCGACCATCCAGAAGCCGAAGCTGGGAGTGAAGTCGGCTTTCAACGATGCCGCCGACGACCTGGTGAGCGCGGTGCTGGCGGCCGCGCGCGCCAACCTGGCCGTGCTGGGGCGCCGCCCGGCGCCGCCGCAGCCGCGCGAGCGCTTCAGTGCCGACGCCATCATCGCGCCCGGCGGCGCCCACGTGAGCGTGCAGACCGAGCGCATCGTGGCGCTGGGCGCTTCCACCGGGGGCACCCAGGCGCTCGAAGCGGTGCTCACCGCCTTGCCGCCTAGCGCCCCTGGCATCGTGATCGTGCAGCACATGCCGGAAAAATTCACGGCGGCGTTTGCCGAACGGCTCGACAGCGTGACCCGCATCCGCGTGCTGGAAGCGCGCCACGGCGCCGGCGTGCTGCCGGGCCAGGCGCTGATTGCGCCAGGCGGCAAGCATATGCTGCTGCGCCGCCAGGGCGAACGCTATGTGGTCGATGTGATCGACGGGCCCTTGATCAACCGGCACCGCCCGTCGGTCGATGTGCTGTTTCGCTCCGTGGCCAAGTGCGCCGGGCCAAATGCCTGCGCGGTGATCATGACCGGCATGGGCGACGACGGTGCGGCCGGCATGGCCGAACTGCGGGCCGCCGGCGCACGCACGCTGGCCCAGGACGAGGCCAGCTGCGTGGTGTACGGCATGCCAAAGGAAGCGGTGCGCCGCGGCGGGGTCGAGCGCAGCGTGCCGCTCGATGCGATCGCGCGCGAACTGATGCGGCCCTAGCTTACGCCGCGGCCGAGAACGAGTCGTGCGAGGGGAAGCGCGAGCGCATCCAGTCGCGGTTCAGCTGCAGGGCGCCGACCACGTCCTCGGGCAGGGTGTCGAGAATGGCCGGGTCGTCGCTGGGGGTGTCGGCCAGCAGGCTGGCCAGGTGCAGGATGCCGCCGACCTGGCAAAACGGGTGGGCCGCCATCGGTTCGCTGGCCGCTTCGAGCGCGCGCACGATCTCGGCCGGGAAGTTCCAGCGGCGGCACAGTTCGGCGGTGATCTGGCCTTCCGAAAAACCCAGCAGGCGCTGTTCGCGTTCCCAGCGTCCGCCCGGCAAGTGCGGCTGGGCCTCGATCTCGGCGAAGGTGTCGGGTTGAACTTGATAGATTAGCAACTCACCCAGGCGCAACATCATGCCTGCCAGCCAAGCATTGGCGCCGTCGACGCCCAGGCTGCCGGCCAGCCATTTGGCGTAGCCGGCGCAAGCCATGCTGCTCTTCCAGAATTCGTCGGTATCGAGGCCCGGCATGTTGGGGAAGGATTCTGCAAAGCAGGAGGCCAGGGCCAGCGTGCGGATGTGCGCCATGCCTGCCAGCGAGATGGCGTCGTCGAGCGAATTGACACCGCGGCTGGAGCCGAAGCGTGCGCTGTTGGCCAGGCGCATCAGCTTGGCGGTCAGGGCAGGGTCGCGCGCGATGATCGCGGAAATCGCCTTGGCTGAGGCATCGTCCTTGTCCAGCGTGGCGATCAGGGCGTGGGCCACCTCGGAAATGACGGGCAGCTTGACGTTTTCAAAGAAGGGAGAAAGGCTGGGCATCGGAGCTCCTTGGCGGTGACGCGGCAGTGAGGGGATAACACTTGCATACGGAATGCCATTAAAGTGTAATGCTCAAATGCAATGAACGGGTAAATATCCGCACAAAAATGCTGCCGTTTTCCCAGCTGTGGTTTTCTTGCGGCGCGCGGCCCTCGATGTCGAAAAGTGCTGGTCGAGGGCGGCGCACAGCCGTCTTTGGCTTATTTCAGCACCCAGACGTACTGCATCTGCATCCACGACTCGAATGGTTTGCCGTTGCGGATACCAGGCTTGAACCGGCATTGCTGAATGCCTTCGCGGGCTGCCTCGTCGAGGAGGGGATGACCGCTGGAGTTCTTGACCTGGCTGTCCTTGACCTTGCCGTCCACGCCGATCAGATAGCTCAGCGTGACCGTGCCCGTGTGTTCAGCCTTGAGCGACTCGCTCGGCCAGACCGGCTTGGCGCAGGTGTTGAAGTCCGCCAATGGCGCCTTGCTGCGCGAGGACTTTTTGGCCACCGTATCTGCGACCGGATCGGCGTGCGACAGCGCCGAGAGACAAGCCATCGCCAGGGCCAGTACCGGCAAGGCGGCTTTCCAGTTCAGCGGGCTGTTGGACGGTCGCAGCAGCAGCTTGACGCGGGTGGCCAGCTCGCCGCCATTGGCCGCCTGGGCCAGGTGGTGGCGCGAGAACGACCACTTCTCCAGTTCGGACAATGCCACGGCCAGCTCGCGCGGCTCGGCCAGCGTGGCGGCGGCCATGCTGTCGGCCACCAGTTCGCGCTCGGCCCGCACCTGCCTGGAGATCCACCACACCGCCGGATGGTAGAACAGCAGGCTTTCGATCACGCTCTGGCCGAGGTTGACCAGGTAATCGAAGCGCTTGATGTGGGCCATTTCGTGGGCCAGCAAAGCCTGCAGGAGCTGCGGCGGCATGCCGGACACCAACGCCGCCGGCACCAGGATCACCGGGCGCAGCCAGCCCGCCGTCATGGGGCTGTCCAGGTCCTCGACCAGGCGCAGGTCCACGGCGCGGTTTACGCCGAACCGGTGGGCCAGTTGATCGACGCGGCACTGCAGGGCCGCGTTCCGCCCGCGTGAGCTGGCCGCCTTGCGCACCCACAGCAGGCCGGCCACCATGCGCAGCGCCAGCAGCAGGGCGCACAGCGCCCAGAAGCCGACGATCACGGAGAGCTGGTCTTGCAGGAAGGCGGTCATGCCTTGCGCCTGGCCGTTGAGCGGCAGCGTCATGATGCTGTTGGCGAAACGTGCGTCGGCCAGGTTGGCTTGCGGCCCGCGCAGGCGCCCCAGCAATTCGAGCGCCGGCCACAGCACGCAGGCGATCAGTCCGGCGCCGGCGACCAGGTAGCGGTGCTGTGCGCGCACATTGTGCAGCAGCGCAAGCGCGGCGGCGGTCGCCGCGCCAATCAAAGTGCCTTGCCATATGAAGTGCAACAGGGTCCAGCCGATACTGTCGATGACGATGCTCATTTGTCTTCCTCCTTGAGTAGGTGTTCGATTTCTTCGCGTTCTTTTTTCGAGATGCCGCTGCGCAGCGCGGCCATGACCAGGGCCTTGGCCGAGCCGGAAAAAGCCTTCTGGATCAGGTCCTTCAACAGGCCGGTCTGCAGGCTGTCCTGGGCCTGGGCCGGCGCGTACACATGCGAGCGGGCGCTTTCGTCGCGGGTCAGCAAGCCCTTGGTATGCATGATCTGCATGAGGCGCAGCACGGTGGCGTAGGTGACCTCGGGGCGTTCCTTGATGATTTCCTGATGGACTTGCTTGGCCGTGGCGGCGCCAAGCGGCCACAGGTTTTGCAGCAGATCGAGTTCGGCCGCCGTCGGCTTGGGCGGCGAGGGGGAGGTGGGCATGGTGATCTCCAGGTTTGAATGGTTCTAGACTATCTTGTCTAGAATCGTTTGTCTAGATTTTTATTTTGCCAACGTTTCCTTGCTTATTGCTAAACGCGTGGCTAACATAGACAAACTTGTCTAATAAAGGAGACCCTATGTTTGCGAAGTCCGTTCTGGCTGGCCTGCTTGCTTCCACCGTGTCGTGCGTCCAGGCAGCCGACCTGCCGTCCCACCCCTTCATTCATGTCAGTGGTGTGGGATCGACCGAGGTGATGCCGGACATTGGCGAGATCGATTTTGAAATCGGCGCCTATGACGCCGACCCGGAGGCCGCGCGTACGGTGGTGGAAACCAGGATTGGCGAAATCCGCGCGCTGCTGGTGCCGCTGGGGATCGCGCCGGACGACGTCGACGTCCGCGACGTGCGCAAGATTATCCGCAAAGGCGAACAATCGGTGCAGACCGGAGTTCTCTACGACATCAAGTGCGGCGTGCGCATCCGCGTGCGCGACATCGCCAAATGGCGCGACGTGCTCTCGCCGCTACTCTCCATGCAGAACGTGGATGGTTTCATGACTTTCTTCGACACCAGCGAGCGCGTCAAGGTCGAGGCTGAACTGATGGGCAATGCCGTCGGGGCCGCGCGCAAGAAGGCGGAGATCATGGCCAAGGCCGGCGGGCGGGCGCTGGGGCCGGTTGCCGGCATGAGCACCGGCGAGATAAAGAACCTGTCGCGTGCGCTGGGCTTTGTGGCCGTGCCGATCGACTATAGTGCGCGGCAGCAAAATTCGCAGCAAAACTCCTCGCGTTCCGGAGGGAATCGCGAGGAGTTGTTGGACGTAATGTCGGTCAAGCTGAGTCAGCCTGTCGACCTCATTTACCGCATCAAATAGCCACTGGTGCGATGGCCGGTTGACGCTCAGGGAACATTTCCTTGTCGTCTTCCATGTGGGTCGGATGGCTCAGTTCGCTGGCCAGGGTATCGTGGTCCAGTTCTTTTTCCCAGTGCGAGACCACCACCGTCGCCACGCCGTTGCCGACGAAGTTGGTCAGGGCGCGGCATTCGCTCATGAAGCGGTCGATGCCGAGGATCAGGGCCATGCCGGCCACCGGCACGGTCGGTACCACCGCCAGGGTTGCGGCCAGGGTAATGAAGCCGGCGCCGGTGATGCCGGATGCGCCTTTCGAGGTCAGCATCGCCACGCCCAGGATGGTCAGCTGCTGGCCCAGGGTCAGGTCGACATTGGTTGCTTGGGCCACGAACAGGGCGGCCATGGTCATGTAGATGTTGGTGCCGTCCAGGTTGAACGAGTAGCCGGTCGGTACCACCAGGCCAACGACCGGCTTGGAGCAGCCCAGCTTTTCCAGCTTGCGCATCAGGGCGGGCAGGGCGCTTTCCGAGGAGCTGGTGCCCAGCACGATCAGCAGTTCTTCCTTGATGTAGGAGATGAAGCGGAAGATCGAGAAGCCGGTCATCTTGGCGATCAGGCCCAGCACCACGAACACGAACAGGCCGCAGGTCAGGTAGAAGGAGCCCATCAGTTTCATCAGCGGCAGCAGCGAAGCCAGGCCGAACTTACCGATGGTAAATGCCATCGCGCCGAACGCGCCGATCGGCGCGACCTTCATGACGATGCCGACCACGCCGAAGATCACATGCGACAAGTCGTCGATCAGCTTGGTGATCGGACGGCCGCGCTCGCCCAGCATCGACAGGGCAAAGCCGAACAGGATGGCGAACAGCAGCACTTGCAGGATGTCGCCCTTGGCGAAGGCATCGACCGCGGTGTTCGGGATGATGTTCATGAGGAAGTCGGTGGTCGACTGCGCCTTGGCCTTGTCGGTAAAAGCGGCAATCGCCTTGGTGTCGAGCGTGGCCGGGTCGGCGTTGAAGCCGTCGCCCGGACGCACCACGTTGGCGACGATCAGGCCGATGGCCAGCGCCACGGTGGACACCACTTCAAAGTACAGCAAGGCCTTGCCGCCGACCCGGCCGATTTTCTTCATGTCCTGCATGCCGGCGATGCCGGCTACCACGGTACAAAAGATCACCGGCGCGATGATCATCTTGATGAGTTTGATGAAGCCGTCGCCGAGCGGCTTCATGTCAACGCCCAGCTTGGGGTAGAACACCCCGAGCAGGACGCCGCAGACGATGGCGAACAAGACCTGGACGTACAGGATCTTGTAAAAAGGTTTTTTGGTCCTGGCGGTTTTCATGGCGGTCACTCTCAAAGGATTGAACATGCGTCAATCATGGACCGCCACCCCATAGCTCGCCATTGTGGACATCCGCAAGCGGGCTAAGGGATTGTACGTAGAGACTTTATTGCGCGGCCCAGCCTCCGTCCATATTCCAAGCCACGCCGCGCACCTGGTTGCCGGCCGGGCTGCAGAGGAACACGGCCAGCGCGCCCAGTTCTTCGGGGGTGACGAACTCGCCGGATGGCTGCTTTTCCTGCAGCAATGCCTTGCGTGCTTGCTCGTTGGAAAGCCCTTCCTTGGCGGCACGATCGTCCACCTGTTTCTGCACCAGCGGAGTCAGCACCCATCCCGGGCAGATGGCATTGCAAGTGATGCCGGTGTGGGCCGTTTCCAGCGCGGTGACTTTGGTGAAGCCGACCAGGCCGTGCTTGGCCGCCACATAAGCCGACTTCTGGGCCGAGCCGACCAGCCCGTGCACCGAGGCCAGGTTGATGATGCGGCCCCAGTTCTTGGCCTTCATGCCCGGCAATGCAAAGCGGGTGGTGTGGAAGGCCGAGCTCAGGTTAATGGCGAGGATGGCATCCCACTTGTCGGCCGGGAAGTCCTCGATATTGGCGACATACTGGATGCCGGCGTTGTTGACCAGCACGTCGACGCCGCCGAACTTGTCGACGGCAAATTTCATCATCGCTTCGATCTCGGCCGGCTTGGACATGTCGGCGTTGTGGTAGGCCGTTTGCACGGCGAATTCCTGGCCGACTTCGCTGTACAGCTTCTCGATTTGCTGGGCATCGCCGAAGCCGTTGAAGATAATGTTGGCGCCTTCCTGCGCCAGTGCACGGGCCATTCCGAGGCCGATACCTGACGTCGAGCCGGTAACCAGAGCGGTTTTGCCGCTTAACAAGCTAGTTTTCATTGTGTCCTCTAAGGGGAATGATGGCGGGTTGATGATGTAGAATTCTAAACGCTGTCGCAAAGTCATGCGCGGCGTTCGCATTTATCAGAGAAGTAGCGCAGAAGTAGCGTAATAAAGTTGAGACATATATGACCGATGCCCGCATCAAATCCGTCCAATGCATTTCGCCCAGCGGCTTGCACCGCATGTCGTACAAGGAATGGGGCGACCCGGCCAACCCGCGCGTGCTGGTGTGCGTGCACGGCGTTACCCGCGTGGGCGACGATTTCGACGCGCTGGCCCGCGCGCTGTCCGACCAATACCGCGTGCTGTGCCCGGACGTGGTCGGGCGCGGACGCTCCGGGCGCCTGCTCAATCCGCAGCTGTACGGCATTCCCCAGTACGTCAGCGACATGGTCGCGCTGGTGGCGCGCGCCACCAATGACGCCGAAGGTGCCAGCATCGACTGGTTCGGCACCTCCATGGGCGGCCTGATCGGCATGGCCTATGCCTCGCTGCCGGGTAACCCGATCGGCAAACTGGTCTTGAACGACATCGGCCCCACACTCGACTCGGCCGCCTTGACCCGCATCGGCGACTACATCGGCCAGGACCTGCGCTTCCACACTTTCGAGGAAGCGGCCGGCTTCGTGCGCCAGGTCTCGCTGTCCTTCGGCCAGCACACCGAGGAACAGTGGCACAAGCTGGCCACCGACGTGCTGCGCCAGGACGACGACGGCATGTGGGTGCGTCACCACGACCTGGGCCTGGCGCTGCCGTTCCGCGCCGCGACCCTCGAAACCGCCAAGGCCGACGAGGCCGCGCTATGGGCCGCCTACGATGCGATCCGCTGCCCGACCTTGCTGGTGCGCGGCGAGCACTCCGACCTGCTCTCGCGCGAGACCGCGGCCGCGATGGCCGCGCGCGGGCCAAAGGCGACGGTGGTCGAAGTGCCCGATGTCGGCCACGCCCCCACTTTTATTCAAGATGAGCAGATCGCCATCGCCCGCCGATTTTTGCTCGGCTAAGCCCGATTTGGAAAACAGAACATGGAAATCACCCGCCTTCACGTAGGAAAACGTTTGTCCGAGGTCGCCATCTGCAATGGCGTCGTCTACCTGGCCGGCCAGATCGCCGAAGAAACCGATGCCGACATCGGCGGCCAGACCCGCGAAGTGCTTGGCCATATCGACCGGCTGCTGATGGAAGCCGGCAGCGACAAGACCTGCATCCTGATGTGCCAGATCTATATCGCCGACATGGCGGACTTCGACGGCATGAACGCCGTCTATGACGAATGGGTCGCAGCCGGGCACACCCCGCCACGCGCCACCGTCGAAGCGAAGCTGGCCAATCCGGCCTGCCGGGTGGAGATCGTGATCACCGCCGCCCTGCGTTAGCCGCATGGTATCGATTGCCGCGCTGGGAAGCGCCAACAGCCAGCTGGTGGAGGGCCTGAACTTTCATGATGCCGCGCGCGTGGAAGAAGCGGTGGCCTACGCCAGCGAAGCCTACCAGGACAAGGTGTGCAGCTCGGGCCAGAACGCGCTCGAGTTCGCGCTGGGCGTGGCCGGCACCCTGGCGTTCCTGCGCACCGACGCCGAAACCCGCATCGCCGGCCTGATGTTCGAGCTGACCGTGCTCGACCCCAAAGCGGTGGCGGGCCTGGAGACCCGGGTCGGGCGCGAGGCGACCGATCTCGTGACCGGCGTGCGCCAGCTGATCCGCCTGCGCGACATGACGGTCGGCCAGCAGCAGGTCGGGCGCGGCAAGAACGCCGCCCAGCAGGCGGTGGCGCAGATCGAAACACTGCGCAAGATGCTGCTGGCGATGGCCAGCGACATGCGCGTGGTACTGGTGCGCCTGGCCTCGTGCGTGACCACCTTGCGCTACTTCGCCGACCTCAAGCTGTTCAACGAGATGACCCACGCCTACGGGCGCGAGACGCTCGACCTGTATGCGCCGCTGGCCAACCGGCTCGGTATCTGGCAGCTCAAGTGGGAGCTGGAAGACCTGTCGTTCCGCTTCCTGGAGCCGGACACCTACAAACGCATCGCCAAGATGCTCGAAGAAAAACGCATGATGCGTGAAGGCTTCGTGCAGTCCTCGATCCTGCGCCTGCAGTCCGAGCTGGCGGCGGCCGGCATCAAGGCCGAGGTGTTCGGCCGGCCCAAGCACATCTACAGTATCTGGAACAAGATGCGCGGCAAGGACCTGGACTTCAGCGAACTGTATGACGTGCGCGCATTCCGCGTGATCGTCGACGACGACAAGACCTGCTACACGGTGCTGGGCGTGGTGCACAACATCTGGACGCCGATTCCGAAGGAATTCGACGACTACATCTCGCGGCCCAAGTCCAACGGTTACCAGTCGCTGCATACGGTCGTCATGGCCGAGGACAAGCGCCCGCTCGAAGTGCAGATCCGCACCCAGGAAATGCACAACTTCGCCGAGTACGGTATCGCCGCCCACTGGCGCTACAAGGAAGAAGGCGGCTCGGACTTCAAGGGCCAGGCCTACGACGAGAAAATCGCCTGGCTGCGCCAGCTGCTGGCCTGGAAGACCGACGTGGCCGACACCGTGGTGGCGGAAGAAGAAAGCCAGCGCGAATGGGTCGAGAAACTCAAGTCCGCATCGCTGGACGACCGCATCTACGTGCTCACGCCGCAGGCGCGCGTGCTGGAACTGCCGGTGGGCGCCACGCCGATCGATTTTGCTTACCACCTGCACAGCGAGGTAGGCCACCGCTGCCGCGGCGCGCGCATCGACGGCGTCATGGTGCCCTTGAATACGCCGCTCAAGAACGGCCAGACCTGCGAGATCATCACCGCCAAGGGTGCGCCCGGCACGGCCGGGCCGTCGCGCGACTGGCTCAGCCCCGGCTACACGGTCAGCTCGCGCACCCGCACCAAGGTGCGCGCCTGGTTCAACGCCATCGACCTGCAAGAGACGCTCAGCCACGGCCGGGCGCTGGTCGAAAAGACCCTGCAGCGCGAAGGCAAGACCGCGGTCAACCTGGAGACCCTGGCGCACAAGCTCGGTTTCGCCAAGGTCGACGACATGTTCGTCTCGATCGGCAAGGAAGAATTCAGCTTGCGCCAGGTCGAGCACGCGCTGCACGACAGCGGCGAAGTGGCCGCGCCGGAAGACGCTGTGGTGCTCAACAAGAGCCGCGCGTCGAGCGTGGAGCAGGGCGCCAAGTCGGGCGTGCTGGTGGTCGGCACCGAAGGCCTGATGACCGCGCTGGCCAAGTGCTGCAAGCCTGCGCCGCCGGACCCGATCGTCGGTTTCGTCACGCGCGGCAAAGGCGTGTCGATCCACCGCGCCGCCTGCAAGAATTTTGCCGAGATGCGCAACAAGGCGCCCGAGCGGGTGATTCACACCGACTGGGGCCTGACCGGGCAGGAGACGGTGTACCCGGTCGACCTGTTCATCCTGGCATCCGACCGCCAGGGCCTGCTGCGCGATATCTCCGAGGTATTCTCGCGCGAGAAAATCAATGTCATCGGCGTGAACACCCAGAGCGCCAAAGGCCAGGCGCGCATGACCTTCACCGCCGAAATCGGCTCGACCGCGCAGCTGCAGAAGGCGCTGTCGGCGATCATGGAAGTGCAGGGCGTGCAGGAAGCCAGGCGCCAGTAGCCGGCTATGCGACGCCTCCCGCGCTCCTTCTTGTACGCCAGGCCGGCCGATTGGGGCCGGCTGGCCTGGCGCTACCTCGCCAGCTGGTGGTACATGGTGCACCTGGGGGCGATGGCGCTGGTGATGGCGTTTTCGCCGTCGACCTACAACCGCGCCAACCGCATCACCACCTCGCGCTATATCTACAACAGCACCTGGCAGGTGCTGCCGTGGTTCACGCTGTTGTCCGCACTGCTCAGCACCGTGCTGATCCGCATCGTGGTGGTGACGGCGCTCAGCTACGGGCTGTCGGCCTATGCGCTCGAAATGGTGGTGCGCGTGCTGGTGCTCGAACTCATTCCACTGACCGCGGCGATGTTCGTGGCGATCCGCGCCGGCCTGGCGTTCAATGCCGGCGATGCCATGGCGGTGGTGGCGGCCACCGCGCCGCAGCGCACCCGCGCGGCCCAGAACCGCCTGCGCCAGGAACTGGTGCCGCAGGTGATCGCCAATGCGTTCGCGGTCCTGAGCCTGGCGATGGTGTCCTCCGTGATCGTGCTGGTACTGGCCTATATGAGCGTGTACGGCTTCCTGCCGTGGGGCGTGGGCGACTACACCCGCACGGTTGGGCGTATATTCAATCCTGCGGTGACGATCGGCTTCGTGCTCAAGACCGTGTTCTTCGGACTGGCGGTCGCGGTGATCCCCAGCGCCGCGATTCTTGAAATGCAGCGCTATGGCAGGCGTACCGAATCGACCGTGCAGCCGGGCGCGGTGCGGCTGCTGTTCGTGCTGCTGATGATCGAAGCCGGCTCGCTGGCGGTAAAGTACATTTAACTCTGGAGCGTGAATGGTAGAAGCCAAAGACGATGCGCCGGCCGAACCGGTCGAGCACATTGAAGCCAAGGCCGTGATCCTGCTGGTGCTGATGGCGGCGCTGGTGGTGGCCTTCCTGCTGTACATCATGCACGCGCGCGGCGTGTTCGAAGCCACCCAGCGGCTGGTGCTGGTGGCCGAGGATTCGGAAGGCGTCATTCCCGGCATGGATGTGACCTTCTCCGGCTTTCCGGTCGGGCGGGTGCAGCGGGTCGAGCTGGCGCCGGACGGCAAGGTGCGCATCCTGGTCGATGTGCCGCGCAAGGACGCCAAGTGGCTCAAGACCTCCAGCGTGTTCACGGTCGAGCGCAGCCTGGTCGGCGAGACCCGCATTCGCGCCTATACGGGCATCCTGACCGATCCGCCGCTGCCGGATGGCGCCGAGCGCACCGTGTTGCGCGGCGATACCACGGCGGAGATTCCGCGCCTGGTGGCCAGCGCGCGGGCACTGCTGGAAAACCTGGATGCCATGACGCGCAGCGATTCGGATATCAACGTCAGCTTGTCGAACCTGAAGACCACCACCGGACGCATGACCGGCAAGTACGGTGTTCTGGGCGGAGCCCTGGGCAGCGAGGAGGAGGCGCGCAAATTGATGCAGGTGCTGGACCGGGTCAATGCGCTGCTGGCCAAGGCGGACCAGCGGGTGTTCGCCAAAAACGGGCTGATGGACGAGTCGCAGGCTGCCGTGATCCAGCTGCAGATCATGCTCAAGGATGCCAGTGCCAGTTTGAAGAAGGTCGATGCGGTGCTGGTGGAAGCGCAGGCGGTCGGCGCCAATGCGCGCGCGGCCACGCAGGATCTGGGGGCGCTGCGTGCCGAGGTCGATGCGAGTTTGCGCAAGGTGACGCGTTTGATCGATGAGATTAATCGTAAGTGGCCGTTTGCTAAAGAGACGGAGTTAAAACTGCCATGATCAAATTTTCCTCCGCAATAGCGTTGGCACTGGTGCTAAGCGGCTGCGGCAACAAACCCCTCGAACCCGCCTGGAAGACCAACGCCGCCAGCGCACTGACGTCCTTCAGCGACGCCTACCTGAAAGGCGACACCGGCATCGCCAATGCCGAATTCGCCCGCGCACGTTTCGAGATGAGCAGCACCGGCCGCGCCGACATGGTCGCGCACGCGGAGCTGTACCGCTGCGCCACCCACGTCGCCACGCTGGAGTTCACCGGCTGCCCCGGCTACGCACCGCTGGCCCAGGACGCCACCCCCGCCGAGCGCGCCTACGCGGCTTACCTGACCGGCCAATGGCAGGGCATCGACGCCGCACTGCTGCCCGAACAGCACCGCGGCATCGTCGGCGGCGCGCCAAAGCTGGTGGCCGTTGCCGATCCGCTTTCGCGCCTGGTGGCCGCCGGAGCCCTCATGCAGGCCGGCCGCATTGAACCGGCCGACATCGCCGTCGCCATTGATACCGCATCCAGCCAGGGCTGGCGCCGGCCGCTCCTGATCTGGCTGGGCGTCTCGCTCAAACGCGCCCAGGCGGCCGGGGATACGGGCGAAGCCGCGCGCATCCAGCGCCGCATCGACCTGGCGTCGAAGTGACAGCCGCGGCCACCATCGCCGCGGCGGCATTGAGCACCTGCTTCGGCACGGTCAGCAATGGCCGCATCGAGGGCGCGGTCGCGCTGCCGCCGTCCGGCCCCAACTTCGTGGCCTACAGCACTTCGCCCGTGGTGGCGGGGCGCCAGTACGTGCACGCCAAGGTGGCCGATACGATTCTGGCGGCGTACGGCGCGCTGCGCAGCGCGCACCCGGATATCAAGTACATGTACGGCGAAACCGGCCTGAAGACCGGCGGGCTGTTCAAGCCGCACCGCACTCACCAGAATGGCCTGTCGGTCGACTTCTTCGTGCCGGTGCGCGCCGCCGCCGGCGCCTCGGTGACCCTGCCGACCTCGGCGGCCAATCGCTTCGGTTACGATATCGAATTCGATGCGCAGTCGCGCAGTGGCGCTTACCGGATCGACTACCCGGCCCTGGCCGAACACCTGTATGCGCTGGCCCAGGCCGGCAAGGCAAACGGCGCGCCGATCAGGCAGGTGATTTTCGACCAGGCCTACCTGCCGCAGCTGTTCGCCGCGCCGCGCGGGGCTTACCTGCGCCAGCACGTCGGCTTCATGAAGGGTACACCATGGGTACGCCACGACGAACACTTCCACGTCGACTTCGCGGTCCCGTGTGCGCCACGCTGAATGCTTGATCCCGGCTAAATTCATATAAGGCAACTTCGTCTATTGTTTCCTTTCGGAATTAACTTCCCAAGGAAGCCATGCGCCGCCTGTCTGCTTGCTGTGCCTTTGTACTGGGGATGTTGTCGTTTGCGCCGGCATGTGCCACCGTGATGGCATCGGCCAGTGTCAGCAACATGACGTTCACCCTGACCGACCTGGACCCGAACGACGGCGTCACGCCAGGCTTGCAGTTCAGCGGGGCCGGGCAGTGGTTCAGTCCTTTCAAGCACCGCTACGTGGCCATGAACGGCTCGGTGGTGGTGATCAATAGCCTGATCCTGCCGGATGCGCGCGCCAACCTGGCCGGTGTTCCGGACTGGGGCGCGTGGGGCGGCACCACCCCGGCCGGCAGCTGGGCCAACGGCATGGAATACGCAGGTGTCTTTTTACCCAGCAGCCAGAGCGCCGCCTTCACGGCAAGCACGCTGGCCCGCCTGAGCTCCAGCTTCACGCTTACGCCGATGACCTTGCTGACCCTGTCGGCCACCACGCTGGTGGAGGCGGCGGTGGATGGTGGCAGCGCCGGCGACACCGCCTCGGCCGTGGTGGCATTGACCCTGCATGCGGACGACGGCGTCAACGACATGCCGAAAACCGTGGTCGACAGCCAGTCGGTCAGCGTCGTTGCCGATCTCTATGGCAATGCCGAATTCAGCGACGATGGTCCGCTCAGCTTGTCCTTTGCGAACAACACGCGCCTGGTGAACAACATCTCGCTGCTTCTGCACACGCACAGCGCAGGCGCGTCGCAGATGGCAGCGGCACCCGCCGGCACCCAGCCAGGCACGGCGCAGCCGGTCGGCGAGCCCGGATCGCTGGCGCTGATCGGCATCGCGCTGGCGGCCGCGATCTTCAGGCGCTCAGGTGCCAAGGGTGGGCGCAAAGCCCGGCGGGCGCCGGTGCCTGGTGGCCTGTTCGTAGGCGTAGGCCATCGCAAGTAGGCGCGCCTCGCTCCATGCCGGACCGACGAAGGACAGGCCGACCGGCAGGCCACGCACAAAACCCGCCGGCACCGTGATGTGCGGATAGCCGGCAATCGCGGCCGGGGTGGTGAAGCCCGGGTCGCCCCGTCCGCGCTTGCCGAACTCGGTGACCCATCCTGGCACGCTGGTCGGCCCGACCAGCGCATCGAGCTCATTCTCCTTGATCACCATGTCCAGGCCCTGGCTGCGCGCATTGCGCTGGCAGTGCGCCAGCGCCTCGCGGTAGCGCGGCTTGTCGATCGGCCCCATCGACTGGGCGAACTGCAGCAGTTCCTGCTTGAAGTACTGCAGTTCGCGGCTGGCATTGGCCTGGTTGAAGGCGATGATGCCGGCCAGGTTTTTCACCGGCGCATGGGGTGCATACTCCGCCAGCCACGCGGCCAGCTCGTGTTTGAACTCGGTCAGCAGCACCAGCCCATAATTGTCGTTGTCCTGGTAGCTGTCCTTGTTGGGAATGACGACGTTGATGAGCTTTGCGCCGTTCGCCTCCAGTATCCTCAATTGCCGGGCGATCTGGGTGACCACCTCGGCATCGCGTACAAAGTAATTGCGCGCCACGCCTATCCGCATACCCTTCAAGCCGTCCGCCTTCAAACTATCCAGGTAGCTGGCCGGCGTGGCGCGCGTGAGCGGGTCTTGCGGGTCCTTGCCGGCCAGCGCGGCGAGCAGCAGCGCCGCATCGCTGACGCTCTTCGCCATTGGTCCGGCCGTATCCTGGGAACGCGTCACGCGCATCATCCCGCTGCGGCTGATCAGGCCGACCGTCGGCTTGATGCCGACCAGGCCACAGATGGAGGCCGGGCAGACGATCGACCCATCCGTCTCGGTCCCCACGGCCAGCGGAACCATGCCGGCCGCCACGGCGGCGCCGGAGCCGGAACTGGACCCGCCGCAGGAGCGGTCAAGTGCATAGGGATTGCGGGTCAGGCCGCCGCGCGCGCTCCAGCCGGTGACTGCGTCCGGCGAACGCAGGTTGCACCATTCGGTCAGGTTGGTCTTGGCCAGGATGACGGCGCCGGCTGCGCGCAGCTGCGTCACCAGGTGGGCGTCGCGCTGGGCGCGCACGCCATCCAGGGCGAGCGAGCCGGCGGTGGTGCACATCTTGTCGCCGGTGGCGATGGCATCCTTGAGCACCACCGGAATGCCGTGCAGGGGCCCGCGCAGCTTGCCATCCTTGCGTTCCTGGTCGAGCGTGGCGGCGATCGCCAGTGCGTCCGGATTGAGTTCGATGATGGCGTTGACGGCCGGCCCGGTCTTATCCAGCGCGGCGATGCGCTCAAGGCAGGCCTGGGTCAGCGCCTGGGCGCTGAGGGTGCCGGCCTGCATGCGCGCCAGCTGTTCGCTGACGCTGGCATCCAGGGCGTTTTCAGGTGCGGCGGCAAGGGCCGGCAGGCGATGGGCTGCGCCGGCAGCAAGGGTTGCGGTAACGAACTGCCTGCGGTCCATAGTTCCTCGCCAAGAAAGTCGGGGCGGGGATCAGCTTACCTGAGTTGTTCATTCTTGGTAAGATTGCCGAACGCCGTTCGGACCCGGAGCAACATCCTAAGGCGCGGGCGGAACGCTCACGCCGAGGTCAGTCTGCACGACCGGCTTCATCGTGCCGTCCGGATTGTATTGCAGATGCTCGA
>CAMLFK010000086.1 GCA_946479255.1 uncultured Oxalobacteraceae bacterium
CCAGCAGGCGCTGCAGTTCGATGATGGTCTTGCGCGGGATGATCACTTCCTGGCGGGTAAATTCCTGCTCGGTCTCGACCTGGCAGAAGGCCAGACGGTGGCCGTCGGTGGCCACGGCGATGACGTTGCGGCCGTCCAATACCAGCAGCAAACCGTTCAGGTAATAACGGATGTCTTGCTGGGCCATCGAGAAGTGCACCATGTTAAACAGGTGCTTCAGGGTCTTTTGCGGCAGGGTGACGGTGGCGTTGAAGGTGTCAGCCACGGATACGGTCGGGAATTCTTCAGCGGCCAGGGTCTGCAGGGCGAAGCGCGACTTGCCGGTTTGTACGGTCAGGCGCTTGTTCAGCAGGGTCATGGTGACGTCGCCCGATTCGGGCAGCGCGCGCAAAATGTCGAGCAGCTTGCGGGCCGCTACCGTGGTGCCGGCAGCTTCGGCACCCGAGCCGATGTTGGCGTTCGTCGTAATCTGTACTTCGGTGTCCGTGGACAGGAAAGATACGTTTTCGCCGTCCTTGCGGATGAGGATATTGGCCAGAATCGGCATAGTGTGCCGACGCTCGACAATACCGCTCACGATCTGCAGTGGCCGGAGAAGGGTATCTCGGGTGGTTTTGACCAATTGCATAATAATCCTCGGTAGGGTTGTCAAAGGTGCTGGTGGTCCAGCTAAAGCTTGCTGCGAATACTATATTTTGCCAGAAATCATTCCTGCCGCTTCCTAGCCTTTCAGGGTCTGCTCCAGCACGTGCAATTCATGGTTGCATTCGGCGTTCTTGGTGCGGTCCAGAGCAATCTTGCGCACGGCGTGCAGCACGGTCGTGTGGTCGCGTCCGCCGAACAGTTCGCCGATTTCCGGCAGGCTCTTTTGCGTCAGTTCCTTGGCCAGGTACATGGCGATCTGGCGCGGCCGCGCGATGTTGGCCGGGCGGCGCTTGGAGTACATGTCCGCCACCTTGATGCTGAAGAAGTCGGCCACGGTCTTCTGGATATTTTCCACGGAGATCTGGCGGTTCTGCACCGACAGCAAATCCTTGAGCGCTTCTTTCACCACGTCGATGGTGATGTCCTTGCCGTGGAAACGCGAGTACGCCAGGATCTTGCGCAGCGCGCCTTCGAGCTCGCGCACGTTCGAGCGCAGGTGCTTGGCGACAAAGAAGGCCACGTCGTCGGAGAAGGTCACGCCTTCGGACTGGGCTTTCTTGAGCAGAATCGCCACGCGCATTTCCAGTTCCGGCGGTTCGATCGCGACCGTGAGGCCGGAGTCGAAGCGCGAGATCAGGCGGTCATCCATGCCGGTGATTTCTTTTGGATAGGTATCGCTGGTGATGATGATCTGCTTCTTGGCAGCAATCAGCGCCTCGAATGCATAGAAAAACTCTTCCTGCGTGCGGCTCTTGCCGCCGAAGAATTGAATATCGTCGATCAGCAGCATGTCGAGCGAGTGGTAGTAGTGCTTGAAGTCGTCGAAGCCCTTGCGCTGGTAGGCGGTGACGACGTCGCGCACGTACTGCTCGGCGTGGATGTAGCGGATGCGTGCGCCGGGCTGGTCGGCCATGACCTGGTTGCCGATCGCGTGGATCAAGTGGGTTTTACCCAGGCCCACGCCGCCGTAGAAGAACAGCGGGTTGTACGACACGCCCGGATTGTTGGCCACCTGGATCGCGGCGGCGCGCGCCAGCTGGTTGGCCTTACCGGTCACGAAGCTGTCGAAGGTCAGGTCGGTGTTGACGCGGCTTTGTTCGCGCCGCGGCGAATTGCCGATGTTGAATATTTCCGGCGAGCTCGCGCCGTCCGCATCGTTGTTCTTGGCATTGTTGATGTTGCCTGGAATATTGTCGTCGGCCGGCGCGGGGTGGGCGGCAACCGGCTTCTTCGGCGCGGCGTTTTTCGGATCGAGCACGAACTGGACTTCCACCGGGCCGTCAAAGTACTGGCACGCCAGCGCCGTGATGCGGTTGGCGAACTGGGTCTTGACCCAGTCCAGCTTGAAGCGGTTGGGGGCTGCGATGCGCAGTTTGCCGTCCTCGTAATCGAGCACGATGAGTGGCTTGATCCACGCACTGAACTGTTGCGGCGTCAGCTCCAGCTCCAGCTGGGCGGAACAGGTCGGCCAGAAATTTTCCATGAATCTTTTTGTCTGAATAGGTCGTGGTGGGGCGTGCCTTGTTGCTTTTCGGTGCAAGCCGGCCGCGCGTCGTCGCGCGATGGGTGCGCCACACGTAACACGCTATTCTACCCGTGCCGGCCGAAGTTATCCACAGGCACGAGCGATATGTTGGCGCGGCAAGGCGGGCGTCGGAACTACCTCAGCCTTGACAAGGAAGGTCGAAATGCTGTCTAATTCAGGGTTCCCCGCCCGTATTCCGTGCAAAACAGCCAATCGGCCGATTGTTGGGCAGCGGGTAAAACGAGTAATGCTGTGGCGTGACGCTGGCTTAACCTCTGCGAAATGTCATTGGCGACGAAACCTGACGGGACGTCAGACCCGATTCTGCTTTTTATTTTGCTTTAAGCGAGACCACCATGAAACGTACTTACCAACCTTCCGTCGTTCGTCGCAAGCGCACGCACGGCTTCCGCGCACGTATGGCTACCCGTGGCGGTCGCGATGTGCTCAACGCACGCCGCGCCAAGGGTCGCAAGCGTCTGGCTGTATAAGTTGTACAGACCTGGCACTGACTGCTGGATCGCGGTTGGCAATGACTAGCGAAGGTTCACACGACTTCGCGCGCGTTCGGCGTATCGTTAAAACGGATGAATTTTCATCCGTTTTTCGTTTGCGCCCTGCACAAAAATCAGCGCATTTCGTGCTCTACACCCGTTCGAACGAATTGCCGCATGCGCGGCTGGGCGTCGTGGTGGCCAAGCGGTTTGCGCCGCGCGCGGTGACGCGCAATACGATCAAACGGGTCACGCGCGAACTGTTCCGCGTGACCCAGCTGCCGGCACTCGATTGCATCGTACGCCTGGCGCGCCCGGTCAACAGCAAGGATGGTCCCGCCACCACCAGCGCGCTCAAGGCGACGCTGCGTGCTGAGCTGACACGCCTGTTCGCCGCGCAGGCACGCGCTTCCGCTAAAGCTGTACCGTCTCCGGAAGCTGCATCATGAGACAATTGCTGGTGTGGATAATGCGCGGATATCAGATTCTGCTGTCGCCGATGCTGGGGCAGCGCTGCCGCTTCTATCCCACCTGCTCCAATTACGCGATTGAAGCGCTGCGGGTGCACGGCGCCGCGCGCGGCAGCCTGCTGGCTGCGCGCCGGGTGTGCCGCTGCCACCCGTTCAATCATGGCGGCCTCGATCCGGTGCCGCCCGCGCATCCCAAGAATTCATCTACAGCCGCGTGCGGCTGCAACCACTCCTGATAAACCCAATGGAAATCAATAAACGTACTATCCTGTGGATCGTGTTTTCCGTCTCGCTGGTGCTACTCTGGAACCAGTGGATGGTATCGAACGGCAAGCAGTCGATGTTTTCCCCGACTCCGCCAGCCGCGACCGCCACGGCCGGCAAGAAAGCCCCTGCGTCGGATCTGCCAACTGCGACAAGCGCGGCCGGCGCCGCCGCCTTGCCAGGCGCCACGCCTGCCGCGGCGCCCGCCAAGAGCGAGATCGTCACCATCACCACCGATGTGATGAAGGTTGACATCGACACCGCCGGCGGCGTCATCAAGCGCCTGGAACTGCTCAAGTTCCGCGACAAAGTCGACAAGACCAAGAACCAGCTGCTGTTCGATGTGAACCCGAAAGGCGTTTATGTTGCCCAGACCGGCCTGATCGCCAACGCGGCAGGCACCACCGTGCCGAACCATACCACCGTGTTCTCGGCCAAGCCGGGCCCGCGCGCGCTCGACGGTGGCAATGAAGTGCAGCTCGTGCTGGAAGCCGAGCAGGGCGGCGTCAAGCTGACCAAGACCTTCACGTTCAAGCGCAATGACTACCTGGTCGGCATGCGTCACGACGTCACCAACCTGGGCACCACGCCGGTGTCGCCTTCGCTGTACCTGCAATTGCAGCACCACGGCAACAAGCCTGAGGGCGAGTCGTACTTCAATTCGAGCTACACCGGCCCGACCCTGTACACCTCGCAAGAGCATTACCAGAAGCTGCAGTTCGAGACCATCGAGAAGAAGGGCCACGCGGAACACGTGACCAAGGCCAACGACGGCTGGATCGCGATTTCGCAGCACTATTTTGTGTCGGCTTTCTTGCCGCCGCAGGGCGCGCAGCGCGAGATCTTCACCAAGAAGGTTGATACCAACCTGTACGCCATCGGCACCATCCTGCCGCTCGGTACCGTGGCGCCTGGCGCGACCGTGAGCCGCGATGTCAGGCTGTATTCGGGTCCGCAGGACGAGAACAAGCTGGAAACGATCGCGCCTGGCCTGGAGCTGGTGAAGGATTATGGCTGGCTGACGATTGTCGCCAAGCCGATTTTCTGGGTGATGGACCAGCTGCATAAACTGATCGGCAACTGGGGCTGGACGATTATCGTCTTCACCATCCTGATCAAGCTGCTGTTCTTCCCGCTGTCGGCCGCCGGTTTCAAGAGCATGGCGCGTATTAAGGTGGTGACACCGAAAATGCAGGCGATCCGCGAGCGTTACAAAGGCGATCCGGCCAAGATGAACCAGGCCACGATGGAACTGTATCGCGCCGAGAAAATCAATCCGCTGGGCGGCTGCCTGCCGATCCTGGTGCAGATGCCGGTGTTTATCGCGCTGTATTACGTGCTGCACGCTTCGGCTGAAATGCGCGGTTCGCCGTGGATCGGCTGGATTACCGACCTGACCGCGCCGGACCCGTTCTATGTGCTGCCGGTGCTGTACGCGATTTCGATGTTCATCACCACCAAGCTGAACCCGGCGCCCGCCGATCCGGTGCAGGCCAAGATGATGCTGTTCATGCCGCTGGCGTTTTCGGTGATGTTTGTGTTCTTCCCGTCCGGCCTGGTGCTGTACTGGGTGGTGAATAACATCCTGTCGATTGCTCAGCAGTGGGTGATTACGAAGAAATATGAATCGGGCGCGGTGAAGTAATCTCCCCGATTTAAATGAAAAACCCGTGCTTGCGCGGGTTTTTTTTCGCTCCCCACCCATGCACTGTGGCTGAAACCCCTACAATCACCCCCATGAAACTAGATTCCTCCCCTATCGCGGCCATCGCGACTGCACCTGGCCGCGGCGGCATTGGTGTGGTGCGTGCTTCCGGCAAGTCCCTCGCAGCGCTTAAAACAGCTTTGTTCCCCGACCTGAAGCTCAATCCCCGTCACGCCACCTACGTGCCATTTACCAATGGCGACGGCTCGGTTATCGATGAGGGCATCGCCATCTGGTTCAAATCGCCCCATTCCTACACCGGTGAAGATGTGCTGGAGCTGCAGGGCCATGGCGGCCCGGTGGTGCTGCAGATGCTGCTGGCACGCGTGCTGGAAGCCGGCGCCGATATCGGCCTGCGCCTCGCCGAACCAGGCGAATTTACCCGCCGCGCCTATTTGAACGACAAGCTCGATCTGGCCCAGGCCGAAGCAGTGGCCGACCTGATCGATGCATCGACCGAGGCCGCCGCCAAATCGGCATCGCAGTCCTTGTCCGGCGCGTTCTCCAAAACCGTCAATACCCTGGTGGACCAGACCATCAACCTGCGTATGCTGGTCGAAGCCACGCTCGATTTTCCGGAAGAGGAAATCGACTTTCTGGAGAAATCCGATGCGCGCGGCCAACTGGCCGTCATCATCGATTCATTAGAGCAGGTGTTCCAGAAGGCCTCGCAAGGCGCGCTGCTGCGCGAAGGCTTGAATGTGGTGCTGGTCGGGCAGCCGAATGTGGGCAAGTCGTCGCTATTGAATGCGCTGGCCGGTGCGGATGTGGCGATCGTTACGCCGATCGCCGGCACCACGCGCGACAAGGTCACCGAGACGATTCAGATCGAAGGCATTCCACTTAATATCGTCGACACCGCCGGCATTCGCGCGATCGACGATGGCGTGGATGTGGTGGAGCGCATCGGTATCGAGCGTACCTGGGGCGAGGTCGGCAAGGCCGATGTGATCCTGCATATGCTCGATGCGGCGCATGGACCCACGCGCGCCGATGAGGGAATCATCGCGGCGTTTCCCGCCGGCGTGCCGGTGCTGCGTATCTGGAACAAGATCGATTTGTCGGGACATAAGCCGTCGGTGGATCCGACGCTTGACGCGACCAATATTTATCTGTCGGCGCATGAGCATGTCGGTATCGATTTGCTGCGCGCGCAATTGCTGCGGATCGCAGGCTGGCAGCAGACCGGTGAGTCGCTGTTCCTGGCGCGTGAGCGGCATCTGATTGCGCTGCGTTCGGCACGCAAGCATCTGGACATGGCGGCGGCGCATGCCGCGCAAAATGACCAGTCGCTGGATTTGTTTGCCGAGGAACTGCGACTCGCGCAGACTCAGCTGTCGAGCATTACGGGCGCGTTCTCGTCGGATGATTTGCTGGGCGTGATCTTCAGCCGCTTCTGCATCGGCAAATAAAAAAGCCGGCGTGACGCAGCTCTGTCGAGCATCGCGTCACGCCGGCTCATCGCCGGAATGCTTCAGGCGTAAATTTCAGATTACTTCTGGTCCATCGGCGGCGCGCCGGTCGCGCTGCCTGCAACACCGGCTGGCGCTGCTGGCGTTGGCGTGGTCGCTGGTGAAGCTTGGGTGGCGGAGGTCGACGATGCGCCCACAGCGGTGCTGCCTGCGGTCGCGTTGCCGCTCGCAGTGGTGCCGCTGTCGCCGGTTTCAGCCGCGCCCTGTGCTGCCATGCCGCCGCCGTTTGCGGTGGTCAGGCTGTCGGTGGTGCTATCGGTGGTGCTGCATGCTGCTACGCCCATTGCGACCATTGCGGCCAGGATCAATTTCTGAAATTTAACATTCATTTGTGAACTCCTTGCGTAAATATGAGCGCAAAGTCTACCGCAGCGAAAGGCCGCGTTCGTTTGAACGTATATAAAAGTTACAATTTCGACGTGCAAAATAGAATTAAATGAGCTGAGGAAATTTAACAATGCTGTTTGAGTCCGTTCGGCAATTCACCGGCGTCGTATAACTAATGGCAATAACATTCCTTCCCCGCGAATGCGCTGATCGCTAGACTGGGTTCTGCTATCAAAAACGTGTACAAATGAGCACATCGTTCTTTTCCTGCCCCGAGCCGTCTTGCAGACCGTTCTCGTACCTGACAGGCGTGACTTTCCCGCCTCCCGCCGGCAATACACCGGCAAGAGTGACCGGCGTTGCCGCAGGTCTCGCCACGGGTAGCGCAGAATGCACCGCAGGCGCGGCGCAGGTTGCGAGCCTTTGCAGATTGACAGCCGCGTTCACGTCGCGGTCGTGGTGGGTGCCGCAGGCGGCGCATGTCCAGGTACGTTCGGACAAGGTGAGGCCCGCATAACGCTCACCGCACTCCGAGCACAGCTTGCTCGACGGGTACCAGCGATCGGCAAACACCAGCCAGGTGCCGTAGCGCTGCGCCTTGTAACTCAGCTGGCGGCGCAGCTCATAAAAGCCGACATCGGAGATGGCCTTGGCAAGCTGGCCATTGGCCAGCATGCCGCGCACATTCAGGTCCTCGATCACGACCGCTTGATTTTCGCGGCAGAGGCGAGTCGTCAGTTTGTGTGTGAAATCGGCGCGTACGTTGGCGATGCGCGCATGCAGACGTGCGGTGGCCCGGTTGCCTCGCACGCTGTTTGCCGACATCGGCAGCCGCGTGCCCTTTGGAATGCACCCGACGATACCTGCGACGGCCTTGGCGGCCTCCCGCTTGCGCGACTGGCGGCGTGAACGGATGCGCAGCCGCCGCAACGCTGCCTTCAAGGGGCGCGGCGCGTCCACCTTTTCACCGCTGGACAGCGTAGCGGCGGCGGACAGTCCGAGGTCAACACCGGTGATGTCATCGGCAATGCGTGACAGTCGTGCCGCCTCGTCGGGTACTTCAACCTGGAGCGACAGGAACCAATGGGCCGCACGGCGGCAGACGCTCGCGCCGATGATGCGGCCTGGCCAGCGCATCAACTCGCTCAGGTCGACGCGCCCCACTTTCGGCAAGATCACGACCATGCCTTCCAGCCTAAGTTTGTCATTGGCAACATAGAAGCTGTCTCGGCAGCGTCCCTTTTTCTTGAACACCGGCGGATGCGCCGGAACGCCGTCGCGCAGAGCTGAGAAGTAGCGGCTCCACGCCTTTGCCAAGTGTGCGAACGGCTGGGCGTGGGCATCGCGGTGAATGGTGCGCAGCCACGGCTGTCCGTCGGCATCGAGCCAGTCTGGATGGTAGTACTTCAGCGCATTGAACTGCTTCTTCAGATTCATCGCCTGCGGGCGCTGCCCGGCGGCCACTTGCCGCTGCCACTCTGCCAGCGCCCAGTTCCAGACCCTCCGCGCCGTCCCGGCCGCACGCGCAAAGTAAGCGCACTGTTGACTGGTGGCTTCAAGCCGAATGCGGTGGGCGAGCATCATGTTCTCGATTCTCCTACGGTAAGTGTGTTTACCTTGCCGGACCTGCAGGCCGCCGGCCCGGTCCTGATCGAAGCGCTGCACAACAGCTATTGACAGGTTCGCCTGCGCGCCGCCCTCAGCCTGGGCCGCGGCACGGAATGCGAATCGGCGTGGCGCACGGGCAAGCGGGCCGGAAGCCTGCATCCGTAGTACTTAGAACGCAGCGCGGCAGTATGGGTTCCGATCGAGCGCATCATTTTTGAAATAAGCGAAAGCTAGCAGGTGCTCGACCGCGCGCACTTGGTCAGTATTTTCCGCGAGTACTGCCGTTGCGGTTTCCGCACCGCCATCGACGACTTCGGCGCCCAGCTATGCCGGCCTGAACCTGCTGGCATCCTTTCAGCCAGACATAGTCAAGAGCGACATCGACCGGGAGCGCGACATCGGCACGCACAAGCCCGAGCAGGTGATCGTCGGCGGCATCTTGTCGATCTGCGGCGCGCTGGTGTACGAACCTTGGCCGAAGGCATCGAGACCCCGGCCCCAACCGCGCCGTATCAAAAAAACTTCAAATATTTTTCAATAGCCTGTCGATTTTCCGTCCGCCGAAACGTCGTAGTCATAAGCGATCCCGCTTAGACCGATTTTTCAAAGGAGAACGACATGGCTTCATCCGTTAAAGCAATTCCTGAGGGAATGCACACCGTCACCCCCCACCTTGTTTGCGCCAACGCCCTTGAAGCGATGGACTGGTACACGCGCGCCTTCGGCGCCGTCGACATGGGCCGCATGCTTGGTCCCGATGGCAAGCTGATGCACGGCATGATGCGCCTGGGCGACGGCCACATCATGCTGGGCGAAGAAAACATGGGCTGTGGCGCGGCCGGGCCCAAAACACTCAACGGTTCGCCCGTCACCTTGCACCTGTATGTGGAAGATGCCGACAAGACCTTTGCCGACGCCATCGCGGCCGGCGCCACCAGCCGCATGGCCGTGGAAGAAATGTTCTGGGGCGACCGCTATGGCGTGTTGCAAGATCCGTGGGGACATAGCTGGTCGGTGGCCACCCACGTCAAAGACCTGACTGACGAAGAAATAAAAGCCAACATGGCCAAGATGTTTGGATAAAATCCCCACTGTGACCAGGAGTACAACATTATGAAATTCATGCTGATCGTAAAAGCCAGCCCGGAATCCGAAGCTGGCGTGATGCCGAGTGAGGCTTTGCTGACCGAGATGGGCAAGTTCAACGAGGAGCTGGTCAAGGCCGGCGTCATGCTGGCCGGTGAAGGCTTGCATCCCAGTTCCAAGGGCGCCCGTGTTAAATTTTCCGGCGCGCAGCGTACCGTCGTCGATGGGCCTTTCGACAATACCCGTGAACTGATCGCCGGTTTCTGGCTCATCCAGGTCAAATCCAAGGAAGAAGCCATCGAGTGGGTCAAGCGTTGCCCCAACCCGATGGAAGGCGAGTCCGAGATCGAAATCCGCCAAGTGTTTGCGGACGAGGATTTTGGTGCGGAATTCACCCCGGAGCTGCGTGAACAGGAAGAAAGGCTGCGTGCCCAGATCGCATCGCAGCAGGCATAAATACGACGACGGCAGCTCGCACTAGGAGGAATCATGCAATTTATGGTGTTATACCGTGCCAGTGACGGCACGGAAGCAGGCGCGGCGCTGCCGTTTGCCGGGATGCATGCACTGGCGCCCAGTACGGGCGCCGTGCGCATGCATATCGAGGCCGGCCGCTCGACGATTGTCGATGGACCGTTCGCGCCGGACGAGATGATTGCGGGTTTCAGCGTCATCGACGCGGAATCGCGCGAGGATGCGATCGCCCAGGTACGCGCCTGGCCATTGCCGGACGGAACCGACGAGCTGCAGCTGGAAATCCGCCAGAGCGGCTGCCCCGGTGGCTGCGCGTCCATTGAAGCGGTCGCCCCGGCGCATCCGCAGGGCAAGCGTTTTGCCGTCCTGCTGCGTTCGAGCCCCGACCTGGAAAACGAGGTGCCGGTGCCGCAGCACAAGCTCGACACGCTCGACGCTCACAATGCGCGCGAGGCCAAGGCCGGCGTGCTGGTCAGTGGCGATGGCTTGCGTTCGATGGCCAGCGGCGCCCGCATCAAGCTGGCTCCCGGCTTCAGCGCGGTGATGGATGGACCGTTCACCGAAATTAAGGAATTGATCGCGGGCTACTGGATGGTGCAGGTGCCGAGCCTGGAAGAGGCAATCGCCTGGGCGCGTCGCAATCCCTACCCGACCGGGCCCGATGTCGATGTGGAAATCCGCGAAGTACTGCCGCCGCCGGCCCAGCCGTTTACGGCCGAGCAACGCCAGGCCGAGCAAGGCATGCGCGAACACCAGCTCGATCTGGCCATGCGCGCCGAACTGGCTGGACGCTAGGAACGGGTGGCGATGACGGGGAAGGTCGCACGCGTTGCCGAAGCCGTCTGGCGGATGGAGTCGGGGCGCATCATCGGCGCCCTGGCCCGCATGCTGCGCGAGGTCGGCCTGGCCGAGGAACTGGCGCAGGACGCCATGGTCCAGGCGCTGGAACGCTGGCCGGAAAGCGGCGTGCCCGACAATCCGGCCGCATGGCTGATGACGGTGGCCAAGAACCGTGCGCTGGATCACCTCCGTCACCGCAAATTGCAGCGCGAGAAAGAGCCGGAGCTGACGTACGAGATCGAGACGCAGCTGCAGGATGCCGCGCCGAATCTGGAGATTGACGCCGACAATCAGCTTGGGGATGACTTGCTGCGCCTGATGTTCGTCTCCTGCCATCCGGTGCTGTCGACGGAGGCGCGGGCGGCGCTGACTTTGCGGGTGCTGGGCGGCCTGACGACCGACGAGATCGCGCGCGCGTTTTTGATCTCCGAAGCCACCGCCGCGCAACGCATCGTGCGTGCCAAGCGCACCCTGGCCGAAGCCCGCGTGCCCTTCGAAGTGCCGCGCGCCGACCAGCTGATGGCCCGGCTTGCCTCGGTGCTGCAAGTTATCTACCTGATTTTCAACGAAGGTTACTCGGCCAGTGCGGGCAAGGACTGGCTGCGTCCGGCGCTGTGCGAAGAAGCATTGCGGCTGGGACGCATCCTGGCCGAACTGCTGCCTGGCGAAGCCGAAGTGCATGGCCTGGTCGCGCTGATGGAAATCCAGTCCTCGCGCAGCCGGGCGCGGGTCGGGCCGAATGGCGAGCCGGTGCTGCTGCTCGACCAGGACCGCAGCCGCTGGGACCAGTTGCTGATCCGGCGCGGTCTGGCGG
Organism: uncultured Oxalobacteraceae bacterium; assembly: GCA_946479255.1. The sequence goes on from CAMLFK010000086.1 coordinate 11,725, forward strand.
CCCTGGCGCGCGCCGAGCAGCTGGGGCAGGGCTACGGGCCGTATGCGCTGCAGGCCGCGATTGCCGCCTGTCACGCGCGCGCACTCGCGCCGGAACAGACCGACTGGCAGCGCATCACCGCCCTGTACGATGCCTTGGCCCAGCTGACGCCGTCGCCGGTGGTCGAACTTAACCGCGCGGTGGCCTTGTCGATGGCCTTCGGGCCGGCGGCCGGGCTGGAGCTGGCCGATCGCCTGATGGCCGAGCCTGCGCTCAAGAAATATCATCTGCTGCCCAGTGTGCGCGGCGACCTCCTGGCCAAGCTGGGGCGTCATGGCGAAGCGCGGGCTGAATTTGAACGGGCGGCGGCGCTGACCAATAACAGCCGGGAGCGTGAGTTGTTGCTGGCACGGGCTAAGGCTTGTGGCTGAGCCGTACGCGAAACGTAAAACTACCACCTGCCGTAGCGCGGCAGGATATCGCGCAATGGCAGGCTTTTAGTGCGGCGGTAAGCTCAGAGGCTTCTATGCTAAGCTTTTGCCATGAAAAATCTGACCAAAACCCTCCGCCTGCTGGTGCTGCTTTGCTGCGCCGCTATCGTGGCGGGCTGCGCCGGGATGGCCGGTCCGCGCCAGGTCGAGCTGCCGCTGGCGAAACTGCAAGCCGGCGTGGAGCGCCACTTTCCACTTAATAACAAGATGCTGGAGCTGTTCAATGTCGAACTGAGCCGCCCGCAAGTGCGCCTGATGCCCGACAGCGGCCGGGTCGGCCTGGCGATGGATGCTTCCGTCGCGCCGCCTTTCCTGCGCCAGTCCTGGCGCGGCCAGATGGCGCTGTCCGGCCGCCTGTATATCGATGCCGCGCGCGGCGCCATATTGATGGCCGAACCGCGCGTTGAACGCTTCGTCATCGATGGCATCGATGCGGCGCGCCAGCGCGAGTTCGAACAGCTCGCCAAGCTGCTGATGGCGAAGGTCGCCGCCGACATTCCAGTCTACAGTTTCCGCACGGAAGAACTCCGCTATGCGGGCGTGCAATTCATGCCGACGAATATTTCCACAAGCGCTTCCGGACTGGTGCTTACCGTCGAACCCGTCAAATAATTCATAGTCTAGGCGAGCGCGACAGGCAGGTATAGCTGCTATGATTTATGCATCCGCGCTCCGTTCCGCACAGCCTGCATCAGTCCCCTGATGGTTGCTGCAATACAACGACCGGCGAGATTTTCAGCATTGCGGCAGACGTCTGATGGGAGCAAACTTGTGCCTGCTCTCGTGGTGCGCAGCGAAGCCTGCCTGTCTTGCGATTTCTCAGATTCCGCAACATTCCACTAAAGTAATCTTGCTTTCAGTCTTGAACGAACTACCTTCTGTGGGGGTAATCTTGGGAACGATACAGGAAAGTTTGCCGGAAAAGGAAGTCAAGGCGGAGCCGCCGTTGAGCGTGCCGACCGCCCTGACTACTCGCCAGAGTTTGCCTCCAAAGGGCTCGTGCTGGTATTGCGAAAAGCCGCTCGACAGCGTGCGGCGCTTCTGCGGCAAGGAATGCGCGGACGGTTTTGACGAAGAGGCAGAATTCACGCGCTGAACGCGCAGCTTTATGGTCCGGCATCGCTGCGGATGCTTGCCAGCGCCAGTGCGTAGTCGAATGCATTGACGGCAGCGGCAAGTTCTTGATACCGGGTGTCGCCCAGGATCGCCGTCAGGCTCGCGGCATATTGTTTGACCAGGTCGACCGCACCGCCATCTCCATCCAATAAGAGGCCCGTCAAGCGGGCCAGCAATTCTGGATCTTCCAGCATTGCCTGCGGAGCCGTGCGCAGTTGCTGTTGCTCGCCGGCCAGCAAGCCGTCGAGCTGCTGGAGGACCAGGGTGAATTGCCGATGGAGTGCCTCGGCGGCTTCGCGCTGGCGGGCGACGCCAGTGCGGATGAGCTGCTCGGTTACGGTCGCTTGCGTGTACAAGGTGTGCGCGCCGATCAAACCGGCCGCACCCTTGATGGTATGGGCAAGGCGCTGCGCCTCGGCAAGGGCGCCGCGTTCCAGCGCCAGCAGGACCGGCGCGGCGCCGTCGGCGTAGTCGCGCCGGAAGCGGGCCAGCATGCGCGTGTATAGTTGCCGGTCCCCCATGACGCGGTCAAGGCCATCGGCAAGGTCGATCAGGTCCGGCTCGATCCTTCGACTATCCATGCGTTTTTTTCCGGTGGTCGTTTTGCCAACGATACCAGAACTTACATGGTTGTGCAGGATAGCTATCGGGTGGTGAACGACCAGTTGCGGTCGGCTGCCACGCTGTCGACCGTGCCTTTAAAACTCACGTCGTAGACAGTGTTGGCCTTCAACACTTGCAGCGGGATGATGGCCGCCACCGCGCGCGAGGTATGGGCGTCGCCTCCCGGGCTGAGCAGCTTGACGCTCAGGTCGGTGGCGGTGCCGCGCTGGCGCACGGTAAAGCTGCTGACCGTGATGCTCGAGCCGATGTCGGCATGCAGGCTGATCGGGTAGCCGACTTCGTTGACGTTGCTGACCGGATCGGGGGTTTCGTTATCGCTGAAAAAATTGGCCGGCACCAGGGTCTGGCTGCCGGTCGGCCAGGTGGCCATCACGCCGCGCCCCAATCCTGAACCAATGCCGTTGGACGTGGTGAAATTGGTGGTGAAGTAAGTGTAGCTGGCGCTGGTCGTGGCCGCGCCGGTGCCGATTTCCTTGAACTTTGGCTCAAAAATGGCGAAACGGTGATAGATCGCGGTGATCAGTTCTTCGGCCATGTAAAAGCCGGACGAGCTGGAGGTCGCGGAAATGACTTCGCCCGCATAGCCGCCGCCGCTGAACACGTAACCGGCCGCGCGCAGGCGGTCTTGGGCGGCCACGCCGGTGAAGCCGGGTTTGCCGGTGGTTTGTTCGTGGGTGACGGTGTTGTTGGTCTTCTGATAGTCCGAGTGGCCCTGCGCCGCCGTGTCGATCAGCGTGTTGCGCACCAGGACCGGCAGGCCCATCTGGGCGCGGCGGTAGTTGAACCACGCCAGGCCGTCGGCCGGGATGTTACCGGTCAGGGTAGGCGCACCTGGCTGGCTGGCTGCGGGGATCGGCGTATTGTTCTGGGGCGCAGTCGTGACGCCGCCATCGCCGCCACCGCACGCAGCCAGGGCCAGCAATGCCGCACATGCCGTCGCCCGCAGGCGCCAACGCTCCAGTCCGCTCATCCTTACTCTCCTGCATAAATTGTTCCAGAGCTTGATTCTAGGCGAAATTTGCCGCGCACGAACGCTGTTCGGGCTGTTTCAAACGGGCTCATGTACGATTGCAGGGGTAAAATAGCCTCGATCTTGTCAACTTAGCGAGCCGCTTTGAAAAGAACCCGCCGTCAGCGCCTCGCGCGCGCCAAGTTTGCCCTGCCGAGCTTTGTGACCCTGCTGTCGATCGCCTGCGGCTTCGGCAGCATCGTCATCTCGATCGACAACGCCCACGTGGGCGAGCCGTCCGCCTACCGCACCGCCGCCATCCTGCTGGTGCTGGCCGGCGTATTCGACGCGCTCGACGGCTTTGTGGCGCGCATCACCAATACCGCTTCGTCCTTCGGCATGCAGCTCGATTCGATCGCCGACGTGATGAATTTCGGCTGTGCGCCGGCCATGCTGCTGTACTGCTATGGCTTCGTGCAGCTTGGCGCGGGCCATTCGACCTTCATCCGCATGGGCGGCCTGGCTTGCTTTATCTTCGTGGCGTGCGGCGCCTTGCGGCTGGCGCGCTTCAACGTCAATGTCGGGCGTACCGATCCGCGCTATTTCGTCGGCATGCCGATCACCGCCGGTGCCGCCTGCGTCGCTTCGGTGGTGGTGGCCTGGCCCACGCCGCCCGTGACCATGCTGCAGGGCTATGGCGTGATGTTGCTGATGGTGGCGGTCGGCACCCTGATGATTTCCACCGTGCGCTTTCCCAGCTCCAAGCAGCCGAAAAGCAAGATGCTGTTCGTGGTCGCCGCCGTGGGGCTGGCGCTGCTGGCCTGGCTGCAAATGAAATTCTTCGTGCTGTTCTTCCTGGTCTACATCAGCGCGACCTTGCTGCTGAACATAGGCTGGCAGATGGGCTGGCGCGGCGTCGAGCCGCCCAAGATGTACACCGACTAAACTTGCTCAGGCGAATTTGTCGAGCAGGGCGGCCAGTTTACCGGCGCTGGCCTGGGCATCGGCCAGGTCGGTCGCGTTGCCGCTCTGGGTCAGCAAACTTCCGGATAACAATTGCACGAAACAGCGGTCGAGCGCCTTGCGCGCCGCCGCCATCTGCTGGGCCACGGCGTCGCAGTCGGCCGGCTGGTCGGCCATCGCGATCAATTTTTGCACGCCGCGCAACTGTCCTTCGATGCGCGCCAAGCGGTTCAGCAAGTCTTTCTTCTGCATGGCAGTCAGTGCGCTGCCCTCGACGATTTCGATCTTGTCAGACATAAAGGCTCCTTCGCCTTAGGCGACCTCGTGCCCGCGCGCGGCGCGCAGGATGGTAAACCAGTCGCTACGGCTGAGCTGGAACTGGGTGCCAGCCACCGCAACGCTGATCGCCTCGATGCGGCCGGTGCCGGTCAGCGGAAGCGGCCGGCAGGGCAGTTGCATGATCCACGCAAACACCACGCTGGCGAAAGGTTTGCCGAGCTCGTCGGCAATACCCTTGATCACCAGGCGCAGATTGTCGGCGCTATGGTCGGTGCCGCTGAACAAGCGGCCGCCGGCCAGCGGTGACCAGGCCATCGGCGCCACGCCCAGGTCTTGCAGGCCGTCGAAGGTTTGGTCGAACATCGGCGCGGTGTGCAGCGGGGAGAATTCCACTTGGTTAGTCACCAGCGGAACGCGCCGGTTCAGCGATTCGAACTGGTGGCGCGAAAAATTCGACACGCCGAAGTGCAGCACCTTGCCGGCCTTGCGCAAGCTGTTGAAGGTATCGGCGATCTCGTCGAACTGCATCAATGGATCGGGACGATGAATCAGCAGCAAGTCCAGATGGTCGGTATGCAACTGGCGCAGCGATTCCTCGACCGAGGCCACAATGTGGGCGGCGCTGGTGTCGTAGTGCTGGATGGTATGTTGGGGACGCTGGGGCGAGATCAGCTTGATGCCGCACTTGCTGACCAGTTCGATGCGCTGGCGCAGCGATGGCTGCTGCTTCAAGGCTTCGCCGAACAGGCATTCGACGCTGTAGCCGCCGTAAATGTCGGCATGGTCGAAACTGGTGACGCCGAGATCGATGCATTGCTCGATGAAAGCGACGCGTTGCTCGACCGTCATGTTCCATTGTGCCATGCGCCACATGCCGGCCACGATGCGCGACAGGGTGATCCCGCCGGCGCAGGTGCTCACGCGCGGGCAGGACAGGTCGGCGGGCAGGGCAAGATTCATGGTCGCTTTCTCAGGAAGAAGTACTCGTTTCCTCATTATAACGACCTGCGGTGCGCGGCACGGGCATGCCCGCGCACCGCGAAACTGCTATGTTATTTCGTCATCAGGCGCATCGAGTCCCAGGCGCGGCCGAAAATTGTCGCCTGCGATACTTCTTCCAGCGCAACGACCGGCAATTCCAGCAGCGGACGGCCATCGACCATCATCTTGAGGGTGCCGACGCGGCTGTTCAGGGCCAGTGGCGCGACCAGTGGATCCTTGCGTTCCAGCACAGGTTTCATCTTGCCGGCGATGCCTTTCGGCACCGTCACCAGCACGTCGTTGGTAAAGCCGATCTTGACCGTGTTGGCCGAACCTTTCCACACTTGCGGGGTCTGGATTGCCTGGCCCTTGCTGTACAGCTTGACCGTGTCGAAGTTCTGGAAGCCCCAGTTCAGCAGCTTCTGGCTTTCCTGGGTGCGTGCCTGGTCGGAGGTGGTGCCGAGCACCACCGAAATCAGGCGGCGGTCGCTATTGCCGTTGGGACGGCGCGCCGAGGCGATCATGCAGTAGCCGGCCCCTTCCGTGTGGCCGGTCTTCATGCCGTCCACGGTCGGGTCCAGCCACAGCAGGCGGTTGCGGTTCGGCTGGGTGATCTTGTTGTAGGTGAAGCTCT
>CAMLFK010000087.1 GCA_946479255.1 uncultured Oxalobacteraceae bacterium
TCAAGGACCTTTGCGATGGCAACGTTGCATCAATTTGAGGGGAGACCTCAGGGACGGACCCGGTTTTTGAAGCAACAGGACCGGCGGTCGCGGTTGCTGCGCCGCTAATTTGATCGGTTTGTTATGATCGCCGGGCCTTCCCCATTGGAGCAGCCCGACGATGACCCGCTTGCCACCTCGTACCCTCGCCCTCTCCTTGTTGCTGGTCTTCCCGGCCAGTTTCGCAAAGTCCCCTGTGGCGACCGGTACCGGCGGTGCGGTGGCAACCATCAGCGGGCAGGCTTCGCAGTCGGCCATGCACATCCTTAACCGCGGCGGCAACGCGGTCGATGCGGCGGTGGCGGCCGCTGCTACCCTGGGTGTCACCGATCCCTTTAGCTGCGGCATCGGGGGCGGCGGCTTCATGATGATTTACCTGGCGAAGGAAAACCGGGTGATCACCATCGATCACCGCGAAACCGCACCTTCTTCGGTCACGCCCTCCCTGCTGCTGCACGACGACAGGCCGGTCGATTTCGATACCGCCGTGGCCAGCGGTATCTCGGTCGGCGTTCCCGGCACCGTGCGCGGCTGGCACGAGGCGCTGAGCCGCTACGGCTCGATGACGATGCGCGACGTGCTGCATCCCGCCATCGAAGTCGCCACCGGCGGCTTCCCGGTCACTGAACGATTCCATCAATTTATCGTCGGGAATGAAGGAAAATTTCAACGCTTCAGCAGCACGTCGGCGCTGTACCTGAAGGACGGTAAGCCCCTTCCCGTCGGCAGCCGCTTTCGTAATCCTGACCTGGCGAAAGCGTATCGGGCCCTGGCGGCGCACGGCCAGCGTGCCTTTTATGCCGGGCCGATGGCACGGGCTATGGTGGCGGCCGTGAATCATCCGCCGGTCGCCAAGGGTTTTCACGTCCAGCCTGGCGCGATGGCGCTGATGGATCTGGCCAATTACGAAGCGCGCATCCGCCAGCCGGTGCGTTCGAGCTATCGCGGCTATGAGGTGTTCGGCATGGCGCCGCCCAGCAGTGCCGGCGTGACGATCGGCGCGGCACTTAATATCCTGGAGGGCTTTGACATGAAGGCCTTGCCGCGTGCCACCGCCGAACATCTTTACCTGGAAGCGAGCAAGCTGGCCTTTGCGGACCGCAACGCATACCTGGCCGATCCCGAATACGCGGAAGCCCCGCTGGCCGGCCTGTTGAGCAAGGATTACGCGACCGAGCGGCGCCGCCTGATCGACCGCGAGAAAGCCATGGACAAGGCCGTCCAGGGCGATCCTTACCTGTTCCAAAGCGACCTGAGCATCCCACTGCGGCGCGAGCACATCCATCCGCGCGCGGAAAGCCTGCACACCACCCACCTGACGGTGTCGGACAAGCACGGCAATATCGTCGCGTACACCTTCACCCTGGAAGACTGGGGCGGCAGCGGCATCGTGGTGCCCGGTTTCGGCTTTTTGCTCAACAACGAGCTGACCGATTTCAATCCCGCCGGCCCGCATCCGAATGTGCCGGAAGCCGGCAAGCGCCCGCGCAGCAGCATGGCGCCAACCATGGTCTTCAAGGATGGCAAGCCGGCCTTTACCTTGGGCAGCCCGGGCGGCGCCACCATCATCACGACGGTGCTGCAGACGATTATCAATCACATCGATTTCCGCATGCCGATGAACCAGGCCATCGATGCGCCACGCATCAGCCAGACCGGCAACGGGCCGGCCGGTGTCGAGCCCGGCTTCGCCAGCAGCGCGCAAGCAGGCGCGCTGCAAGCCTTCGGCCACAAGTGGGCCGACAGTGCGGAGGAAATCGGCGCCGCCAATGCCATCGTGTTTCACCCAGACGGCAGCGTGACCGCGGTCAGCGAAGGCCGGCGCCACGGTGTCGGCAGCGCGCTGGTACAGCGCCCCCGCTAGGCGCCGTACATCCGGCCTGCCGGGAAGGTGACTGGCGCGGCGGCCATGGCCCGCCAGCGCCACGCGATCATTCCGGCCGACGCCCCGATCGGCAAGGCCACCACGAGCGGCCCCATGATTTTGTACAGCAGCACGGTCACTACGCTCAGCGCAAGCATCAGCGTACATTGCGCCATGCCTTGCCAACGGCTCGGAGTCCTTGCATGGGCATAGTCGCGCAGTGGCCAGCCGGCTGCGGCGAGCACTGTGAGCATGTGGAGCGTCAACAGCGCCGTGGCAAGAGCAGGCAAACGCCACACCACCGACACCAGCAGCATCAGCACCAGGCAGGCGGTCCACTCCGCCAGGCAGATGCGCAGTATCTTACCGGCCAGTAGACGGTTCAGCGCAGGCGCAGCGGGCGCCATCGGCGTCAAGCGGTACAGGCCCTGCTCCGCGCCGGTGGCTGGCAGGCTGGAGGTAAAGCGGTAAGGGAATGCCAATGCCATCACCGCAAACGCGCCGATGCTCATTACGCCGCTTATCTCCACGAGAAAAGGCATGTGGCCGGGCCACAGCAGGTCCGAGACCAACTTGGGAACGATGCCGAGCACGGCGATCAGCGGCAGTGCCCAGAGAAAGTCGTAGCGATGATTGCGCGGGCCAAGTGCGTGCAGCATCAGGTCGCCGGGATTTCCTCCGGCGATGTCGCCGCGCAGCAGGCGCGCGTAGCGCCGCCCTGCCCCCATCCCTTGGACATGAAACACCTTGCCCACCGGCTCGCCGAACGAATTGGCGATCTGTATCGACACCGCGCGGCGTGCATTGCCATTGCCACCCTCGCTGAAGGTCACGCCAAAGGCCCACCATGTCAGCAAGGCCACCAGCACATAGTTCAACCCAATGGTGGATTCCGGCCACAGGATATGAGGGAAGTCGAACATGTTCTCACCGGTACTCCAGGCCCAGATGGCGAACAAGGAAGAATAGAACAAGCGCGGACGGGCAAATGCCAACATGCTCCCGGTCATGAACAGGCATACGATCAATATAGTCCGGTCGCTGCGTGGCAAGGCACTGGCGACCATCACCCAGGCGGCAAGGCAGGCGACGTACACCAGCAGCGCGGTACGCCGCAGCCGCACTGTCAGGCCCGGCACCAGCGCGCCGTTGGCCGGCGTATTCTGCAAGACGGCGCCACGCAGGAAGCGCAGCCACATGATGGTGGCATACGCCGCCAGTGGAACTCCGATGGCAAACCCCAGCGTAATCGGCTTGGTCGTCCGGTAGATCAGCCATATGGTGAGGTTGACGGCCATGGCGATGCCGAGCAGGAGCAAACCCAGCCATGGCTTGTCGTCACCGCGCGGCGCCGACACCGCCGCACGCCACATCGGCACGCAGCTTGTGATATCCCGGGCCAGGGCGTTCATGCCGTCACCGATGCAAACAGCTCGTCCAGCGACATGCGCGCATTGTCGAGCAGGTCATCGAGCGGCCCAGCCAGGGCGATCTTGCCGTCCTTCAGGAACGCCACGTCCAGCGCCACCCGTTCAAGATCCGACAGGATGTGCGTCGAGAACACGACTGTTGTGCTCCGGTCGATCACGCTATCGACCAGTTCGCGCAGGAAGTCGCGCCGCCCGACCGGATCGAGCGCGGACACCGGCTCGTCCAGGATCAGCAACTCTGGATCGTGCGCCAGCGCGCGGATGATCGACAGGCGCTGCTTCTGGCCGCCCGACAATTGACTGATCGGTTTGCCGCATGCCGCGGCGTCCAGCCCCCAGCGCGCCAGCAGCCCGCTGACCTTGGCGTCGTTCCAGCGCGGATACAGGGCCTTGAAGTAGGCCAGCAATTGATCGGGCGTCAGCCATTCGAACAGCTCCGACTTTTGTGGCACGTAGCCGATCCGGGCGCGCGCCGCGTCGGACAAGTTGCCGGCCGGCTCGCCGAATACGGTCACAGTGCCGCCATCGACTTCGCGCAAGCCCAGCATGCATTCGAGCAGGGTGGATTTGCCGGCACCGTTACGCCCAAGCAGGCCGACGACCTGGCCGGCTTCGATCGAAAAGTCGAGGTCTTGCAGGACGGTCTGCGTGCCGAAGCGCTTGCTGATGGAGGAAATCTGAAGGATAGCGCTGCTCATTTTTTGGCTTTCAAAATGGTCGAGAACAAGGCAAGTACGGTGTCGGGATCGAGTTCCAGCTGGCCGGCTTCGAGCGCGGCGCGTTCCAGGATGGGACGCAGCAGTTCGGCGCGCTCGGCCACGCCATGAGAGCGCGGCGGCGCCTGGGCCACCTCCATGCCCAGGCCGCGCCGACGGGTCAGCACGCCTTCCATTTCGAGAATGCCGTAGGCCTTGGAAACAGTCATCGGGTTGACCGCCAGCGCGCCCGCAATTTCGCGCACCGATGGCATGCTGTCGCCGGCGGCCAGCTGCCCGCCGGCGATCAGGCGACGGGTCTGCTCCACTAGCTGCCGGTAAATCGGTTCCGATGAGCCGGTGGCTATCGAGAACAAGTGGGTGGGTACTGCGCTCATATTGCCAGCCTACTGTATTAAGTCACCAATACAGTATACACGCAAGCTGGGTCTGTCAAGCCAAATCGTGACAAGGCCGTCATTCCCCGTAATGCGGGGAATGACGTAACATGGGCTGGCGGTACTAAGGTGGGGGTACTAAGGTCGTTTACAGGTGCGAGCTAATGGCCGGCATCAGGTCGTCGAAGGTACGGCCGCTGCCGTTTTCGCCGATCGCATGCATCTTCCATTCGCCATTGTGGCGATACAGCTTGGCCATGATCTGGGCGGTGTGCGAACCCTGCACCGACAGGTCGTAACGTGCCACTTCCTGCTGGTTGGCCGCATTCAGGATGCGGCAATACGCATTCTCCACCTGCGCAAAGCTCTGGCCGGTGAAGCTGTTCACCGTGAATACCAGCGACTTGACGTTCGGCGGCACGCGCGACAGATCGACGGTGATCTGCTCATCGTCGCCATCGCCGGCACCGGTACGGTTGTCGCCCGAGTGCACAATGCTGCCGTCCTTGCTCTTGAGCTGGCGGAACCAGACGATATCGACCGCCTTGTTGCCTTCGTCGAACATGACCACGGAGGCGTCCAGATCGACGGTTTCGGTCTTGCTGCCAAAGCCGAACAGGCCCTTGGATTTCACGGCGTCCCAGCCCAGGCCCATGGTGATCTTGGTGAGGGCGCTACCGGCTTCTTTATCCAGCGAAATCTTCTGACCTTTTTGCAGATTGACTGACATTGCGTTTCTCCTGTTTGCTATTAACGACGTGCACCCTGCTGGGTCCACGTACGGAATGCTTCGCGGTTACGCGAGCACACATAAACCTTGCCGCGCCCCGAAAAGCGCAGCACCATGCCTTCGCCACTGGTCTGGCTGTTCACCAGGTTGCCGAGGAAGCCGCCGCTCTGGCCGGTCGTGATCGAAATCTCGTAGTGCAGTGTACTGTCCCAGCACACCACGTGCGAATTGTCGATGATCGCGTCCTTGCCCGGCTCCACTTCCAGTTCGTTCATCGAGCCGAATCCGGACACCACCACCTGCCCGCTGCCCCCCGTCTCGGTGACGAAGAAGCCACCGCTCTGGGCAAACAAGGCATTGCCGATGCTCTGGGTGCGGACCTTCAGGTCCACGCCGGAGGTGGCGGCAACGAAGGCGCCGTCACTGATGATGTAGTTGCGCGGGCCGACGTCGACCACTTGCATGGCACCTGGCAAGGTCGGCGACAGCAGGCAATCGCCGTCGCCGCGGCTCGCTTCAATGTGCTGCTGAAAAAAGGACTCGCCGTTGGCGAAAGTGCGCATCAGCGCACTGCCGAGGCCGCCCTTCATCTTGCCTTTGAGATCGAGCGTGGATTCCATCATCACCATTGCATCGGACTCGCAATAGATGGTCTCGCCACGCTTCATCGATACATGCAGAAACGGATCGACATCCCCTGTGACTGTAAAAACTGGCATGGCTTTTCCTTCTTTAGACGTTGACGCCGTAGTTCTTGGCCAGAGGACCCAGGCCGCCCTGGAAACCCTGGCCGATGGCGCGGAATTTCCAGTCGCTACCGGCACGATACACTTCGCCGAAAATCATGGCCGCTTCGGTCGAGCTGTCTTCCGACAGGTCGTAGCGGGCGATCTCGGCATTGCCATTCGCGTTGACGCAGCGGATGAATGCCTTCGACACCTGGCCGAAGTTCTGGCGGCGGGTTTCGGCATCGTGAATCGTCACGGCCAGCACGATCTTGTCGACATCGGCAGGCACATTGGCCAGGTCGACGGTGACGTTTTCGTCATCGCCTTCGCCGGCGCCGGTGCGGTTGTCGCCCGAGTGGGTCACCGAGCCGTCGCTCGACTTCAGGTTGTTGTAGAAAATGAAGTCGGCGTCGGTGCGCACCTTGCCGCTGCTGCCCAGCAGGAACACCGCGCCATCCAGGTCGAAGGCGGCGCCATCGGTGGCACGCGCATCCCAGCCGAGGCCGACCGTCAATTTGGAGAGGCCTGGAGCTTCCTTGCTCAGATTGACGTTGCCACCTTTTTGCAGACTAATTGCCATGGTCAAATTCTCCTAAAATTAAATTCGTTTCAAAACCTACAGTACTACTTCAGACCACAAAACTTACATCATTACGCCATCGCCAGCTGTTCTTGCTTCCGGTGACGCAGCGAGGACCACAGCGATGCCAGGATGAATGCCACGCCGATCAGGCCGGTGAAGATCTCAGGAATGTGGAACTTCATGCTCAGCAACATAATCGCGGCCAGTATACCGATCGCGTAGTGTGCACCGTGTTCAAGATAAACGTACTCATCCAGCGTACCTTTTTTCACCAGGAACACCGTCATCGAACGGACGAACATCGCGCCGATGGCCAGGCCCAGCATGATAATCACCACGTCGGTGGTGATCGCAAACGCGCCGATCACGCCGTCGAAGGAGAACGAAGCATCCAGCACTTCGAGGTACAGGAAGCCGCCGATACCGCCGCGCTTGACCATGTCGCCCACGTTCGAGCCGCCTTCTTCTTCCTTTTCCAGGAAGGAGCTGACCGCATCGACACCGACGTAGACCAGGATGCCCCACAGGCCGGAAATCAGGACCACCATCTTCTGCGCTTCGGTGACCAGGGTCAGCGAGGCCATCAGCACGCCGATCGCGATCATCACGGCGATCGACGACACCTTGCCGAGCGAACCGATCTTCTTCTCGAAGTTACCCAGCCAATGCAGTTCCTTGTCCGAATCGAACATAAAGTTCAGGAACACCAGCAGCAGGAACATACCACCGAAGGCCGCCACTTCAGCGTGGTGCGCGGTCAGGTGGCCCGAATAGGCAACCGGATCCTTGAGTGCCAGGTTCCACACTTCCATCAGGCCCAGGTCAGCGGCCACCGCCACGATCACCAGCGGGAACAGCAGGCGCATACCGAACACGGCGATGATGATACCAACGCCCAGGAACAGCTTTTGCCAGAATTCATCCCAGGTTTTGAGGACAGATGCATTGACCACCGCGTTATCGAAGGACAGCGACACTTCCATGACCGCCAGAATCAGCGCGACACCGAAGGCCGTCAATGCACCCGGCCAGCCGTTGAGGGAGTAGCCCCACCAGCCCGCCGCCGCCAAGCACAGGAATGAAACAATAAATGAGATTCTGAAATGTTGCATGGTTTGTTGTTCCTCTATAAAGATGATGGATGGCGCGTAGTGTATGCCCTGCACGACAATAAGAAAATAGGAGATAATCGGATAAATACTTCGTAAAAACGGAAGCAGATGAAAAATTCGGGCATGAATTTCCGCCACCTTTACTATTTTTGGGTGGTCGCCAAGGAAGGCGGCATCACGCGCGCGGCGACCCGCCTGGGCCTGGCGGTGCAGACCATCAGCACCCAGTTATCCCTGCTGGAACAGTCGATCGGCAAGTCGCTCTTCCAGCAGCAAGGACGGCGCCTGGTGCTGACCGAGCCGGGCCGGCTCGCCATGGCGTATGCCGATCAGATCTTTCTGCTGGGCGAGCAGATGCAGGAAGCCCTGGGCGACACCGACTCCGGCAAGACGCGCCTGACGGTCGGCATTTCCGACTCGCTGCCCAAGCTGACCGCCTTCCGCCTGCTGGAAAGCACCCTGCGCCTGGCCACGCCGGTGCGCCTGGTCTGCTACGAAGACCAGTTCGACGCCCTGCTGGCGGAACTGGCCTTGCACAAGCTGGACGTGGTGCTGACCGATCGCGCGGTGCGCTCCGGCACCACCCTGCGCGTGTTCAGCCACATGCTGTTCGAGAGCGACACCATGATCGTCGGCACGCCTGCGCTGGCAAGCAAGTACACCAACAATTTCCCGGCCAGCTTGAGCGGCGCGCCCTTCCTGCTGCCGACCCGCAATAACGCCTTGCGCGGGCGTATCGACGAATGGTTTGAGCTGCACCATGTGCGCCCTGACATCGTCGGCGAGTTCGAGGACACGGCCCTGCTCAACACCTTCGGGCGCAGCGGCGCGGGCCTGTACTTCGCCACGGCGGCGCTGGCCAGCGACCTGGCCGACCAGTTCGGCGCCGTGCTGGTCGGGCGCGTGCCGCAGGTGCGCGAGCAGGTCTTCGCCATCTCCAACGAACGCAAGATCAAGCACTTGGCCGTCGAAGAAATACTTTCCTCAGCGCACCGAGGTGCCTTTGCGCACGGGTGAAAGGTACAATGCATACTTCGGCCTGATGGCCAAACTTCAACTTTTTTATGTATAACTTGCTGCTGGTGGTGCTCGCCCTCTTCTTAGTCGTGCTGAACGGCTTTTTCGTGGCGGCAGAATTCGGCATTGTTTCGCTCCGTAAAACGCGCGTGCGCGCCATCGCCAAGTCCCAAGGGATGCGTGGCCGCATCCTGGGCACGGTCCATGGCCAGCTGGACGCCTATCTCTCCGCCTGCCAGCTGGGAATTACGCTGGCCTCGCTCGGCCTGGGCTGGGTTGGCGAGCCGGCATTTGCCGGGCTACTCGAACCGGCGTTGCGCTCGATCGGCATCGAATCCGACAAACTGATCCACGGTATCGCCTTCGTGACCGCCTTTAGCGTAATTTCCTTTTTGCACATCGTGGTGGGCGAACTGGCCCCCAAGTCGATGGCGATCCGCAATCCGGAAGCCGTGGGCCTGTGGACCGCGCCGCCGCTGTACGCCTTCTACTGGATGATGTTCCCGGCCATTTACTTGTTGAACGCCAGCGCCAACATGGTGCTGCGCGCCGCCGGCCTGGCTGGCAAGGGCGGGCATGACGCGCACTATTCCACGGAAGAACTTAAACTCATCTTGCGTACCAGCCAGCCGGGCGAAAAGTTCACGCGCGACGAGCGCCACATCCTGGCCCAGTCGCTCGACTTCAGCCAGATGACGGTGTCCGACCTGATGCGTCCGATTAACGAAGTGATCGCGCTGTATGCGGACGAGACGCTGGAAGAGAACCTGCAGACCGTGGTGCGCAACCGCTTCAGCCGCTATCCCTACTTCGATAAAAACAATGAAGACGTGCTGGGCGTCATCCACCTGAAAGACTTGTTTTTCGCCCAGCAGACCGGACGGCCGATCAAGGAGCTGGCCCAGTTCCTGCGGCCGGTGGAAACGGTATCGGCCCGCACGCCGGCGCAGGAAATGTTCCGGCGTTTCCGCGACGGCGCGCCGCACTTCGCCCTGATCGGTGAAAAGGGCAAGCGCCCGGTTGGATTCATTACGCTGGACAATTTACTGGGCGCGATGGTCGGCGAGATCCGCGACGAATTCCGCCTGAACGAGAACGACTGGCTGCGCCAGCCGGACGGCACTTTGATTGGCAAGGCCAGCCTGCCGATCTTCTCGCTCGAACGCATCCTCGGCATCGATATCGACAACGAGACCCTGGGCCTGGATGAGGTCGAATCGGTGGGCGGACTGCTGATGGTCAAGCTGGGCGATATTCCCAAACAAGGCCAGAAGATCGAGTTCCCGCACTTCGATATCGTGGTCAAGAAGATGAATGGACCGCGGATCGTGCTGGTGAAGGTGATCCCGCAGGTCAATCGCGATCCGGAAGATAGTGACGAACGGGATTAGGAAAACAATGTTGACCTAAGAGCCGTCATGCCGCGGGGATGACAGCTGGGTAGCTCAGATTTTAGTCACTTCGGCCGGCTCCACCCCGGTCCACTCGCGCATCAGCGAGTACCCCACCGCCAGCAAGGTCGGGCCGATAAACAGGCCGACAAATCCAAACGCAATCACCCCACCCAGCACACCGAGCAGCACGAGCAAAAACGGCAAGCTGCTGCCGCGGCTGATCAGCATCGGCTTGACGATATTGTCCACGCCGCTGATCAGCACCATGCCCCACACCAGCATGAAAATGCCCCAGCCGACACTGCCCTGCTGGAACAGCCAGATGGCCGCGCCGCCCCAGATCAACGGCGGCCCGACCGGCACCAGGGACATCACAAAGGTCGCAAAGCTCAGCAGCAGCACTGCCGGGACGCCGGCAATCAAAAAGCCGATGGACGCTACCAGCGATTGCGCCAGCGCGGTGCCGAGCAGGCCGTACATGACGCCGCGCACGGTTTGGCTGACGGTCATGGCGACCTTGGGCGCGTTGTCGCCGATAACCCGGTACATGATCACCTGGATGGCATCGAGGATGCGATGGCCGTCGCGGTACAGGAAGAAACTCACGAACGCCGCCAGGCTCATTTGCGCGACGCCGGCACCGACGATGATGCCGCCCGACAGCAGGTAGTGGCGCGCCGGTTCCAGCATGCGCTTGGCCAGGTCCATCATCTGTTCGCGGCTGGCAACCAGCTGGCGCACATAGGCGTCAATCGATTCGCCGATGACGGGAATCTGGCGCAGCCAGCCTGGCGGCTCGATGTGGCCGGAACTCACGGCCACCCGCAGTTGATCGTAGAAGCGGCCGATATCGTCGGCCAGGTTGTAGGCCACCAGGGTAATCGGCAGCACGATCAGCAGCACCAGGGTCATGGTCAGGCTGAGCGCGGCAAGCGTGCGGCGGCCATGCATATTGGAGAGCACGCGCGTATAGACCGGCCAGGAAGACATGACGATGCAGGCGGCAAACAGGATCGCCGCCATGAAGGGGCGCAGGACATACAGGCAGCCGATCGTCAGCAAGGCGATCGCGGCGATCTGGGCATAGTTGCGGGAGGACTTCTTGCTGCTTTCCGAAACGCGGGTCAGGTCATCCATGCCGTGTGACACCTTAGTTGAGCAACTGTTTAATGTCATGCACGATCGGCTCAGGGCCTTTACCGTGGCGCACGAACAGGCGGATCTTGCCGTTCTGGTCGAACACATAGCTGGCGGCGGTGTGGTCCACCGTGTAGCTGCCCGGCGTCTTGCCCGGCTGCTTGGCGTAGAACACCTTGAATTCCTTGGCGACCTTGGCCGTGGCCGCGGCGTCGCCGTACAGGCCGAGGAAGCGCGGATCGAAGGCCGGCACGTATTGCGCCAGCAGTTGCTGGGTGTCGCGCTCCGGGTCCACCGTCACGAACAGCACCTGCACCTTGTCGGCCTGGGGACCCAGTGCCTTCATCACAGCGGCCATCTCGGCCATGGTGGTCGGGCACACGTCCGGGCACTGGGTAAAGCCGAAAAACATCACCACCACTTTGCCTTTGAAGTCGGCCAGGGTGCGCGGCTTGCCGTTATGGTCGGTCAGCGCGAAATCCTTGGCGTAATCCAGGCCGGTCAGGTCGGTATTCTGGAAGGACAGCGGTTTATTGGCGAGCTTGTCGCAGCCGGCCAGCAGCAGCAGCAATGCGCACAGTGCGAAGATTTTTTTCATCAGATTTTGATGTAATGATCGAGCAGCAGCGCGGCAAACAGCAGCGAAAGATAAACGATCGACCAGGTAAAGGCCTTGCGCGCACGCAGGTCCGAGTAATGGCGGTACACCTGCCAGCCGTGCCACAGGAACACGGCATTGAGGATCACGGCGGACACCAGATAGATCAGGCCGCTCATGCGCACGGCGAAGGGCAGCAAGGTCGTGGCAGCCAGCGCGATCGAATACAGCCACACGTGAAAGCCGGTGAAATTCATGCCGTGCGTGACCGGCAGCATCGGCAGGCCGGAACGCGCATAGTCGTCGCGCCGGTACATGGCCAGCGCCCAGAAGTGCGGCGGGGTCCAGACGAAAATGATCAGCACCAGCAGCCAGGCTTGCATCGGCACATCGTTGGCGATCGCGGCCCAGCCGAGTGCCGGCGGCATGGCGCCGGACAGGCCGCCGATGACAATGTTCTGCGGCGTGGCCGGCTTCAAGATCACGGTGTAGATGAGCGCGTAGCCCACAAAGGTCACCAGGGTCAGCCACATGGTCAGCGGGTTGACCAAGGTGTACAGCACCCACATGCCGAGCCCGCCGATGACGGCGGAAAACACGATGGTCTGGGTCTTGGTCAGTTCGCCGTTGGCGGTGGCGCGGCGCGCGGTGCGCGCCATGCGCGCATCGATCTCGGCTTCCAGCAGGCAGTTGACCGCGAACGCGGCACCGGCCAGCAGCCAGATGCCGGCGGTGGCGGCGAGCACGATGCGCCAGTCCGGCAAGCCGTCGGTGGCCAGGAACATGCCGATCACGGCGCAGAACACGGCCAGCTGGGTCACCCGCGGCTTGGTCAGCGCCAGGTACTGGGCGGCGCGGCTGTTGGTTTTATGGGTTGCGGTCTGGGTCGTCATTGGAAGGCATGGCTTGCCGCGCGCTCTGCCGTCACAGGCTGCGCGCGGTGTGTAATCGCGTAGTTTAACATGGTCACCAGTACCACCAGGACCGCGGCACCGGCGTTATGCAATACAGCGATGGCCAGCGGGAAGTCGAGGAAGACGGTGGCAATGCCGGTCAGCATCTGCACGGCCAGCGCGATCAGCATCGCCCGCGAGGTCTTGCGCAGGGCCGCGTGCGGCCAGGCACGCATTGCCGTGTAGCCGAACACGGCCAGCACGATGAAGGCCATGTTGCGGTGGATCCAGTGGATTGCCGTCAGCGCGGCGAACGGCAGGTAATGGCCGGCGGCGGTCTTGCCCAGCTCGCGCCACAGGGTGAAGCCGTGCTCGAAATCCATGTCCGGAATGACCTTGCCGCCGCACAGAGGAAACTCGGTGCAGGCCAAAGTGGCGTAGTTGGTGCTGACCCAGCCGCCCAGCGCAATCTGCAGGGCCAGGACGGCGGCGCAGAGCAAGGCCAGCGGTCGCAGCGAGGCAGGCACGGCCGCCGGCCGCTTGCCGTGGTGCGCCATGTTCTGCGCCGCCCCCATCCAGACCAGCATGGCCAGCAATCCCATACCCAGCAGCAGGTGGATGGTGACGATGACCGGCTGCAGCTTCAAGGTCACGGTCCAGGCACCGAACGCGCCCTGGATGCATACAAAAATGAACAGCAGTGTAGGCAAGGCAGGCGCGAACTCGGCGCGGCGGGTCTTGCGCCACTGCATCCAGGCGGTACCCATCAGCGCGACGATCAGCACGCCGATGCCCATGGCCAGGTAGCGGTGGATCATCTCGATCCAGGCTTTGACCACGGTGACCGGGCCGGTCGGCATCAGGGCTTCGGCTGCGGCGATGTCGGCATGGGCAATGAAGGGATTGGCGGCGCCGTAGCAGCCGGGCCAGTCGGGGCAACCCAAACCCGAATCGGTCAGGCGGGTGAAGGCCCCGAACACGATCAGGTCGAAGGTGAGGAAGGCAGTGGTCCACACCAGTTTGCGGTATTTATTGGCGTCCGACGACATCCACACCATTGCCAGTGGCAAAACCGCCACCAGCATGGCGGTGACGCCCATTTCCACCAAAGTCGACAGCTGCATGTGCGCTTTCCCCTTAGCCGATCGCCGAAGCTTTAAGGAGCTTGTAGATATCCTTCTTGGCCCGGGTCGCGTTGTCGGTGTTGTCGATGACTTCTTTCGGGAAGCGCATCATCAGGTTGCCGAGCGGGTCGATCATGAACAGATGCTGCTCGGCCTGTCCGCCCTGCTCCACCGGCAGCCACTTGCGTACCGCATCGGCCTGCACGCGCAGCATGCGGGTGCCGTCGATTTCGCGCATCAGCACGGTGTCGAGCGGGGCAGTGTCGGTAATCAGCCAGATGCGCTCGACGCGCGTCATTTCCTTGCCTTGCATGGTGCGCAGCTGGCGCATGGCGAACAGCTGGCGGCGGCAGGTTTCCTTGCACTCGGACGGGCCGACGCGCACCAGCAGCCACTTGCCCTTGTAAGCATCGAGCCCGCTGGGCTTGCCGTCGAGCGTGGTGGCTTTCAACTGCGGAATCGGGTGCGCGCGCGGGTCGATCAGCGCGCCGTAGTTGGTGCGCCCGCTCGGTTTGATGACGTAATAGGTCAGGTAGGAAAAGATCATTGGCGCGGCGCATACCAGCAGCACCGCCAGCAGCTTCCAGCGGCCGCGGTTGCGCTTGGCCTGGTCGGCCGCCGGCTGATCACTCGCTTGGTTTATCGTTTTTTCCACGTTTGAATCCTGTAATCAAAAAGAATAAAAGTGCCATCACCGCCAGCGCATACCACTGGAAGGCGTAGCCCTTGTTTTTGTTCACGTCCAGCGACGGCGCGGGCCAGCTGCGTTCCAGCTTGTCGTCCGCACTGGCCGGGGCGGTTTGCTCGATGACGAAGGGCTGCATTGCGAGGCCGCTGCCTTTGGCGAATTCCGCCACCGTGACATTCTGCACGATTGCGCCCGGCGTCACAGGGGGCGGCTCGCCCAGCTGGTGCACGCGCGCGATGCCGGCCCTGGCGATGCCGGTCACGGTCACCTGCCCGCTCGGCGTTGCGTACGGCATGATGCGCGCGCGTTCGGCGCTGTGGCGCGGCAGCCAGCCGCGCACGACCAGCACGTGCATGCCGGTGTTGGCGATGCGCAGCGGCATCAGCACATAAAAACCGGTGCGGCCGTTCAGTGGACGGTTTTCCGCGTACACCGCCCATTGCGGCAGGAATTGGCCGGTGACAGTGACCGGGCGGTACTGGATCGCATCAAGCGCCACCTGGCCCGCGCCGATCTGCAAGGGGGCGCCGGCGCCGCGTTCATCCAGCAGGGCTTGCTGGGTCAGCTTTTCGACGACGCGGCGCTGCTGCCATTGGCCGAGCGAAATCCCGAGCGCCACCAGCAGCACGGTGGCGACGAAGGGGATTGCACGGAAGCGGAAGCGGATAGCCATTACAATGGAGCCTTAAATCTATACCAATCGAAACTACACCACCATGAACTACATTGTCGCCATCGCCTTTCTCCTGATCCTCGGCAGCCTCGGCGCGGCGCTGTTCTTCCTGATGCGCGACAAGGGCAAGAGCAACCGCACGGTGCATGCGCTGGCGATGCGGGTGGGTTTGTCGATTACCCTTTTCCTGATGCTGCTGGGTGCTTACAAGATGGGTTGGATTGCGCCGACTGGCTTGCGCTAGAGTTAGCATCACAAACAAAAACCGGGGAAGAAATCACAGGGCCATTCTCGCCCCGGTGCTTTCTGTCCCCGGCTTCTTGTTACGGCGCGTCCAGCGCGCCGTTTGTTTTATCTCTTACAGCCAGTACACCACAACATACAGACCCAGCCACACCACATCGACGAAGTGCCAGTACCAGGCGGCGCCTTCGAAACCGAAGTGATTGTCGGCCGTGAAGTGGCCTTTCAGCACACGGTACAGCACCACCGACAGCATGATCGCGCCCATGGTCACGTGGAAGCCGTGGAAGCCGGTCAGCATGTAGAAGGTCGAACCGTAGATGCCCGAGCTCAGTTTCAGGTTCAGCTCGCTGTAAGCGTGCATGTACTCGTAGGCCTGGAAGCCCATGAACACGGCGCCCAGCAGCACGGTGGCGGCCAGCCAGAAGGCGGTCTTGCCGCGGTGGCCGGCGCGCAGCGCGTGGTGCGAAATGGTCAGGGTCACGCCCGACAGCAGCAGCAGCGCGGTGTTGATGGTCGGGATCGGGAACGGGCCCATGGTGCTGAAGTTTTCCACCACGCCTGCCGGACCGCCGGTACCCCACTGACCCGCGAAATCCGGCCACAGGACTTTATGGTCCAGGTCGGCCAGCCACGGCATGGTGATGGAGCGTGCGTAGAACAGGGCGCCGAAGAAAGCGCCGAAGAACATGACTTCGGAGAAGATGAACCAGCTCATCGACCAGCGGAAGGACAGGTCGATCCGCTTGTTGTACTGGCCCGATTCGGATTCGGCAATCGCGTCGCCGAACCAGAAGTACAGCACCAGCAAGGTCGACAGGATGCCGCCGATGTTGAGGATCGGTCCCCAGGAGGCGCTATTGACCCAGCCCGAGGCACCAATCATCGTGACCAGCAGCGACATGCCTGCCAACATCGGCCACTTGGAGGGGCCGGGCACGAAGTAGTACGGTGCGGCGTGGTTTGAACTCATCTTCATCTCCTCAAATCAAACTTATGTGCGGACGTTCTTTGTACTACTTATTGAAAACTAAACCTAGGCTGATACCGCAAACCGGACCAGCAACACCAGCACGCCGATGAACAGCAAGGCGCCAATCAAACCGGCGATGATCACGTGGATCGGATTCAGGCTGGCCGAATCCTTCTCGTAATCGCTGCGCTTGCGGATGCCGAAAAACGACCAGAACACCGCTTTCATGGTGGCGCCGAACGAGGCCTTGCGATGGGTGGGCTGCCCTTCCTGCTTTAACTCGTCCATCGCATCACCCCTTTAATTTGCTGCTGCCTGGGTACCGGCAATTTCAAAAAACGTGTACGACAGCGTGATGGTTTTCACATCGCGCGGCAGGGCCGGATCGATGAAGAACACCACCGGCATCTGCTTGGCTTCATTCGCCTGCAAGGTCTGCTGCTTGAAGCAGAAGCACTCGACTTTCTTAAAATGCGGCGTCACCGACTGCGGCGCATAACTCGGAATCGCCTGCGCCTGCACCACGCGCGCCTGGGTGTTGACCACCTCGTACGTCACGGTGGCCAGCTCACCCGGATGGACCTGGATGCTGCGCGTGGTCGGGCGGAAACGCCACGGGCCTTGCGCATTACCATCGAGCTCCACGGTAATCGTGCGGCTCTTGTCGATCTGGGTGTTGGCGTCGTAGGCCACGGTGCCGTCGGCCTGGGTCAGCACATTGATGCCGAGTACTTCGCACAAGTGCTTGTACACCGGAACCAGGGCGTAACCGAACCCGAACATCAGGATCGCCACCACCACCAGCTTGCCGAGCATGGTGCGGTTCAGGCTCAGGCGCCCGGACTGCTCATACTGCGGCTGTTCATTGCTCATAGCTCTTGTCTTAAAGCTTTTAACTTAACCAGATGCGTTTGATAAAGACCATCGCGAAGAAGAACACTGCGACCGCACCGATGATCAGTCCGGTTCGCAGGTTGTTCGGCTTTTTAGGCTCAGTCATGACGACAGATTACTTTACCAGCGGCGGCGTTTCAAAGGTGTGGAACGGGGCCGGGCTAGGCACGGTCCATTCCAGGCCTTCAGCGCCATCCCATGGCTTGTCGGCTGCTTTCGCGCCGCCACGGATGGTTGGCAGTACCACGGCGAACAGGAAATACACCTGCGAAAGACCGAAACCGAACGCGCCGATCGAAGCGATGGTGTTGAAGTCCGTGAACTGCGCCGGATAGTCGGCGTAGCGGCGCGGCATACCGGCCAGGCCCAGGAAGTGCATCGGGAAGAAGGTCACGTTGAAGGTGATCAGCG
>CAMLFK010000088.1 GCA_946479255.1 uncultured Oxalobacteraceae bacterium
CCGCCTGGTCCGGCCCGACCTGGTCTTGCTTGACGTGATGATGCCCGGCATCGATGGCCTGGAGACCTGCCGCCGCCTGAAGCAGCACAGCGACACGGTCCAGATTCCCGTGATCTTCATGACCGCCCTGACCGACAGTGACGACGTGGTGGCAGCCTTCGAGGCCGGCGGTGTCGATTACGTTACCAAACCGATCCGCATCACGGAAGTGCTGGCACGCATCCATACCCATCTGGCGCTGCGGGAGATGAACCGGCAGCTCTCGGCCCAGAACACCCTGCTGCAGGAAACCAACGATCGCCTCCTCCAGGCCGAGAAGATGGCGTCGGTCGGACAGCTCGCCGCCGGCGTCGCCCATGAGATCAACAACCCGATCGGTTTCGTCAACTGCAACCTGGGAACCCTGCAATCCTATGTGACGACCTTGTTCGGCGTGATCGACGACTTCGCGCTGGTGGCCGGCGCCACGCCTGCGCTCGCGGCGCGCCTGGCGGAACTGAGGCAAGCCGCCGAGGTCGACTTCATCCGCGAGGACGTTGAGACCTTGATGAACGAATCGCGCGACGGCATGGAGCGCGTGAAGGACATCGTCCAGTCGCTCAAAGACTTCTCGCACGTCGACCGGGCCGACACCAGCCCCGCCGACTTGCATCGGGGCCTGGACAGCACGCTAAAGCTCGTCAACAGCGAGATCAAGTACAAGGCCGACGTCGTCAAGGAGTATGGCAACTTGCCTCCGATCGAGTGTGTCGCGTCCCAGCTCAACCAGGTGTTCATGAACCTGCTCGTCAATGCCGCCCATGCGATCGCCAACAAGGGCGTGATCACGATACGCACCGGCTGTGCCGGGCAATGGGTCTGGATCGAAATTGGCGACACGGGCGCCGGCATGGACGCCGAGACCCTCCATCGTATTTTCGAGCCCTTCTTCACGACCAAGCCCATCGGGGTGGGAACCGGCCTGGGCTTGTCGGTCTCGTACGGCATCGTTAAAAGCCACGGCGGCCGAATCGAAGTCCACAGTCAATTGGGCAAAGGCAGCCAATTTACCGTGCATCTCCCAATTCACCGAGACTCCCCCGCATGAACCCTAGTGCCACAGTACACCCGGCCTTTCCGCCACGACGCACGCTGCGTCACTATCTGTGCTGGACCGTGCTGCTCACCGCCTGCGGCAACGCCGGGGCCGCCGACGCGCTGGCGTCGCCACTCGACATCGGTGGGGCGGTACGTTTCAACTACGTCTACAAGAGCTGGCAGCCGGAGCACCCGCACGGCTTCGTCGGCCTCGACACACTGCGTCTGGACGTGAATTACGACGACGGACAACTGATCGGGTCGGCACAATATCGCTACAACCGCTTTCCCGCTGGCCAGGGTGGCTATACCAACAATTTCCTGCACCATGGCTGGGCTGGCGTGCGCTTTGGCGACAAGAGCGAACTGCATGCCGGCCTCGACAAGCTGCCCTTCGGCCTGCTCCCCTTCGCCTCCAACAACTTCTTCGAATCGATCGCCTATTACCTCGGCTTCGAGGACACCTATGCCCTCGGGGTGAACTACACGTGGCGCAGCGGGCCGGTGGAATGGCGCCTTGCCTACTTTCCACGAGATGGCGGCACCTATGGGGGCGGCGGCAATACGGCGAAGGCCTCGAACCGGTATTCCTTCAACATCGTGCCGGACGACGACCAGCAAGGCTACGGCACCGGACAAAGCGACCGCGAGCGCGACACCCTGGTCGCGCGCGCGGCCTGGCAGCTGCCTGGCCCGGCGAAGACGGAACTTGGCTTGTCCATACTGAGCGGCGCGATCCGCAGCGGCGAAGGCGCACAGAGCCGGCGCCGCGCGGCAGCCTTCCATGCCAAAGGCAGTCATGCATCATGGACCTTGATGGCAGAAGCGCTGTACTACAACAACGCCACGCGGCACCTGCCCCAGCAGACTTTCGGGAAGCTCGACGCGAACAGCTTCTTGATGCTGGGTGCGTTCGGCTACCCCTATCCCGTGGCCGCGAAGGGGATAGTGTACATAGCTAACGTGAGTTACGACATTGCCGGCAGTGTCGGCCCGTTCACTGGCTTCAAGGCCTATAACGACTATAGCGTGCTGAAGAAGAAGAGCGGCGGATTCAAGGATTCGCTGCAAAATGTGACCGGGCTGAGCTTTTCCGCAGGCAAGTGGTTCTTCTATGCCGACTTCATGCTCGCCAAGCACCAGCCGTATATGTCGCCAGACTTTGGCGGGCTTGCCGAGGGGTCGCCACTGCACGACGGCTTTTCGCGGCGTGTCAATCTTCAGGCGGGGTATTACTTCTGATTGTGGCGGGCCACGCGACACAAAGGCATCGAACTGCCGCCGCAATTCGCGGCGAGCATCATCGTCTCCACAAAAGGGAAAACAAGAAGGCCTGCAATCCGACAGATGCAGGCCTTTTGACTTTGCTGATATTCTTGGTGGGAAGTGCAAGTTTCGAACTTGCGACCCCTGCAGTGTGAATGTCGAGTTCCCGCACTTCTCCGGACCTCCTTGGACAATGATATTGCTCTTCATGCACTGGTAGTGTTCAGCTCCCTGGAGAAGTGCAAGCAATTTATTGCAAAGTTAGAATGAAACTCAATATTATTCGTATTTTTATCATCAGACTTTAGATCAAATTATGAACTCTGCAGAGGTAGAAATTTTCAAAATGTTTGAAGCTACAATTGACATGCAAATACGGGATTTGAAAATCAAGTCAATGCCGGCGAGAGTGCCGTATACCCATCTAATTTGCTTGCTTGAAGCCGCCCACGCGAAAGGCAACCTTTCCGACTCCATCGTCCATCCAAACTTAGGCCCCTCAATACTGTCCCGACTTTCATATCTATTACCCGTATTTTCGGCATGCCCTTTGGAACCCGGTGGCGAAAACGCTTTCGACGCAGTGCAAGCAATGGGGGATGATCTTCGGGACGAGATGAAGCTATTACTGAACTATGCACATTTTTGTGAAGTTGCTCCGTTCGCTTGGCGCGGAGCCTACAACATCAAGGAAGCGGGAGAGGCGATTGCACTGACACATCGAAGCGATGAAATTCAACGTTTTGAAGCTAAAGACATTATTCTGAGCCGGCTGCCCCTGTCCTTTACAATTGATGCGCCAGAAACTTACAATCCTTACTACAACATGTGGGCAGCGTCAGGCCAAGAGCCTCAGATTTCAGACTTCGAAGAAATAGTTTCAGGGTTATTTAGTTGGTTTCTCCGTTATTCGTTCGAGATTTCTCCCCTTTCGGACACGGCGATAGAGCGCGCACTCGGAGTCGGCGACGACCAGTTTCGCCGCTTTCGAGCGGTTTGGCACGCGTTTGCAGCATTTCATCTTGGAATGTCAAACGCTATTCGACAGCGTTTGCACGAACACCCGGAAGAAGATAAGAAAATTGGTACTAACTTCTTTGACTGGGTTGCTCCACTAATCAAAGAAGATTATATAGAGGCTTTGATTACTCGCTGCGCCAAACTTAATTCTGTGCAATATGCAGCATTGATGAGCATATATTCATTTGACCCACACGTTCCAATTGGTGGCGAAGGTTTCTTTCCGCCTGTCTGCCGATTAAAAGAAAGTCTTTTAATAAGCCCATGGGCGCTGCGTGGCATGCTGTCTGCTCGAAATATTCTTTATACGCTTCAGAAAACGGATCGAAAGAAGTTTGATGACGAGGTTTCGCCTTTACTCGAACCACGGCTAACTGAGATCGCTTCAAAAATTTTTAGACATTTACAAGATGTTCAAATTATCCCTAATTTCATTTGGAGCAAAGGTGAATTCGATCTCCTCGTTCACCGGAAGTCGGAGAACTGTGTATTGCATGTTCAGATCAAGGCCGCAATTGCCCCCGAAGGGGCGCGTATGACTACCAGGGTCGAAAGCCGCATCAGAGAGGGGTTGGAGCAGCTGGCGAATTTCAAGAAACTTAAGCAACCTGATCAGGATTTGATACTTTCTACAGCATTGAGTCAGAAAATAACAAGCGCTAAGGTTGTTGATATCATTCTTTGCTGGTCAGGATTTGGAACAAGTAAGATTTGGTCACTGCTGGGTGACGTTGCCCCGCTAAATATTGCCTTACTTGCACATTTAGTTCGCGCGGACACAAGGCGATCTCTTAGCACTTTCGCTCAAGACACACATTCACTGATTGATCAAATTACAACCGAAGCGAATCCGGTTTGGAATATCGATACTATTGAGCTCGGGCCAAAGAAAATTAGTTTTCCCAATCTTGACTGCGACTGGGACAGCTTGGTCAAGTACCAAACTGCGGCGTACAAGTTCTTCAACGCATAGCAGCCCCCGTCGATCGGCTTGCCCGGATTGGGGAGCAGCTGACGCGCACCCAGCCTACCATCAGGCACACATCAAGGGCTGTGGATTGCCGATGTGCTTGAGCTGACCGTCGCTCGCCTGTCGTGTGCGGATGGTCAGATAAGCCTTGCTATTTGCACCGGGTTGATGCGCCCCAATTCCACGATGTTTTGGTTGAGCAACAATGCACATGGTATTTCACTTCATTAACCAGTTTGTAGGAACCATGGCAATCGACGCATATCTGCAGATCGACGGCATCAAGGGCGAATCAGCCGACTCTGCGCATTCAGGGTGGATCGAAATCGCCTCTGCCAACTGGGGAGTAGTGCAGCCCAGGAGCAGCATCGTGTCCTCCAGCGGCGGCCACACGGCTGGCCACTCCGAGCACCGCACACTGTCCCTTACCAAGCTCGCCGACCTCGCCTCGCCGGTCTTGATGCAGCACTGCGCGATGGGCAAGACGATCCCGAAGGCCAAGCTGGAATTCATGCGGGCCGACGGCGACGGCAATCCGGTCAAGTACTACCAGGTCGAACTGGAGAACGTGATGCTGTCCAACATGGACCAGGTGATGGGCAATGGCAGCGGCGTGCTCCAGGACGAGATCGGTTTGTGCTTCTCCAAAATCAAGTGGACGTACACGCAGCAGAAGATTGGCGGCGGCATCAGCGGAAGCACAGCCGGCGGCTGGGACTTGGCTGCCAAGAAATGCTGCGCGTGAGGAGCTGGCCATGACTGCTTCCGGAGTTCCAATTCAACCGAAGGATTCACGCGGCTACTTCATGCTGCCGCAAGCCCCCGAGGACGCTGGCTACTATGTGTACGGAAACGTGCACAACGTGCCGGGAACCGGCCACCTGGCGCAGTACACCCACTCCAACCTGCTTACCATGATCTTTCAGGTCGAGCGCGAGTGGCAGGCGATCTGTGATCGAAAATTCGGCATCGGGAACATCAGCATCGACGGTGGTAAGAAGTACGACAAGCACGAGACTCATCAGAAGGGAATCGAGATGGATTGCCGGCCGGTCCGGAAGGACTACGCAACAGGCCCGGCCGCGCGCTGTTCGTACCAGGATAAAGCAGTTTATGACTGCGCGGCCACCATCAGGCTGATCCGCCTCTTCGCGCAGCACCCGTGGGTGCGACTCGTCTACTTCAACGACCCCGAGGTCCAGAAGGCGGTGGGCGCGCCCGTGCGATTCTGCATAGGTCACAACGATCACTTCCACGTCGAACTTTGGCCGAGATTTACATCGTGAGCGCGCGCTTGGTGATTATCGTCGCGGCCCTCACCCTGTACTCGCTGGCCCAGGCTGCCGAAAAGCCGAAGCCGGACACCTGGGATGGCCGCCCAAAGCCGCTCAAGGGCGACTACCAGGTGTACGGCGGGACTCTATCTGAGGCAGTGCCCCCGACAAAAAAGGACAGGAAGGTAGCGATCATGTTTACGGGGCCGCTTGGGAAGGACTTATTCGATCAAATCGGACCTGATTTGAAGGAAGCCTGCGGGGCCGGTCCTGATCACCGGACACGGCGTAGGGGAGATCTTAGCTGCGTCTGGACCAAGAACGACGGGTACGCTTGCTATTTCGGCCTCGACGTACCCTCCGGGAAGAGCACCAACGGGTCGATCTGCTGATCGGCGCTTTTGCGGCCGACCGCGCCTGGCTGGCGCGGTCCGGCACACGCATGCGGCTTCATGAGGTCCAAGGCATGCTGGCGTAAGTCGTCCAGCAGCGGCTCACCCGGGTTATAGATGCACTGGTTCTCCAAAAGATACGATCGATACATGGCCGATTCGGTGGCGCTCGGCGATATCGGCGCTTTGCTGCATCGGGAAGGCATTTACTCGTCTCATCTGGCTCAGAAGTCAGCGATCAGTCCACACAAGTCCGCTAACGTTTCCCATACTTTTCCCATACATGGTCGCCACATAGCAAAAAAGGCCTGCAACATAGCTGCAAGCCTTTGATTTTCCTACGTATTCTGGTGGGAAGTGCAAGTTTCGAACTTGCGACCCCTGCAGTGTGAATGCAGTGCTCTACCCCTGAGCTAACCTCCCGAAGCGGGGCGTATTATCGCATACGATTTGAATTTCGTCACGTATTTGAATCTCGCCACAGTCTCTTACGCGCCGGCACTGGCTTCCGCGTAGGTCCGCCAGATGCACGTTCCCTTGACCTGTTTGTCGAGCCCGCCCAGCAGGCTGTCGTGCTCGGCCAGCTCCTCGGCGCTTGCGCGCAGGATGATGATGTCGGCCAGCGGCACGGTTTCCAGCAAGCCGCCGCCGTCGGTCACTTCTTCCTCGACATCCATGGACAGCGAATTCTGGCCGCGGGTCATCGACAAATACACATCGGCCAGCAGCTCGGCATCGAGCAATGCGCCGTGCAGCTTGCGGTGCGCGTTCGACACGCCATATCGGTCGCACAGCGCATCGAGCGAGTTGCGTTTACCCGGATGCATTTCCTTGGCGTTGACCAAGGTGTCGATCACACCACTGCAGTGCTCAGTGAAGGAGGGCAAGCCCAGCAGCTTGAATTCGTGGTTCAGGAAACCCAGGTCGAACGGCGCGTTGTGGATGATGACTTCAGCGCCACGGATATATTCGCGCAGCTCTTCCACAATCTCATGGAACTTGGGCTTGTCGCTCAAGAACTCGGTGGTCAGGCCGTGCACCGCCAGCGCGCCCTCTTCCGAATCGCGCTCCGGATTGATGTAACGATGGAAGTTATTCCCGGTCAGCATGCGGTTCTTCAGCTCGACGCAGCCTACTTCAATGACGCGGTCGCCTGTGCGCGGGTTCAGGCCGGTGGTTTCGGTATCGAGGACGACCTGCCTGGTATTGCTTGATTGTGAACGCACTTGAGATTCCATTTTCGACCAAAGTTCTGCCGCCATTATACAAGGGGGAGAATGCTGAGGTCACGCCTGGATGCCCCAGCGAAACACTCACATCGGGCCGCGGCCGCGCTGTTAGCGGCGGCGCACCGTTTCCACGCCTTGATTGGCCAGGACGTCGGCGCGTTCGTTGCCCGGGTGGCCGTTGTGTCCGCGCACCCATTTCCATTGGACCGCGTGCTGGGCCTGGGCCAGGTCGAGCGCCTTCCACAGGTCTTCATTCTTGACCGGCTCCTTGGCCGCGGTTTTCCAGCCGCGCGCCTTCCAGCCGTGGATCCATTCCGAAATACCTTTCTGCACATACTGGCTGTCGGTGTGCAGCACCACTTCACAGGGCCGGGTCAGCGCGGCCAGCGCTTCGATCACCGCGCGCAGCTCCATGCGGTTATTGGTGGTGTTGAGTTCGCCACCGAAAATCTCTTTCTCATGGCCGTCCGCCACCAGCAAGGCACCCCAGCCGCCAGTGCCCGGATTGCCCTTGCAAGCGCCATCCGTGAAAATCTCTACTTTGCTCATTCTTGCCTTTAATTACTTCTGATTGTTCCGGTTCGTCGCCGGCACCGCCTGCGGTGCCTTGGCCGATTTCTTGTTCCAGGCCGGGCCGATAATGGTCATGCCTTTGACCCGCTTGATCGCATGCACCATGTAGACCGCACCGAGATAGGGCCACCAGCGCGCGCCCGCCGCTTCCATGAAGGCGAAGCGGTCCAGCCAGTGCGCGGTGCGGCAAGGCGGTGCATAACAGCCGAAATGGCTGCGGCTGACGCCGAGATTCAATAATTTTAACCAGTCTTTCATCCGTGGCATAGAGATGAATTCGCCGGCCAGCGGCAGGTAATGCGAGCGCGTCAGGCGCCCCACGCCCTGGCGCGCGCCCCACATGCTGGCGGGATTGAAGCCGCAGATGATCACCTGGCCTTCGGGAATCAAGACCCGCTCGACTTCGCGCAGCACCTGGTGCGGCTCGGCTGCGTACTCCAATACATGGGGCAGCACCACCAGGTCCAGGCTCTGCGAGGCGAACGGCAGCTCGGCAAAATCCAGCGCCACGGCGATCTGCTTGCCGCCCGGCATGCGGGTCAGTTGTTCGATGGACGACAGGCGCGTGGCGGCCTGCCATTTGTTGGGCATGCGGCTGGCGGCCAGCGCATCGATTTGCGGCAGCCCGATCTGGACGGCGTTGAAGCCGAAAATATCGGCGGTCAATTCATCCAGGCATGCCTGCTCCCATGCCCGCACATACGTGCCCGCCGGCGTCTGCAGCCAAGCGTCGAGCGCTATAATGGACTGTTCGGATTCTGCGCTATCCATGCCTATCCTCTTGTCCAAATGTCGAAAAATTCTACTATGACGACCTCAATCGGCCCCACGTTGACGGTGCTCGCGCTCCCAGCCTTCCAGAGCAACTACCTGTGGCTGATTCACGATGGCAGCAACGCTGCCGTGGTCGACCCCGGCGACGCGGCGCCCGTGCTTGCCGCGCTGGCCGAACATCGTCTCACGCTGACGGCCATTTTACTCACCCATCACCATCATGACCACATTGATGGTGTTCCAGATCTGTTGCGCCACGCCCCGGTGCCCGTCTTCGGCCCGCGCAAGGAGCCCATCGCCACCACCACGGTCAAGCTCGGCGAAGGCGACCTGGTCGAGGTCCCCGGCCTCGCCCTGACCCTGCGCGTGCTTGACGTGCCCGGCCACACGCCCGGCCACATCGCGTATGTACGCGAGGATGCGGGCGACAAGCCGGGAACGCGCTGGCTGTTTTGCGGCGATGTGTTATTTGCCGCAGGTTGCGGCCGTGTTCTTCAAGGCAGGCACGCGCAGATGCGGGCTTCGCTTCGCAAGCTGGCCGCATTGCCGGACGATACACAGGTCTATTGCGCGCACGAATACACGCTGGACAATCTGCGCTTTGCGCTGGCCGCCGAACCCGCCAACCCGGGCATCACGGAGCGCATGTCGCGCGAAGCGGCGCGGCGCCAACGCGGCGAGCCAACCGTGCCGTCGACTATCGGTATTGAAAAAGCGACCAATCCTTTTTTGCGCGACCAGGAAAGCAGCGTAACGGGGCATCTGCAATCGCTCGGCAAGCTGAAGCTGCCGGCCGATCCGGTAGCGTCTTTCGCCGCCTTACGCGAATGGAAGAATGTTTTTTAAAGGGAAAACTGGCTTATAAGCAACATCGGCTACCCTCCTGTAGTATCCAAGCTCGGTTAAACCAGCTAATATGTTTCTTTAGGAAACTGTTTCGAAATCGCCAGTGATCAATCCACCCCAATCCGCCATTGATTGCAGCCTGATCCTTCGTCATGCTGGCTGACCCCGGCTTGCGGGCCTGGCTGCGCGGTCTCGGCCTGGGCCTGGGTGCCACTGCGCTGTCGGCTATGCCGGCCTGGGCGCAAAGCGCCGCGCGGCCGATCTGCGTCGTGTTCCCTGACATTGGCGATCCCTTCCGCAAAGTTTTCACAGAAATCATTTCCGGCATCGAAGAGCAGGCCCGTAGCCGCGTGCAAGCCTTGCCGGTGGGGGCCAGCCAGGATCCGGGCGAACTGGCCGGCAATCTCAAGCGCGGTGGCACGCGCGTGGTCATCGCACTCGGCCGCCAGGGCATCAAGGCAGCCAGCCAGATCGACCCATCGATCGGCCTGGTGGTCAGCGGCGTGTCGTCGGTGCCCGATGGCGAGCGCCAGTTCGGCATCTGCCTGACACCGGACCCGGCGCTGCTGTTCGCCAACCTGAAGAACCTGGTGCCCGGAACCAAGCGCGTCATCGTTGTCTACAACCCCCAGCACAGCGAGTGGCTGCTCAAAGTGGCCCGCGAAGCGGCCCGCGGCGCCGGGCTGGAGCTGGCCGCGCTGGAAGCGCGCGACCTGGCCAGCGCCGCCCGGCTGTACGAAACCGCCTTCGCCAGCTCCGACGGACGGCGCGACGCCCTGTGGCTGCCGATCGACCCGACCACGGTCGATGAAAGCACCATCTTGCCCATTGTCCTGAAGGAAGCGTGGGACCGCACTGTGCCGGTATTTTCCAGCAGTTTCCTGCACGTCAAACGGGGCGCCCTGTTCGCCTTGTATCCAAACAACCTCGATCTAGGCCGCAATCTTGGCGGAATTGCCACCAGCATACTGTCCGGCGAACCGCCCGTGCGCGGCGTGGTTCCCCTGCGCGACGTGCATTCCGCCCTCAACCTGCGTACCGCCAGCCACATTGGCCTGACAATTACGCAGCGTGTCCAGCGCAGTTTCAACTTTCTCTACCCTGAGCCATAAGAAACACGCAGCAAATACCACAATACAAAAAACTTTCTCTACGGCTACTTGCCTGACGTATACTGTTGCATTGTTTTGGCTGCGCCGGGGCTGCAATGCGGCTGCTCCAAATTTCAGGATCGCACCTCCCTGCTGTATAGCAATGATGACATTTTTACTCGTTTCCGGCCGCCGTACCCTGGCTCGGGTTTGCCTTGTGCTCACCGCGCTGATGCTGTGCACGGCCGCACCCGCTGCCCGTGCCGATGCGGTCGACGGCGTATCGGCAGCGCCTGCCGTACCCGCTGCCAGTGCGTCGCCCGGCCTGTTCGAGCGCCTCGACAGCACCCACTCGTCCGGCAAAGCCGGCTTCAACATGCGGCCGATCACCGTCGCCCAGCTGGAAGACCAGCTGCGCCGTCCCGATGTGCAAGCCTCGGCTGGCAAGGGCACAATCGCCGTGCTGTATCCGAACGTCTCCGAACCCTTCCGCAGCGCCTTCATCAGCATGATCCAGGGGATCGAGGAGCGCACCCGCCTGCGTGTGCGCAGCTACGCCGTCGACAGCAAGAGCGACCCATCCGAACTCAACACCCAGCTCAAGCGCAGCGGCACCAGGGTGGTCATCGCCCTCGGCCGCCAGGGACTGTCGGTCGCCTCCACCCTGGAACGCGACATCGTGGTGCTGGTCGGTGGCGCCCTGCTCTTGTCGGACGCCGAAATCGTCAACATGAACGGCATCAGCCTGACGCCCGACCCGGCCATCCTGTTCAGCCGCTTGCGCAGCCTGCTGCCGGAGATCAAGCGGGTGCAGGTGGTGTACGACCCCAAAAAGACCGAATGGCTGCTGCGCATCGCGCGCGAAGCCGCCCGCAGCCAGGGGCTGGAACTGGTGGCGCACGAGGCGCGCGACCTGAGCCAGGCCGCGCATATCTATAGCGCGCTGTTCGCCAGCGCCGACGGCAAGCGCGAAGCCGTCTGGCTGCCGCACGACACCACCACCGTCGAAGAAGGCACCCTGCTGCCGCTGATCCTCAAGGGGGCATGGAACAGCGGCGTGCCTATCTTTTCGAGCAATGTGCTGCACGTGAAAAAAGGCGCGCTGTTTGCCATGAGTCCGAATAACGTGGAACTGGGCCGCTCGCTGGCCACCTCCGCGCTAGGGCTGATGTCGGGCGAAATGCGTAAAAAAGGCGTACAGCCGCTGCGCGAACTGCATGCCGCGATCAACCTGCGTACCGCCAGCCACGTCGGGCTGAACATCGGGTACCAGCAGCAACGCACTTTTGACTACATCTATCCGGAGCCATGATCTGATGTTCCATCACTTCCTACGCCGCACCGGATTC
Organism: uncultured Oxalobacteraceae bacterium; assembly: GCA_946479255.1. The sequence goes on from CAMLFK010000088.1 coordinate 11,862, forward strand.
CGCCGCCAGCTGACCATCATCGTGTCGGCCGCGATCCTGGGACTGGCACTGTTTTCTTCGCTGATCAACTCCTGGGAAGCCAGTTCGCGCATGCGCGACTACTTCGTCTCGCAAGGCGTGCGCATCGCCGACAACCTCGCGCGACAGAGTACCCTGGCCCTGCTCTATCACTCGGCCGAAAACGCCCAGGGTGCGGTGGCCACCACCCTGACCTTCCCGGATGTGATCTGCGTTCAGATCAGCGACACCAAGCACGAAGTTCTGCTGGCCGAGTCGCGCCCGGGCGTGACGCACGCAAGCGCGCCGCCGCTGCGCACCCCGCTCACCCAGGCCACCCTGGTTCGCGAAACGAGCGAAGCCTGGCATTTTGCCGCGCCTGTGTTCAGCGGCAACCAAGCCGACGCCTCGCCGTTCGAACTGCAGGAAGCCAAGCCGCAGCTGCTCGGCTATGTTTACGTCTCGCTCGGCAAGCGCACCCTGGTCGACCTGACCCTGTCCCTGCTGATCGGCAACCTGGTCATCACCCTGTCGTTCGCCGTGATCCTGCTGGTGGTGGTGCGCCTGCTGACGCGCTACATGATCAACCCGCTCAACGCCCTGTCGAACCTGATGCGCCGCGCCGAATCGGGCGAATCCGGCATGCGCGCCGCCCCGGCCGGCCCGCGCGACCTGATCGAAATGGCGGTCGCCTTCAACAAGATGATGAACGTGCTCGAACAGCGCGAGGCCGAACTGAAGGACTCGCGCGACGCCGCCGTCAACATGGCGCTGATGAAGGCGCAGTTCGCCGCCACCGTCAGCCACGAGGTGCGCACCCCGCTCAACGGCGTGGTCGGCATGCTCGACATGCTCAAGGAAATGAGCCTGAACAAGCGCCAGGCCGAGTGCGTGGACGTGGCGTGGAACTCCTCGCGCACCCTGATTGAACTGATCAACAACATCCTCGACTTCTCCAAGATGGAAGCCGGCAAGCTGACCCTCGAAGAAGTCGACTTCGACCTGCGCCGCCTGCTGGAAGAAGTCATCGAACTGGTGGCCAAACAGGCGCAGGTACGCGATGTGGAACTGGGCTACCTGTTCGAAGGCAGCGTGCCGGCCAGGGTCAACGGCGACTCGCTGCGCCTGCGCCAGGTGCTCATCAACCTGCTCGGCAACGCCGTCAAGTTCACCGAACACGGTGAAGTGGCGGTGACGATCGCGCGCGCGCCGGGACCGCAGTTCGGCATCCGCTTCGAGGTGCGCGACAGCGGCATCGGCATGAGTGCGGAACAGCAGGAACACCTGTTCCAGTCCTTCGCCCAGGCCGATCCATCCACCACCCGCAAGTACGGCGGCACCGGGCTTGGGCTGGCCATCTGCAAGCAGCTGGTCGGCCTGATGGGCGGCGAGATCAGCGTGGTCAGCACCCTGGGTGAAGGCACCACTTTTACCTTCAGCGTGGCCTGCAAACCCGCCCTGCAGGAAGCGCTCGATGCCGTGTATCCGGAGCTCGACGGCCTGCGCCTGATCGCGGTCGACGAAAGCCAGGTGGTGCGCAGCTTCATCGCCCAGACCATGCAGCGCCACGGCGTCGACTGCCACGCCACCCGCTGGGGCGGCGAAGCGCTGCGCCAGTTGCAGGCCGGTGCCGCGGAGGGCAAGCCCTATGGCCTGGTAGTGATGGACATCGGCGCCTTGGATGACGACGGCAACGACCTGACCCAGCAGATCGAAGCGCAAGCTCCCGGCACGCATGTGCTGATCCTCGACCGTTTCGGCTCGCCTGCCGGCGGCACCCTGGTGGACGGCTACGCTTCGCTCGGCAAGCCGCTGCGCGAAGAACGCCTTCTGCAATCACTCAAAGACCTGGTGGCCGGCGCCAATGCGCCGGCAGTTGGCGAGGCCAGCGCGGTCGCAACACCGGACCGCAAGGGCTTCCGCATCCTGGTGGCCGAGGACAACCGCACCAATCAGATGGTTGCCGCCGGCATGCTGGCGATGAACGGCTGCTCGTGCGAGTTCGCCTCCAACGGCCGCGAAGCGCTGGAAGCGGCCCGCTCGCGCGAGTTCGACCTGATTCTGATGGACTGCAGCATGCCGGAGATGGATGGCTACGAAGCCACCGCCCACATCCGCGTGCACGAAGAAAGCACCGGCCGCCGCACGCCGCTGGTGGCGATGACCGCCAACACCCAGCGCGGCGACGCCGAAAAATGCCTGGCGGCCGGCATGGACGACTACCTGGCCAAGCCGATCACCCTGGTCGAACTGCGTCAGAAACTGGAGCGCTGGCTGCCGCGCGGCGACGAACTGCGCAGCGCACCGGCACTGGCCGAACGCATCGAAGACAACATGGAAAGCGCCATCGACCAGGCCATCTTCGCCAAGCTGCGCGAAATCATGGGCGCCTCGCTGCCGCAAGCGATCAGCCCCTTCCTCGAAGACACGCCGCAATACCTGCTCGACCTGGAAGCCGCGGTGCAAGCCGGCGACGCCGAGACCGCGCGTGCCAAGGCGCATGCCATCAAGGGTTCGTCCGGCAACCTGGGCGCGATCCACCTGGCCCAGCTGGCCAAGGAAGCTGAAGAACTGGCGCTGGCGAACGAGACCCATATGGTGGCGCCGCTGCTGCCGCGCCTGCGCATCGCCTACAATGCCGTATCGCACGCGCTGGCCCATGAAGTGGGCAGCGGCGACCCCTTTGGCGCCGGTGGTGGCGACGACGTCCCGCAGGTACTGATCGTCGACGACGACCGCAGTACCCGCAGCACCCTGCGCTACACCTTGCAGCGCGACGGCTTCAAGGTAGAGGAAGCGGCAGACGGCGCCCAGGCGCTGACCATGCTCAAGCGCTTCCACCCGGACGTGATCCTGATGGATGCCGTGATGCCGGTGATGGACGGCTTCACCGCTTGTGCGCGCATGCAGGAACTCCCGGGCGGCAGCAATATCCCGGTGCTGATGATCACCGCGCTGGAAGACAATTCGTCGGTGGAGCGCGCCTTTGCCGCCGGTGCCAGCGACTACATCCCCAAGCCGATTCACTACGCGGTACTGTCGCAGCGCGTGCGCCGCATCATCGAAGCGAACCGCGCCGAGAAGCGCATCCGCCACCTGGCGTACAACGACCTGTTGACCGGGCTGCCGAACCGCACCCTGTTCTTCGACATGCTGGGCCAGGCGGTCGAGCAGGCGCGCGAAAAGAATGCCCTGCTGGCGGTGCTGTTCATGGACCTGGACCGCTTCAAGTACGTCAACGACAACCTTGGTCACGACGTGGGCGACCGCCTGCTGGTGGCCGTGGCCCAGCGGGTGCGCCGCGCTGTGCGCAATGTCGACATGGTGGCGCGCCTGGGCGGCGACGAGTTCACCGTGGTGCTGAGCGAGATCGACGGCCCGGCGCCGGCAGCGGCCGCCGCGCAGAGCATCTGCCGCGTGCTGGCCGCGCCCTTCCAGATCGACGGCCACGATATTTTCGTGACCAGCAGCGTGGGCATCGCCATGTTTCCGTACGACGGCAGCGACGTACCGAGCCTGGTCAAGCATGCCGACAGCGCCATGTACCGCGCCAAGAAGACCAACACCGGCTTCCAGTTCTACGAAGCGTCGATGGAGCAGACCATCTCCGAGCACGTGCGCCTGGAAACGGACCTGCGGCGCGCCCTGGAGCATCAGGAACTGGAGGTGTATTACCAGCCGCAGGCGCGATTCGATACGCAGCAGATCGTCGGCATGGAAGCGTTGGTGCGCTGGAAGCATGCGACGCGCGGCATGGTCTCGCCGGTCGAGTTCATTCCGCTGGCTGAGGAAACCGGCTTGATCAATCCACTGGGCGAGTTCGTGCTGCGCACGGCGTGCGCGCAACTGCGCGTGTGGATCGACCAGGGTTTGCCGCCGATGCGGGTAGCGGTCAACCTGTCGGTGCGCCAGCTGCTGCAAAAGAATTTCGCCGATACGGTCGAATCCGTGTTGCAGGATACGCAGCTGCCGCCCGGGCTGCTGGAGCTGGAAATTACCGAGAGTACGCTGATGGAGCATGCGCAGGACACGCTGCAGGCCCTGCATCGCCTGCGCAGCCTGGGCGTGCGTTTGTCGATCGACGATTTCGGCACCGGATATTCGTCGCTGTCTTACCTGAAGCGCTTCCCGGTCGATATCATCAAGATCGACCGTTCATTCGTGCGCGATGTGCCCCAGGATGCCGATGACGCGGCCATCATCGCCGGCATCATCGCGCTGGCGCACAGCTTGCGTCTGGAGGTTGTAGCGGAAGGCGTGGAGACGGAAGCGCAGCTGCAGTTCCTGCGCGCGCAGCAGTGCGATCTGCTGCAGGGGTATTACATGAGCCCTGCGGTGCCGGCCGATCAGTTTGCGGCCTTGGTTCTGGCGCGTGAACAGAAGCTGCTTAGAGCGTAAAGCTAGAGATATAAATAGCTGTCATTCCCGCGAAGGCGGGAACCCATAGCGCCTCAAGCGGAGTGGTGCTGCTTAGATGATATGGGTCCCCGCCTTCGCGGGGATGACAAGCTAACTATATGGCGCTGTTTCAGATCTCTTCGTACAGCGGCAGCGTCAAGAACTCAGCGAACGATTCCGACGTCGACATCTCTTCAAAAATCTGCGCAGCGCGCGCATAGGTCGGGTTCTCCCCATCCGGCGCCACCTGCTTGACCTTGACCAGCTCCTCCGGAATCATCGCCCGCACCATCTCGGCGCTGACCTTGCGGCCGTCTTCCAGCACACCCTTGTCCGAACGGATCCACTGCCACACCTGCGAGCGGCTGATCTCGGCCGTAGCCGCATCCTCCATCAGGTTATGGATGGGCACGCAGCCGTTACCGGCCAGCCAGCTGCCCAGGTAGTGAATGCCGACGTTGATGTTGTAACGCAGGCCCGCTTCGGTGATCGGCGCTTCCGGCTTGAAGTCCAGCAGCTCGGCCGCGCTCACGTTGATGTCCTCGCGCTGCTTGTCGATCTGGTTCGGCTTGTCGCCCAGAACTTTCTTGAATTCGCCCATGGCCAGCTCCACCAGACCGGGGTGCGCCACCCAGCCGCCGTCGTAGCCGTCGGTGGCATCGCGCGCTTTGTCGTTACGCACGCCGCCCATGGCGATCTGGTTTTTCTCCGGGTCGTTCTTGATCGGGATGAGCGCAGCCATGCCGCCGATCGCCGGGGCGCCGCGCTTGTGGCAGGTCTTGAGCAGCAGTAGTGCGTATGCGCGCATGAAGGGCGAGGTCATCGTCACCTTGGGACGGTCGGCCAGGCAGAAGTCCTTATCGAGCTTGAACTTCTTAATGCACGAGAAAATATAGTCCCAGCGCCCGGCATTCAGGCCCGAGCTGTGTTCGCGCAGTTCGTACAGGATTTCGTCCATCTCGAAGGCTGCCAGGATGGTCTCGATCAGCACGGTGGCCTTGATGGTTCCCCGCGGCAGGCCAAGCTCTTCCTGGGTCATCACGAAGATGTCGTTCCACAGGCGCGCTTCCAGGTGCGATTCCATCTTCGGCAGGTAGAAGTACGGTCCGGCGCCACGCGCCAGCTGCTCCTTGGCGTTATGGATCATGAACAGGGCGAAGTCGAAGATGCCGCCCGAGATGCGCTGGCCATCGACCAGCACGTGTTTCTCATCCAGGTGCCAGCCGCGCGGGCGCACCACCAGGGTCGCGATCTTGTCGTTGAGTTTGTACTGCTTGCCGTTCTGTTCGAGCGAGATGGTGCGGCGCACCGCGTCGCGCATATTGATCTGGCCGGTGATCTGGTTGTCCCAGTT
>CAMLFK010000089.1 GCA_946479255.1 uncultured Oxalobacteraceae bacterium
GCCATGCGCGCCGGCGTGCGCGAAGTGCTGCAGCTGCCGCTGGTGCACCGCGCCTTTCACGAGGCGATGGACCGGGTCGACACGACCGCCGGCGTGGCCGGCATGCGCGACGGTAAGGTGCTGGCCTTCATCTCGTGCAAGGGCGGCAGCGGCGCTACCTTCCTGTCGACCAACTTCGGCTATGCACTGGCCACCCTGGCCGACAAGAAGGTCTTGCTGATCGACCTGCACGGGCAGTTCGGCGATGCCACCTTGTACGTGTCGGACCAGAAGGCGGCGATGACCTTGTCGGACGTGTGCAGCCAGATCGCCCGGCTCGACGCCGCCTTCCTGGAATCCTGCCTGGTGCATATCACGCCCGGGTTCGGCATCCTGGCGGCGGCGGACGACCCGGCCCATGCGGTCGACCTCAAGGCCGAGCACATGGACGCCATCCTGCGCGTGGCGCGCCAGCATTACGACTACATCGTGCTCGACGTGGGCCGCCAGATCGATGCGATTTCGCTGCGCGCGCTCGACAGCGCCGACGCGATCTATCCGGTGTTGCAGCTGGGACTGCCGGACATCCGCGACGGCCGCCGCCTGCTCGATATTTTCCGTTCGCTTGGCTATCCGATCGAGAACACCCGGCTGATCGTCAACCGCTACGAAAAGGGCGGCAAGCTGCGCCTGCAGGATTTGCAAAGCGCGCTCGGCACGGAAGTCATGCATACCGTGCCCAACGATTACCTGGCCGTGACCGACTCGGTCAACCAGGGCGTGCCCGTTTTACAGCTGTCGCGTTCGGCGCCGGTCTCGCGCAGCCTGGCCGAACTGGTCGAGCTGGTGACCGCGCGCCGGGTGCCGGAAAACAAGGGTTTGTTCGACCGCCTGTTCGGACGCGGCGACAACGATCAATAGGAGCTTGAAGATGACCTTACGTGAACGCCTCTCGGCCCTTGACGACGCGCGTCCGGCCAGTCCGGTGCCGGCCGGCGTGGCCAACCACGCCTACCAGGAGCTCAAGAAAAATATGCACCAGATGATCCTGGACCGGATCGATCTGGAGCGGCTCAAGCGCCTGACCACGGAGCAGTTCAAGCACGAACTGGCGCTGCTGATCCAGCGCATCATCGAGGAAGAGCGCATCGTGCTGAACCAGCACGAGCGGCACAACCTGGTGCTCGACATCCAGCACGAAATGCTGGGATTCGGCCCGCTCGAACCGCTGCTGGGCGACCCCACGGTTTCCGACATCCTGGTCAATACCCACGCCAAAGTGTACGTGGAACGGCGCGGACGGCTGGAACTGACCGACATCAGCTTTCATGACAACGCGCACCTGATGAAGATCATCGAGAAGATCGTCTCGCGGGTTGGCCGCCGCGTCGACGAATCGAGCCCGATGGTCGACGCCCGCCTGCCGGACGGATCGCGGGTCAATGCCATCATTCCGCCGCTGGCGGTGGATGGCCCTATCCTGTCCATCAGGCGCTTTTCGGCCACCCCGCTGACCGTCGAAAACCTGCTGACCTATAAGAGCATGACGCCGCCCATGGTGCAGGTGCTGCAGTCGATCGGCCATTCGAAGATCAACATCCTGATTTCGGGCGGTACCGGCAGCGGCAAGACCACCTTGCTTAACCTGCTGTCCGGCTTCATCCCCGCCAACGAGCGCATCATCACCATCGAGGACGCGGCCGAACTGCAAATGCGCCAGCCGCACGTGGTCCGCCTGGAGACCCGCCCGTCCAATATCGAAGGCAAAGGTGAAGTGTCCCAGCGCGCGCTGGTGCGCAATGCCTTGCGGATGCGGCCCGACCGCATCATCCTGGGCGAGGTGCGCGGCGCCGAGGCGCTCGACATGCTGCAGGCCATGAACACCGGCCACGAAGGCTCGCTCGCCACGATTCACTCCAACACCCCGCGCGATGCGCTGGCCCGGCTGGAGAACATGGTCGGGATGGCCGGCATCAGCCTGACCCCGCGTGCCACCCGCCAGCAGATCGCCGCGGCCGTGACGGTGGTGCTGCAGGTAACCCGCCTGACCGACGGCGCGCGCAAGCTGGTCAGCGTTCAAGAAATTACCGGCATGGAAGGTGACATCATCGCCATGCAAGAGATTTTCAAGTTCAACCAGACCGGGGTCGCTCCCGACGGCAAGGTACTGGGGCATTTTTGCGCCACCGGCGTGCGCCCGCGCTTCGCCGAGCGGGTGCGCCTGTTCGGCGCGCCGATCCCCGATTCCGCCTTTGATCCCTCCCGCATCTACGAATAGCGCTCCAGGAGACCACCATGGATGCAGTGTTCTATGCCTTTGCAGTTCTGCTGTTTGCAACCGTCATCTTGCTCGTTGAAGGCTGCTATTTATGGTGGACCGGTACCCACGGCACCGAAGCGCGCCGCATCGCGCGCCGCCTGCGCCTCATGTCGGGCGGGGGGGGCCGCGACAGCGAACGCGTGTCGATCCTCAAGCAGCGCCGTTACAGCAGTAACGACTGGTTCGACGACTTCCTGCACCGGCGCCGCCTGGCCGCCGCGCTCGACCGCAAATTGCAGCAGGCCGGCACGCGCTGGACGGTGGCACAATTCACCGGGGCCACCTTCGGCACTTTCATGCTGACGCTGCTGGTGGTGCAAAGCCGCCCGGTTCCGTTCCTGGCGCAGTGCATCATCGCCCTGATGTTTACCGCCATTCCGTTTGTCCTGCTGCTGCGCGCGCGCACCGCACGTTTGATTAAGATCGAACAGCAGTTGCCGGAGGCGGCCGATTTCCTGGCACGTGCCATGCGTGCCGGCCACTCCTTTTCGAACGTGCTGCAAATGGTCGGCAACGAGTTGCCCGAGCCATTGAGCGGCGAGTTTCGCGCCGCGCACGAAGAAATCAACTATGGCGTGCCGCTCAACGAAGCCTTGTACAACCTGGCCGATCGGATTCCGCTGACCGACTTTCGCTACTTGGTCATCGCCGTGGTGATCCAGCGCGAGTCCGGCGGCAACCTGGCCGAAATCCTCAGCAGCATCAGCTACATCATCCGCGAACGCCTCAAGCTGATCGGCAAGGTTCGGGTCTTGTCTGCCGAAGGGCGCATGTCGGCCTGGGTGCTCGGCGTGCTGCCGTTTTGCGTCATGGCCTTCATGATGGTGGTTAATCCAAGCTATGTCAGCCTGCTCTGGATCGATCCGATCGGCATCCAGATGCTGTGGACGGCCGCCGGCATGATGCTGATCGGCGTGCTGTGGATCCGTCGGGTAATTCACATCCGCGTCTAAGGAGACTGTCATGACCGGTTCACACATCCTGTTTCTGCTGATTGTATTCGCCATTTTCGGCGGCCTGGCCATGATGGCGATGGCATTGCTATCGCCCGGCTACATGCGCGCGCGCCTTGATAGCTTCCGCGCCGGTAACTCGGGCGACGCCAGTGCTTTGGCAAGCGATGGCTGGGTCGAAACCGTGGTCAAGGTGGCGCAGCCGTTCAGCAAACTGTCGCTGCCTGAAGAGGGCTGGGAACAGTCGGCCCTGCGCACGCGCTTCATGAATGCGGGCTGGCGCAGCCGTTCCGCGGCGACCTTGTACTTCGCTTCCAAGACCATCCTGGCGCTGATGCTGCCGACCATCGCGGCGGTGCTGCTGACCTATTTCGCACCTGAGTTGGGCGGCAATAATTTCATGCTGTGCCTGCTGGCGGCCGCGGCCGTTGGCTACTACATTCCCAACCTGGTGCTCGACCGAATCGCCAAGCGGCGCCAGCGCGAAATCTTTGAGACCATTCCGGATGCGCTCGACCTGCTGACGGTATGCGTCGAGGCTGGCCTGAGCCTGGAGCGCGCGCTGGTCAAGGTCGCCAGCGAGATCCACGTCAAAAGCATGGTGCTGGCGCAGGAACTGCAGCTGGTGCTGATGGAAATGCGCGCCGGCTTCACCAAGGAACGGGCGCTGCGCAATTTCGCCCTGCGCAGCGGCGTGGAAGACGTTGACACTTTGGTGGCCATGATGATCCAGTCGGAACGCTTCGGTACCAGCATGGGCACCTCGCTGCGGGTGCACTCGGATAACCTGCGCTCCAAGCGGCGCCTGATCGCTGAAGAAGCGGCCGCCAAGATCGCCCTGAAGCTGCTGTTTCCCCTGATTTTCTTTATCTTCCCCATCCTGCTGATGGTACTGGTCGGCCCCGCCGGCATTCAGCTCGGCCACGCCATGAGCACAATGACCGGCGGCGCCTAACATTCATCGGAGACAGCCATGCATTCGACCTTGAAATATGTATCGATCATCGCCGCCGCCGCCAGCCTGCTGGCGTGCTCCGGCACCCGAGATCGTTCCGAGCCGAGCCAGGCCGCCAGGCCGCTGTTTGCCAGCGCCGACGAGGCCTACATGGTGGGCCGCGGCCAGCACCTGGCCACGCGCTTCGACGCCGCCGTGTTGTCGTATAAAGCCGCGCTCAAGGTGGCGCCGGGACACGTCAACGCGCGCAACGGCCTGGCCACCCTGTACGCCGAACGGGGCGACTTCGCCCAGGCCATTCCGTTGTGGGAGGCGCTGACCGCCGCCATGGGCGAGCAGACCGGTCCGGAGACGGCCTTCCTGTTCAGCAACCTGGGCTACGCCTATTTCCTCAGCGGTGACTACGACCGGGCCTTGGCCGCACTGGAAAAAGCCTGCGTGCTCGACCCCTTGAACTACCGCGCCTGGCAGCACCTTGGCAGCGCTCTCGACAAGGTCGGCCAGACCGAACGGGCCCAGCAGATGTACAAGCAGGCCGAAACCCTGAAACGGCACGACTTCAAGGCCGATTACGCGGTGGCGCCGCGCGCCGGCGTGGCCGCCATCGACAGCGCGGTCGCCGCCGCCGAAGAGGACGGCGAATTTGACCGGACACAGGTGGAGCAGACTGGCAACGGCATGTTCGTGATGCGCCGGATCGCGGCGCGCACCAAGAGCGTCAAAGTGGTGTCCGCCGCGGCGGCGGTAGCCGTGGCGGCGCCGGTGGCCGATAGGGCAGATGGGTCCACCTTGCTTGAAATCCGCAATGGCAATGGCGTCACCGGCATGGCGCGTTCGCTGGCCGGCACCATGCAGGGCAGCGAACTGCAGGTGGTGCGGCTCACCAATCAGAAGGGTTTCGGCGTCAAGCGAACACGCGTCGAGTACCAGCCGGAATTTCGCGATGCCGCCGAACGGCTGGCGGCGCGTTTCGGCGCCGCCAAAGCGGTCGAGGTGCCCAGTGTCGGCCGCGCCGATGTGCGCTTGATTATCGGCAGCGATCTGCTCAAAGCCAAGCCGGCGGTGAGCGTCGAGGCTGCCGCGCCGGTCAAGCGCAGTTGACCTAAGCAGGGTGCATACCGATTCCTTTGTGAGTGATCAAAAGTGCACGAAGCGTGGGCGTGACAATGGATTTTCTGATTGATTATCCGGGAGAGCTGCCATGCGCTTCGTACACATTCTCAAGACCATCCTGTCCAGCCTGTTCATCGCCGCGCTGGTGGCGTGCGCGCCGACCGCCACGCGCGAAGGCACCGGCGGATACATCGATGACACCGTCATCACCGCCAAGGTCAAGGCGGCGCTGGTGGCCGATCCCGAACTCAAGGCCACCGAAATCAATGTCGAAACCTTCAAGGGTACCGTTCAACTGAGCGGCTTCGTCGGCGCGCCGGAACACATCCCCAAGGCGCTTGCTTTGACGCGCAAGATTGCCGGCGTCAAGTCGGTCAAGAACGACATGACCCTCAAGCGCTAGATGCTAACCCGCTAGCGCAAGGTCGCCGCCAGCGCTGCCAGCCGTGCGCTGTACTGATCTTCATCGAGGCGGCAGCTGGCCGCACCGCTGAGAAACGCGGCTGTTGCGATTTTCGGCGGCACGGTGGTCAGCAGTCCGGGGTCCAGCAAATCCGGCACCAGATAGTCCTTGCCGAACCTGGCGTCCTGGCGTGCCATCCCGGCCAGTACCGAGACACAGGCACGTTTCATGTCGGCATTGATCGTGCTGGCACCCGAATCGAGCGCGGCGCGGAACAGATAGGGGAAGCACAAGGCATTGTTGATCTGGTTCGGATAGTCCGACCGTCCAGTGGCGATCAGCGCTTGCGGCGCCACCTCGGCGATCAGTTCGGGCCGCAGCTCCGGGTCGGGATTGGCGAGCGTGAAAATGATCGGGCGCGCGCGCATGCGCAGCACATCCTGCTGCGACAACAGGCCGGGGCCGGACAAGCCAAGGAACACGTCGGCGTCGCCCATCACCTGCGACAGCGTGGTGCACTCCGTGTCCTGCGCCCATGCCAGTTTTTCACCTGTCAGGGCACGCCGGGTGGTCAGCACGCCTTTGCTGTCGCAGACGAACACCTTGGCGCGCGCGACACCCAGTTCGACCAGCATGTCGAGGCAGGCCATGGCCGCCGCGCCCGCACCCGAACATACCACCTTGACGCTGGCGATGTCGCGCCCGGTCAGATGCAGCGCGTTCAGCAGGCCGGCACCCACCACGATCGCGGTGCCGTGCTGGTCGTCGTGAAAGACGGGGATCGGCAGCCGCTCACGCAAGCGCTGTTCAACATAAAAGCAGTCGGGCGCCTTGATGTCTTCCAGATTGATGCCGCCAAAAGTGGGATGCAAGGCGGCGATCACCTCGACCAGCCTGGCCGGATCGCGCTCGTCGAGTTCGAGATCGAAGGCGTCGATCCCGGCAAATTTCTTGAACAGTACAACCTTCCCTTCCATCACCGGCTTGCCCGCCAGTGGGCCGATATCGCCCAGTCCCAGCACCGCGGTGCCGTTGGTGACCACCGCCACCAGGTTGCCCTTGGCCGTGTACCGATAGGCCAGTGCCGGGTCTTTGTGGATGGCCATGCATGGCGCGGCGACGCCGGGCGAATAGGCCAGGGCCAGGTCGCCCGAGGTGGCTACCGGCTTGGTCACCTGGGTCGCGATTTTTCCGGCGGGTTCCATGGCGTGGTAAGCCAAAGCCAGTTCTTCTAGTTTGTTCAAAGTAGTTCCTTTTATGGATACAGGCCGCGCACTTCGCGCGCCTGCAGCACGCGGGTGCACGCCACCACGAATGCCGCCGTGCGCAGCGACACGTTCTTGTCCTGCGCTACCTGCCAGACGGCGGCGAAGGCATCGCGCATGATGCGGGTCAGGCGGGCGTTGATGTCATCTTCGCTCCAAAAGAAGCTGGAGAAATCCTGTACCCATTCGAAGTAGCTGACCGTGACGCCGCCGGCGTTGGCGATCACGTCCGGTACCACCAGCACGCCTTTCTCGCGCAGGATGTCATCGGCTTGCGGCGTGGTCGGTCCGTTGGCGCCTTCGAGAATGATGCGCGCGCGGATCTGATTGGCGTTGTCCGTGGTGATCTGCTGCTCGAGCGCGGCCGGAATCAGGATGTCGCAATCGACGCTCCAGAAGCGCTCGCGTGAAATGCGGTCCTCGGCACCGGGGAACCCTGCCACGCTGCCCGTCTCGGCCACGTACGCCAGCAAGGCGGGCACGTCGAGTCCACCTTCGTGGATCACCGCGCCGCCGTGGTCCTGCACCGCCACCACCAGCGCGCCGGCCTCGGCGAACAGGCGGGCGGCGATGCCGCCCACATTGCCGAAGCCCTGCACCGCCACCTTGGCGCCGGCGATCCGCATGCCGCACTTGATGGCGGCCTCGCAGCCGGCAACGTACACGCCGCGGCCAGTGGCGTCGCGGCGTCCCAGGCTGCCGCCCAGCGAAATCGGCTTGCCGGTGACGACCCCGGTCGCGGTGCTGCCCTGGTTCATCGAGTAGGTGTCCATCATCCACGCCATGGTTTGTTCATTGGTGTTGACGTCGGGCGCGGGGATGTCCTTGTTCGGTCCGATGATGATGCCGATCTCGCTGGTGTAACGGCGGGTCATGCGCTGCAGTTCGCCCTGCGACAGGGTCTTCGGATCGACCCGGATTCCGCCTTTGGCGCCACCGTAGGGCACATTCACCGCGGCGTTCTTGACCGTCATCCAGGCCGACAGCGCCATTACTTCGGACAGCGTCACATCCTGATGAAAACGCACCCCGCCCTTGCCTGGGCCACGCGACATATTGTGCTGCACCCGGTAGCCCTCGAAGTGGGCGATGGTGCCGTCGTCGCGCTCGATCGGCACATCGACGACCAGCACGCGCTTGGGCCGTTTGAGGGTCTCGACCCAGCGCGCCAGGCCGCCCAGGTGCGGCGTGACGCGGTCGACCTGCTCGAGATAGACGGACCACGGGTTGTTTTCCTTGGGTACGAGGTAGGATGGCATTTCGTGCCGGCTGGTCATGCGGTGACTCCTTTACTTAATACGGAAAACCGAGGTTTAGTGAATGATCTTGGCGAGGAAATCGCGCGCGCGGTCCGAGCGCTGGGTGCCGAAAAACTCGTCTTTGGTGCAGTCCTCGATAATTTTTCCCTGGTCCATGAAGACGATGCGGTTGGCGACCCGCTTGGCGAAACCCATTTCGTGGGTGACGACCATCATCGTCATCCCCTCCTGCGCCAGGCCGACCATGACATCGAGCACTTCATTGATCATCTCGGGGTCGAGCGCCGAGGTGGGCTCGTCGAACAGCATCGCGATCGGGTCCATCGACAAGGCCCTGGCGATGGCGACCCGCTGCTGCTGGCCGCCCGACAACTGCCCCGGGAACTTGTCCTGCTGCGCGAGCAGGCCGACCCGGTCCAGGTACTTCAAGCCCTTGTGGTTGGCCTCATCAAGGCTGCGCTTTAGCACCTTGGTCTGCCCGATCGTCAGGTTTTCGCGGATCGTCAAATGCGGAAACAGCTCAAAATTCTGGAACACCATGCCGATGCGCGCGCGCAGCCTGGACAGATTGGCTGCCGGGTCGCCCACCGATACCCCATCGACCGTGATCGTGCCGCGCTGGAAAGGCTCGAGGCCGTTAACGGTCTTGATCAGGGTCGATTTTCCGGAGCCCGACGGGCCGCAGATGACCATCACGTCGCCCTTGTTGACCGTGGTCGTGCAGTCGGTCAGCACCTGGAACTGGCCATACCATTTGCTGATGTCCTTCAGTTCAATCATTTTCTTCTCCAAATTCTCAAGTGCAAACTAGCGGATAATCGCCACCCGCTGATGCAGGCGCCGGACCAGGGCCGAGAGCCCCAGGCAAAAGATGAAATACACCAGCGCCACGAAGGAATACATTTCGACCAGGCGGCCGTCGCGCTGGGCGATCTTGCTGGCGGCCCCGACGAAATCAGGGATCGACAGCACGTACACCAGCGACACGTCCTGGAACAGGACGATGGTCTGCGTCAGCAGCAAGGGGATCATGTTGCGAAACGCCTGGGGCAGCACGACATGGCCCATGGTCTGCCAGTAGTTCATGCCCAGCGCCTGCCCGGCCCACACCTGGCCGCGCGGAATTGACTGGATACCGCTGCGCATGATCTCGCAGTAGTAGGCCGCTTCGAACATGATGAAAGTGATCAGTGCCGATGAGAACGCGCCGACCTGCACCGGCTCCGTGGCGCCGATGATCCAGGCGGCGATATACGGCACCAGGAAATAGAACCAGAAGATCACCAGCACCAGCGGGATCGAGCGCACCAGGTTGACGTAGCCGGAGGCCAGCAGCGAGAGCGCCCTGATGCTCGACAGGCGCATCATCGCCAGCAAGGTGCCGACGATGATGCCGCCGGTCATCGCCAGCGCGGTCAGCTTGAGGGTGAACACCATCCCGGTCTGGAACAGGTACACCCACGAGCGGGAAATCACGTCGAAATCGAAATCGATCGGCATCTCAATGTCCTCCCGCCGCGCCGCCGGCGACAATAAAGCCCGGAATCGCGACTTTCTTCTCGATCCGGTGCATGAGGAAAACGACGCAGACGTTGACCATCACGTAGATCAGGGTCGCGGCGCTGAAGGCCTCGAAGACCTGGAACGAGAATTCCTGGATCGCCCTGGCACTGGCGGTCAGTTCCATCAGGCCGATGGTCAGCGCGACCGAACTGTTCTTGATGATGTTGAGGAACTCGCTGGTAAGCGGCGGCAGGATCACCCGCGCGGCCATGGGCAGCAAGATATAGCGGTAGGTCTGCCCCTGGGTCAGGCCGAGCGCCGTGCCGGCCATTTTCTGCCCGCGCGGCAAGGCGGCAATGCCGGCGGACACTTGTATCGCCACCCTGGAGGAGGTGAAGAACCCCAGGCACAGGACCGCGGTGACGAAGGGGGCATTCGGCAAGGCCTTGATGTAGTCGCCCGCCGCTTGCGGAAGCACCTCCGGCATGACGAAGTACCACAGGAACATCTGCACCAGCAGCGGTATATTGCGAAACAGTTCGACATAGGTATTGCCCAGCCGGACCAGCCACTTGTTCGGCAGGGTGCGTACGGTGCCGACCACCAGGCCCAGCGCCAGCGCCATGACCCAGGCCAGCAGCGCGGTCGCCAGCGTCCATGCCAGGCCTGACATCAAGGTGTCGAAATAAGTGCCGACACCATCGGGTGCGGTCTCCCAGAAGATGCGCCAGTTCCAGTGATAATTCATGTGTGTTTTTCCAGGCTAGCCAACAGGGGATCAGCGCTTTTTGGCGGCTGCTTTTTGCGCTTCGGGGACCTTGGCATAGGCGGCCGGGTCGCCCGAATCGGTCGGATTGGCGAGCACCATTTCAAGCTGGGGCGGCATCGGGAAGCGCAGGTTGATGCCCTTTGGCGGAATCGGCGACATGAACCATTTCTGGTACAGGCGCTGGACCGCGTCGCCCGACTTGTACAAGGCAATGATGGCCTCGTCGACCGCCTTCTTGAACGCCGGGTCATCCTTGCGCAGCATGATCCCGTACGGCTCGACCGACAGCGCTTCGGCAGTGATGGTGTAGTCATCCGGTTTCTTGGCGTTGGCCCGCTGCGAAGCGAGCAGGATGTCGTCGTTGGCCTCGGCCACGGCACGGCCCGTCTCAAGCATCAAGAAGGCTTCAGGGTGATCCTTGGCGACGATAATGTTCATGCCGAGGTCTTTCTCGCGGTTGAGAATGGTCATCTGCTTGAGCGTGGAGGTGCCGGCCGTCGCGACCAGGGTCTTGCCCTTCATGTCGGCCAGCGACTTGATGTTGGACGAGTTCTTGACCATCAGCCGGTTGGCGATGACGAACATGGTGGGTGCGAACGCTACCTGCTGCTGGCGCTCGAGGTTATTGGTGGTCGAACCGCATTCCAGGTCAATGGTGCCGTTGGCCATCAGGGGAATCCGGTTGGCCGAGGTGACCGGGTTCATCACCACCTTCAGCTCGGACAGTCCGAGCCGTTTTTGCAGGGCCGCGACCACCCTCATGCACAGGTCGATCGAGTAGCCCTGATACTGCTGCTTGTCGTCAATGTAGGAGAACGGAATAGAGCCGTCGCGCACGCCCAGCGTGATGGTGCCGTTTTTCTTGATCTTGGCAAGTGTGCCGGACAGTTCTTGCGCCTGCGCAGTGGTGCCGAACAAGATCGCACTGAACAGTACAAGGAGGGATTTAGCGTAGTTCATGTCAGTTACTCCACGAGAAGTGAAAAAAACACAGAGAGAAAATGCCGGCCACCCACGGCGCCCGGCTTGATGCGGCTCACAGTCGTACGAACACAGCGCCTCAGAACGTGTGGCGGATCCCGAGGTTGGTGCCGGTGTTACCCGTGCCATCTGTGGTCGCATTGCCAACCCTAAATGTAGCACCGTTGCGTCGGCTAATGTGCGCATAGGCCGCGTACACATCGGTACGCTTGGACAGCGCATAGGTGGCGCCCAGCGCGCTCTGGCGCGCATCACGCCCGGCGGCTGTCGCATCGTTGTGGCGGATATACGAAGCGTAGAGCTTGGTCGCCCCGAATGGCACGATGAGGCCAACGATCGTATCGTTGCTGCGCCCGCCCGCCAGAGCCGTGTTGCGCGCGTAGCCCAAGGTCGCTTCGGCGGCCCCGAAGTTGTAGCGGGCGGCGAGCAAGGTATTGGCGCTGCTGTCGGTGGCCAGCGCGTTTTGCTGGCGGTGCCGGGTGAGCGCGACGATCAGGTTTCCGCCGGCGTAGGTCAAGGACGAGCTGTAGGCGCGCTTGGCGGCGGCATTGCCGGCTTGTTCGCCAGGTGCTACCGCCAGCTCGGCCGTGAGGCCGCGCAGTGACGGCGAGGCATACCCCACCATGTTATCGAGGCGGGTATTGGCGACCAGGATGTTGGCGGCATTGCCGGCGAAGCCGGCGCAGAATGGGTCGCTGACATCCCGCATGACGCGATAGTACGGTGAATACTGACGGCCTAGGCTCAGCGCGCCCAGTTCGCTCGACACGCCCACGTAAGCCTGGCGCCCGAACAGCAGGCCGCCCTGGGCCGCGCTGCCGGTATCGAGATTCAAGCCGTTTTCCAGGACGAAGTAGATCTTGCGTCCCGCGCCGAGGTCTTCCTTGCCTTTGAAGCCGATGCGCGAGCCGGAGGCCACGCCACTGGTGAGCGCGTTCATGGAGCCGGCCGGCCCGCCCGATTCGTGCACCAGCGCGGCATCGGCAACGCCGTACACGGTGACGCTCGACTGCGCCATGGCGGCGCTTGAGGCCAGGATTGACGCCCCGACGGCGATCATTATTTTGTTCATTAGGTCCTCACTTATTCATCGTTTTTATAATTGGTCGGCAATACCGGCCCTTTCCAGCAATCCGAGATGTGCTGGATGCGTGCCGCTGCCAGGAAAGGTAGTACTTAGTGCGCGCCGCCGCGATCGGGCGCGTGCCGCAGGCTATGCCTGGCCTGATGGACCAGTTGCACAATGCCGACGGCCTGGTCACGGAATAGGTGGCCGTCCGTCGTCAGTGAAAGGGGGGTGCTGCTGCGGTCGACCAGGGTGGTGCCGAGCCAGCTTTCGAGCGCCTGGATACGCCGGCTGAACGCGGGCTGACTGGCGTGCCGCGCGATGGCGGAACGAGAAAAGCTGCGCGTATCGGCCAGACAAAGAAAGTCTTCCATCCACTTCGTATTCATGCTTGTCTCCTGCTTTTATTTTCTGTCCGATGGGCAGCTGCGCCGCCCCCGTCCTCTTCTTTTAGCAGTTAGCGTGCCAGTCGTTCAATGCTCTCTTTGGATTGTCTATCCTATTGATTTAATTGGATTTTTCTAAAATTATGCGCTTCTTGGCGGCGCTCGCCGTGCGGCCTTCCACACGAAGCACTTTTTGGCGTGCGGGTTTGGAAACCGGGCGTTCCGGCTGAATGAAAAATTCCTGGCGATCTGAATTGCAGGAGTAATCTTCTGGAGTAACATAGGCAGCGCTCGCGTCAATGCTGCGGCCGCACCGACACTTAAAGAGGCCGTCAATTTGCAGGCGATCAAACAATTTTTCCTGTCCCGCCCGGTCCGCGCTATCGCGGCGTGGGCCGGTATCGCGGGCATCATCGCCGCCAGCATGTTCCTGGTCCATGCATGGAGCACGCGCACCGGTTATGCGCAGCTGAACGACACCCTGGCTCAGGAGCTCGACTTGTATACCTCGGCGCTCGAGAGTGAACTGGGCAGGCATGAGTATCTGCCCGCCATCGTCGCCCTCGACAATGAGGTGCTGGCGCTGCTGCAACAGCCGGCCAGCGACGCCCTGGCCGTGCATGCCAGCCGGCGGCTGACGAGCCTGAACGCGCGCGCCGGCTCGCTGGCCATTTTCGTGCTCGATACCGCCGGCCTGGTGCGTGCGGCCAGCAACTGGTATCGGCCCGAGAGCATGGTGGGAATGGACCGCTCGGCCCTGCCATATTTTGCCGGCGCCATGCAAGGCCAGCCTGCGCGCTATTTCGAACGCGCCGCGGCGCGTAACGCGCCCGAGTATTACTTCGCCCAGCCGGTGCTGCGGAACGGCAAAGTGCTGGGAGTGGTGGTGGTGAAAATCAGTCTCGATCCGATCGAGTCGACCTGGGCGGTGTCCGCCGCGCCGACCCCGAATGACTTCGTCATGGTGATCGGCCCGGACGATACGATCGTGCTGTCCTCCGTGCCATCCTGGCGCAATCGCAAGGCCACGCTGCCCAGCGTCCAAGGCAAGCAGGTGACGACCTGGCCTGCGCTCAACCCGAACTCGCCGCGCGCCCGCTACGCGATCCAGACGCGCTCGATGGCGCGCCAGGGCTGGCGCGTGGCCACGCTGACCAATGCGTCGCACATGCAGGTCCAGGCCTGGCAAAATGCGATCGCGGCCGGCATCCTGGCGGCCTTCCTCGGCTTGCTGGCGCTGTTCCTGGCACTGCGCCGGCGCGCCATTGCCAGCCGCCTGCGCGCGCGTGAAGCGCTCCAGCGCGCGCACGATGAACTGGAACTGCGCATCGCCGAGCGCACCGCCGAATTGAACGCGACGAACCAGGCACTGCTGCACGAAATCGGCGAGCGCAAGCATGCCGAACAGGTGCTGCGCGCCTCCCAGGACGAGCTGCTGCATGCAAGCAAACTGGCCCTGATCGGCCAAATGTCCGCGGGCATCACCCACGAAATCAGCCAGCCGCTGACGGCGCTGCGCTCACTGTCGTTCAATACCCAGCTGCTGCTCAAACGCGGCGACATGGCGCGCGTCGAAAAGAACCTGCAGTCGGTCACCGATCTGACCGAGCGCATCGGCCGCCTGACCGAGCAGCTCAAGTCCTTCTCGCGCAAGGCGCCCTTGCTGCTGGCGCCGTTCGACGTGACCAAGGCGGTCGACAACACGCTGCAATTGCTGGACAACCGGATTCGCACCGAGCACGCGCGCGTGCAACTGGACCTGGCGCCGTCGGTACACGTGCTGTGCGACCGCAACCGGCTCGAACAGGTGCTGATCAATTTGTGCGCCAACGCGCTCGATGCCATGCAGAACAGCGCCGAGAAAAACCTGAAGATTCGCCTGTGGCGCGCCAACGGCCGCGCCTTCATCCAGGTCAGCGACAGTGGCGCAGGCATTGCGCCCGAGCTGCTCGGGCGTCTGTTCGAACCATTTTTCAGCACCAAGCTGCCAGGCCAGGGCCTGGGACTGGGCCTGGCCATCTCGGCCGACATTGTGCGCGAGTTCGGCGGCACACTGCGAGCATTTAATATTCCAGGTGGCGCGGCCTTCGAGCTGGATTTGACCCTGGCAGAGGAAGAGGAAACAAGCGATGTTTGACCATTTGAAAATCGTATTCGTCGAAGATGATGAGTCCGTGCGCAGCAGTGTCAGTGAAACGCTGGAACTGGCCGGGTTCGCAGTGGCGCCGTTCGAGTCGGCCGAAGACGCCCTGCCGCAGCTGGTCAGCGCTTTTGCGGGCATCGTCATCAGCGATGTGCGCCTGCCCGGTGTCGATGGCTTTGAACTGCTGCGCCAGGTGTGCGCGGTCGATCCAAGCATTCCGGTCATCATGGTGACCGGCCACGGCGACGTCTCGATGGCGGTCGAGGCGATGCAATGTGGCGCCTACGATTTCATCGAGAAGCCGTTTGCGATGGAACGTTTGGTCGAGGTGGCAACGCGCGCGATGGAAAAGCGGGCCTTGCGGCTGGAGGTCGACACCTTGCGACGGCAACTGGAGGGCCGCCACGCGATTGAGGCTACCCTGCTCGGCAACTCGCCGGCAATCCGTGCGCTGCGCCGCCAGATCCTGAACCTGGCCGATACGCCGGCTGACGTGCTGGTGTTCGGGGAAACCGGTACCGGCAAGGAAGTGGTGGCGCGCTGCCTGCACGAGTTCAGCAAACGCAGCACGGCGAACTTTGTCGCGATCAATTGCGGCGGCATGCCCGAGGCCCTGTTTGAAAGCGAAATCTTCGGGCACGAAGTCGGCGCCTTTACCAACGCCAGCAAACGCCGGGTGGGCAAGATCGAGCATGCCGACGGCGGCACCTTGCTGCTCGATGAAATCGAAAGCATGCCGATGGCGCTGCAGGTCAAGATGCTGCGCGCCGTGCAGGAACGCAAGATCGAGCGGCTCGGGTCGAATCAACAGATACCGGTCGATGTCCGCATCGTCGCCGCCACCAAGGCCGACCTCAAGGAATTAAGCGAACAACAGAAATTTCGCGCCGACCTGTACTACCGGCTCAACGTTGCCGTGCTTGAACTGCCGCCGCTGCGCGAACGGCGCGAGGATATTCCCGTCTTGTTCGAGCATTTTGCACTGCAGGCGGCCTTGCGCTATGGACGCGAAGCGCCGATCTTGGCGGGGCACGAGATGCGCCGGCTGATGGCCGGCGACTGGCCCGGCAATGTGCGCGAACTGCGCAACGCGGCCGACCGTTTCGTGCTCGGCTTGCCCGGATCAGGTCACCCGGAGGAGGAGGGCGGTGCGCGTTTGACCTTGGCGCAGCAGATGGACCTGGTCGAAAAATCGCTGATTGAGCAGGCCTTAAAGCAGCACGAGGGGCGCCCGCAAGCGATCTGCGATGAACTTGGGATCGCCAAGAAAACCCTGTATGACAAATTGCATCGGCACGGCATCGTCATCGATGAGTACCGGCCGGCGCAAGGGGCGGCCGGATCAGCGGTAGGTAGCGGGGTCGCCTGAATCGGTCGGCGCCGCGATCACCCGCTTGAGCGCCGGGCTCATCGGCAGTTTCATCGGCTCGAACCATTTGCGGTAGATCTTCAGGATTTCGCCGGACCTGAACAGCTCGATCAACGCATCATCGACCACTTTCTTAAACGCCGGGTCGTTCTTGCGCAGGGCAATACCGTAGGGTTGCAAGGGCAGATTCGAGCTGGCGATGGCGAACGCGCCGGGGTTCTTGGCGGCGGCGACCAGCCCGTACAGCAGCACGTCATCCATGACGAAGGCGGCGGCCCGATCGGTTTCAACGAGCGCGAAGGCGTCAGCGTGGTCCTTGCGGGTAATCATCCGCAAACCATAGCCGTGGGTCCGGTTGATTTCTTCCAGGGCTGGAATGGTTGTGGTGCCCGCCGTCACTGCCACGGTCAATCCCCTCAGGTCTTGCAAGCCATTGATCTGCGAGGTTTTCTTCGACACCATGCTGATGGACGCGATGAAGGTGGTCACCGAAAAAGCCAGGTCCTTCTGCCGTTCAAGGGTGTTGGTGGTGGAGCCGCATTCGAGATCGATGATATCGTTGACGACGAACGCGGTTCGATTGGCCGGGCTGACCGGGCGCAGCACGACTTCGAGGCCGGGCGCATTGAGGCGTGCGCGGATGGCGTCGACCACGCGATAGCACAGATCGATGGAATACCCGGTGGGTCGCTGCTGCTTGTCGAGAAAGGAGAACGGAATCGAATTGTCGCGAAAGCCCAGGCTGATGACGCCCGTCTCCGCGATCTTGCGCAGCGTCGGCGACTCCTGCGCGGCGCATGGCGTAGCGAGCCACAAGGCGAACAGCAGTGGCAGGAACTTCAGGTCATTTTTGGTCGGCCGGCTCAGCATGCCACCATGATCCCATGAACGGGAGGCAACTACAATGCATATGCAAGTGGTATGCAATTAATGCATTTGGTGGCGCGGCGGCCGGCGGATCTCCAAGCCACCGATAGAGCTGGCTCGTCTCACCACCCAAGCGATGTAATCAATCGTGCGCCGCACGCCGTTGTATCACCGTCGTAGGCATATGATTTGCCCTCATGACGCGCACCAGCACCATCTGACTTTATTGCAAAGTTGCCTTTGCACTTAGGGCAGAA
>CAMLFK010000090.1 GCA_946479255.1 uncultured Oxalobacteraceae bacterium
GATCTATCTCGCAGCTGGGGTTATCAACTCTCGCTGATTCTCAACACGTCCTAGGACGCTGGCTGGTTCATTGCTGGCTGCGATCTCGGCGCGCACGGCGGGCGTGGTGCGGGCGTTCTTGTGCAGGGCTATCAACATGGCTTCACTCCCTGGATAGATTGCAAGGACTCTATCAACTCCTTCAAAACAGCTCGGGCTATGAAGAGTGGATAGCGTTTAGAGTCTATGCAATCGTCCGGGATGCGACAGTTAGCAATACCGCCTTAACAGGCGATTGTTCTACGCCAAGGCGCTCGGCCGCTCGCGCGAAATGCAGTTCTTCCGCGACCGCAACGAAATAGCGCAGTAGTCTGAGTTCCAATGCGGCCTCCTGTTTGCCTCGTTCCTGGCCTGCGTCCACCTCATGCGGATTGCGCCTCGCTTTCTCCTTCGATGATTGGCAAGAGGTTCCGGAGTTGCATGCTTGCCTATTCGGATAGGCAGATCGCATCCGAAAATTACGGAGGTTGAGGCGGAACGCTACCTGGCCGAAGACCTGAGAACCTCAATCGCCGCGACGCTGCACTACCGCCTGATCCACAGGTTCAGTTCAATCAATTCCCGGGTTGCAGCTCCACACGCACCTCGCGCGATTTGCCGGCCCGCTCCACTGACAAGACCACCACATCGCCGACCTTCCTGTCGTCTAGCCGCGCGAGCAGCTTGGCCACATCGTCCGTCGCCTGGCCATCAACATCGATGATGCGGTCGCCCGGCACGATGCCTTGCGGCGTGACTTCGACACCCGCGAGGCCGGCCTTGTGCGCTGCCGAACCAGGGGTAACACGCAACACGAACACGCCCTTGCTTCCAGTCAGCGCCAGCAGGCGCTGATTGAGCTGTTCGTCCACCTCAATGCCCAGCGCCGGACGGATGTACTTACCGGTCTTGATGAGTTGCGGGACTACGCGCATGACGGTGTCCACCGGCACGGCGAAACCAATCCCGGCCGAGGCGCCGGAGGGGCTATAGATCGCCGTGTTGATGCCGATGAGCCTTCCTGCCGAATCGAGCAGCGGCCCACCGGAGTTGCCAGGGTTGATGGCGGCGTCGGTCTGGATCAGGTGATCGATGGCCGGGCCGCCCGCTTCTCCGGGTAACGAGCGGTCGAGCGCGGAGACGATGCCGGTGGTGAGCGTCCAGTCCAGGCCGAAGGGGTTGCCGATAGCGAACACCTTCTGACCCACCTTGAGGTCGGCACTGGTGCCGACCGGCACGGCCGGCGGGCGCTTGAAACCGACGCCGATCTTGAGCACAGCGATGTCGTGCGCGGGGCTCGTCCCCACCAGTGCGGCCTGGTAGTCGCGGCCGTCGGCCAGTTTGACGGTGGCTTCGGACGCGCCCTGGATGACGTGGAAGTTAGTGACGACGTGGCCGGCGTCGTCCCAGATGAAGCCCGAGCCAGTGCCGCGCGGCACGGAGAAGACGTTGCGCGTCCAGACATCGCGTACCAATTGTGCGGTAGTGATGTAGACCACCGAGGCGCGCGATTTCTCGAACAGTTCGATGGTGGCTTTCTCGTCCGCCGCCAGATCGCCACGCGCCGTCACGGTGCGATCTGCCGCCTCGCGCGGACTGAACCAGGCCTCGATGGCGGGCAGAAACTGCCACACCAGCATGAGCGTGGCAATACAGGCGGTGATGAAGAGCCAGCGCCGGATGAAGGGGTCCGGTGCGGGGCGTGTGTACGGGTCGGGGTAGGCCATGAGAAGTCTCCTGTTGATAGGCAATCAGCGCCACAGCCCGCTCGGGTGCCAGCGCGGCGGGCGCGGCGTCACAGCGGATTCCGGCAAGAAATGGGGCGCGTGGAATGGCAACGCTGATGCTGGCCCAGGCGCCAACGTCAGCAGGCGTGCGATACGCTCTTGCGTTGCCGGATGCGTGCGCAAGCAGGAGGGCTCGGGATTGCCCCATCCCGGCCACAGCCAGGCACGCCAGGAGCGGCTGACCCGCTCGATTTTCGCCAGCGCGGACGCCAGCCCCTGCGGGTCGCCCGTCAGTTCCGCCGCGAGGCGGTCAGCGTCGAACTCACGCACGCGAGACAAGCCGAGCTGTGCGAGCAGGGCCAGCTGGGGCGATGCGGCCAATAACAATAGACCAGGCCAATAGACCTCCGCCGCGCCAACCAGCAGCGCGGGCAGGTTGAGCAGGATCGCGACTTGTCCCATGAGGGCCAGCAGGCTCGTGAGGCGACTGACGGAATCCGCCAGCCTCATGACGCGCAGATCCTCATTGGTGATGTGCGCGATCTCGTGCGCGAGTACACCCGCCAGCTCGCGTGGGCTCAGGCTGCGCAGCAGGCCATCGGTGAGGGCGATCGATGCCTCCTGCTTCGATCCGGTGGCGAAGGCGTTGACGACGGCACTGGGCACATAGTGCGGCACCGGCGTGGCGGGCAAACCGGCACGGGCGGGCAGCTCGCGCAACAGGGCCCACATCTCGTGGGCTTCTTGCGGGTGCAAGGCCAGTACGCGGTACAGGCGCAAGCTCAGCGCCGACGCGGCTACCGGTTCCAGCAGCAACGCACCTGCAACGGCAAACAGCGCGAGCCACAGGCCGCCTTCCCCAAATGGCAGTCTCCCTGCTGCGGCTGCGATCCCGACCAGGTTCAGGACCAACAGCCCGGTCTGCAGGCGGTTGAGCCAGCGGTGTTGCAACAGCGCCGTGCGCGGATCACTGGGATGATGACGGGTCATGCTCAGAGGTCTCGGCGGCGCGGTCGCCGCGCTTGCGCAGCAGCCAGTAGGTCGCACCCAGAGCCAGCGTGGCGCCTGCCAGCGCGGCTATCTTTGCGGGGCTCGCCTCGGGGTCAAGGATCACGAACTTGCGCGCCAGCGCGATCAGACCGATGAGGATCACGGTCTTGACCTGGATGATGCTGTCCCGACGCAGCGCCACGCGAACAATGGAATGCTTGAACTCCATCGCGATCAAGAGCGTCATGATCATGCCGAACACACTCTGGAATACCTTGTGATCCAGGGGATTGAAGGCATCGAGGACCAGCAGCGTGAAGACGATGGCGATGAGCTGGAACAGCGACACCACGATGATGACGGCAATTACCGCCGACAGAACGAAGGCGACGACCTGCTCGAAGCGCTCGTATAAACTCATGATGGCCCATTGGTCACGGAAGACCTGAAATGGGTTAAGGCGTGTTGATTTCATGACGATGAACTCCCTGGAAAACGGCTGCTGTCGAGACGGCGGCGCATTGCGCTGATGTGTCCTTCAATCAGCTCGGTCGACATGCCAAGCGTCGACATCACCTGTTCCGCCAGCCCAAGGCCTGCGGCAAAGGATTGCTGGTATACACGCACGTTGGGCATGGCGCGAAATGCATCGGCCGCGGTCGTACTTCTGCATGATACCCACAAGGTCAGCGCCGGACGGCGCTCGGCAATCGCCTGGGCGATGCGCAACGCTTGCTGGGCATGGGCGAACGTCAGCACCACCATGTGCGCATGCGTCAAGCCGGCAGCCAGCAAGGTATCGGGCCGACTGGCATCGCCATGGAACACCGGCGCGCCGGCGGCACGCGCGGCCTCGACCTTCTGCGCGTCCGCCTCCAGCAGCAGATGCGCCACGCCGGCGTGGCGAAGAATCTCGCTGACTGTCAGGCCAAGCTCGCCCGCGCCGCAAACGATGACATGGTCTCGATATCGCGCTGTCTGCGCGGTGATCTCAACTTCTTCAGCCTGGGGTGGCTGAATGACGCCGCCGGTGCGGCTCAAGAACCGGGCAAGTACATCGTGATGGCGGATCAGTAGCGGTGCCAGGGCCATGCTGAGCACCAGCGCGACCAGCATGGGTTGTACGACGGTCGCGGGGATCAGATGCTGCTGCAAGACCATGCCCAACAACAGCAGGGCGAACTCGCCGCCATGCCCCAACGCTATGCCCGTGCGCCAGGCATCGAGGGCGGACAAGCGCGTCGCCCGCAAGGCCAGGGTGTTGAGCCCGATCTTGACCGGTACCAGCACTGCCAGCCACGCCAACACCGTCAGCGGTGCCGAAAGAATCTGTGCTCCGTCCAGCTGCAGGCCGACAGTCACGAAGAACACCCCCGACAACACATCGCGAAACGGTTTGAGGTGGTTTTCCATGTGGTGCCGGACGTCGCTCTCGCCCAGCACCATCCCGGCCAGAAACGCGCCCAGGGCGGCGGATACGCCGACGGCGTGCGCAGCGGCGGCCGCGGCCACGACCACACACAAGGAGGCGAGCATGAACGCTTCCTCATGACCTTGGCGAGCCACCCAGCCCAGCAGGCCATGCAACAGACGGCGCGAAGCAACCGCCGCTGCTGCGAACAACACCAGCACGCCCAACACTTCGAGCAGCATGCTCTCGACCTTCGGCGACTCGCCGCGCGCCCAGATCGCCAGCAAGGCCAGCAGGGGCACGCTGGCCAGATCCTGAAAGACCAGCACGGCGATGACACTGCGGCCGTGGCGGGTGGTGAGCTCGCCTTGGTCGGCCAGTTGTCGGCTGACCAGCGCCGTGGACGACATGGCCGCCGCAGTGCCGAGCAGCGCAGCGCTCTGAGCTGGCTGCCCCAAACCCATCAGCATCAGGGTCAGAGGTGCGGCCACAACGACCATCTGCAAACTGCCAGCCACCAGTACGGTCTTGCGAGTGAGCCAAAAGTGCCCGAGGGAGAATTCCAGTCCGACCATGAACAGCAGCAGCGCCACTCCCAGCTCGGACAGAAAATCAAGCGCTTCTCCCGGCGCGATCACGCCGGTGACTGAGGGGCCCAGTAAGGCGCCGACGGCGAGGTAACCCAGCAAGGCGGGCACTCTGAGCGCAGCCGTCACCACAGCCGCCAGACTGCACGCCGCCAGCAGACTCAGCGTAACGCCCAGCAGGCCCTGCATCGGTCAGCGCCCAAGCTGTGCCGATACCCAGCGCACGATGTCCTGCACGCCCATGGCGCCGGCCTGACGGGCGATCTCACGTCCCCCCTGGAACAGGGCCAGTGTCGGGATGCTGCGGATACCGAACTGCGCGGCCAGGTGGGGCTCAGCCTCGGTATTCACCTTCGCCAGCCGGATCCTGGGTTCGAGCTGGTGCGCCGCTTGCTGGAACTGCGGGGCCATCATCTTGCACGGCCCGCACCATGGCGCCCAGAAATCGACCAGCAGCGGCAAATCGCTGCGCTCCACGTGGCGCGAGAACGTCGCCGTGGTCAACTCGATGGGCTCGCCCGTGAACAAGGGCTGCTGGCAGCGGCCGCAGTTGGGATGTTCCGATAGCTTCGCAGTCGGTACGCGGTTGATGGACTGGCAATGCGGACAGACGAGGTGAAGATCATTCTTCATGGTTCGCCTCCTTGGACCACAGTGAGGCTGCCGCGCTTCGGGTCACAGACAATGCCGACCAATCAACGCCTTGGAGCCAATCGTTCCCGTCTTTGCTTACTCCGGCCTCTTCCAAATGAGCAGCGATGAACGCTTCGGCCTGCATGAGCCACCTTTGGACAGTATCTTCCTTACTAGGAATCAGCAGGATTTCAGAGACGCTGCTGGCATCCAGCCCGTCCACACGGATAAGCAGAAAAATGCGCCGCCACAAACGCGGCATGTCCTTCAGCAGGTCGAATGCAAAAGCGAACTCGCTCGACCGATCAATCAGCTCCTCCTGTTCCGCGATCGTTGCGGCATCGGGATGCTGACTGCCAGCGAACATATCGGCCAGCTTGAGTGTGTCATCGGGCTGATAAAATTCGAAGATTTCCTCTTCCACCATGGCCTCGGCGACGTCTTGGGCATCCGGTTCGACCGGCGCGTCCAGAGAAACGAATTCGCCAAATTGCCGGCTGCTTGCCACTTCGTTATCCAGGACGGCGAACAGATGCTTCAAAAGACCGGTGTAAGCCTCTTTTTCCCCCGCCACGGATTGCCATTCCACCTCAGCTCGGACAATCGCTTCATCCACCACGTCGCGCAGCGTCGGATAATCGCGCGGTAAATCGCCGACGGCCCGCAGATAAGCCAGCTCACGCCTTGCGACAGCCTCAAGTTTCGACAGTAGAGGCATTCGGGTCACCTCGCCCTCATGGGCGGCTGATGCGGGTTTTGCGGCAATCCGCACCTTGAGCTCGCGCAAGCGCTCGCGTCGTGCTTTGCGCTTGATTTGATCCTGAGCATGCAGTCGGTCAAAATGCTTCTTGGCCTGACGGAACAACGACTGTGCGAGCATCTGCGCGAGGGGCGTCAGCTCGTCATGTGATGCAGTAACGCTGACAATCTTTTTGCCGGGCAGGTGCATATAGCCACTGGCCAGAAATTGCCGCTTGATCTTGTCGCGATCAAGGACGATTTGAAGTCGCACTGAATCTTTAGTGTGTTTGTCGAGCAATGGCTTGAGGGCGTGCTCGATCACATTTCCCAAAGCTCTCTGCCAAGGTTCATGAAACTCTTTGTCGATAGCTCGATAGCTATATTGAATCTGCATGCATGACTCCTTCGATGTCATTTCTATGGAGGTATGAATCGAGGATGCTCATATCCATAGAATTTAGTTTGACCCGCTCTTATCCCTGGCGCGTTTTGCGAAGACGCCAACTCAAGAACAAAAGCGTGACACCATAGACTGCCGCATAGAAGCCCAACAGCCAGCCTGCGGCCAGGAATGACTCGACCGGACGGGAAAAAAATATCCACAAGACGATAGCGCCAAGGACAATCGAGAGCAGTCCACTGAAGGCAAGCCAAATTTCACCCTTGATTTCTTGACGCAGCCGAACGGCGGCGGATATCTCCAGCACACCGGTGAAAATCGCCCAGAAGCCCACGCTAGCCCATAAAAAAGAAGCCAAGACTATCGTGGCGACCCAAGGAGCAACCAGG
Organism: uncultured Oxalobacteraceae bacterium; assembly: GCA_946479255.1. Next base: position 6,897 of record CAMLFK010000090.1, read on the forward strand.
ACGACGACGCCCGTAAGTATGCCGACAATGCCGCTGAACAGCAGCCAGCCCCAGCGCTCTTTTTTCTGGATATGGCGCACCGCTGCAACCAAGTTGAAAGCGCCATTGACCAAGGAAAATGCGCCGAACATGATGGTCATGGCCAACAGAGCCGATTGTGGCATCCAGAACGCAAGGGCTGCAAAAATCAATGCCAAGACACCGCGCAGCACAAAAAGCCACCAATTTTGGCTCAGCGAACACAGTGCTTTGGTGGGGTCATCCGCATTGGAATTAGCGATGGTGTCTGTGTTCATGCAATATCTCCTAAAGATCTATACAAAATAAAAAATCAAACACTCATGGGACAAGAGAGGGGCGCGACGCGCCCCTCTTAGGCCCTATCCAGCGGTTTCAGAACAACTTGGACAGTTTTGCCTTGATTTCATCGAGCCAGCCTTTTCCGCCGCCTCCCCCAGCCGTCTTTTGCTTGACTTTCTTGAGTTCAGCATACAGGGGCTCAAAGTCCTTCTTCTTTCCATAGCCCAGCAGTTCTGCCATTTCCAACTGCTGCCGCGCTTCGTTCAATAATGTCTCCAGGCGCTCATTGGACGCTTCGCTCCGCTGACCATCTTCTACCAAGGTCTCGGCGCGCTTCAGGAGCAGCTTCGCACGCAGGACGGGCAGCGGAAGCACGCTGCGCTCCTCGACCAGCGTGCTGAGCGCTGACTGCAGCGCGGCTTTGGCTTCTTCGATCTTGCCCTGATCGATCAGCGGCACGACTGACTTCACGGCTGCGGGATAGGACGCCAGAGGGATGTTGGTGACCGCGATCACGATTTCACTGGCCAGCAAAGCCAGCACGTGACGTGCCCGTTGCACCTCGCCATGTTTGAGGGCATCCAGCGCCTCGTCGGTCATCGCCTCAATGGTTTGCGTGTTGGCGAACAAGTCGTGCACGATGGTGCGCACATCAACGGGGGCCAGGGCGAGCGTGGGTTCGCGCGCAACGATCAGCTCCAGCTTTCCCGTCACTTCGGCCAGCGTTGCCAATGCGCGTGCAGCGTCCTTGCCGTCAAGTGCGGCCAGCGCTGATTTGGTCAGCGACAAGGCCGAGACGGCCTCATCGAGGACTTGTTTACGTTTGTCTGCCGCCTGCGAGTCCGTTTCCTTCTGAACCTCAGGCTGTACCTCCGTGACGACTTCAGCCTTGGCCTCTGGACTGACAGGAAGGCTGCTTACCGCGGCCTGTTCGTTTATTTCTTTGTTCGTCGCATTGGGATTCGATGTTTGCTCATTCATGGTGATATGCCTCGTATGAGTTAGTGAAAATAGGCGAATCTATTGGGGCTGACTGCGAACATCGCGAGACTGACCGACCGAACAGTCGGCCCCTTCATCATCTCAAAACAGCTTTTGGAGGCGCGTCTTCAACTCGTCGAACCATCCCTTGCCGCTTTTGCCACCAGCCGACTTTTGCTCAATGGACTTCACATGATCGAAGATGGGTTTGAAATCCGCCTTCTTGCCATAACCCAGGATCTGCGCCATCTCGATCTCCGTGCGCACGGACGACAGCAAGGTGCTGAGCTCCTCGTTCTGCTTGGCATCGCGCTTGTCGGTCTCGGCCAGCTTTTCAGCTTTTGCCATCGCGGCTTCAGCCCGTAGCACGGGCAGAGGAAAGGCGACCGAGGTCACCACCAGCGTGTTCAGTGCTCGGGCGAGTTCCGCCTTGGCGTCGTCGATCTTGCCGCTGTCGATGAGCCGTGCGGCCGACTTGATCGCTGCCGGGTACGTTGCCATCGGCAGGTTGCCGGTTTCGATCACGATTTCGCTGGCCAGATTGGCGACGATGGGCCGGGCCTTTTGCACCTCGCCATCACCCAAGAACTCCCGAGACAACTTGACCGCCTTCTTCACCGATTCCACGTTGGCGTGGATATCGTGGGTGATGACGCGTACATCGACCGGCGCCAAAGCAAGTTTGGCGTCGCGTGCCAATACCAGTTCCAGCTTTCCGCTGGCCAGTTCCAGCGCAGCGAGCGCCTCCTTGGTCTTCTTTGCATCAAGGAGTGTCAAAGCCTCCTGGGTCTTGGTGAGCGCCGTGATGGCGTCCTGAGTGAGCTCAGCACGCTTTTTTTCGGCTTCCCGGGCGGCCTTGTCATCTACCTGTGGCTGCGCTGCCTTGGATGCGGCAGAGGGTGCTGCAGCACCTGGGCTAGAACCTGCCGCCGATTGGGCCTGAGCCGGTCCGCTCAGTCCGACGACGACCGCCAGGGCAAGTGCGGAGAAGGTTGATTGGGGCTGTTTGATATTCATGATCATGGGCTCCTAATTAAAGTTAGTTGACTGAGATTTCAATCTGTTTCGGTTTGGCTTGCTCGGCCTTGACAAGCCGCACTTCCAGCACGCCGTCTTTCATGGAAGCCGTCACCTTGGTCGGATCAACGTTGTCAGGCAAGACAAAGCTGCGCACAAAGCGGCCATACGCACGTTCGATGCGGTGGAACTTCTTGCCCTGCTCCTCTTTTTCCAGTTTGCGCTCGCCGCTGATGGTGAGCACACCGTTTTCCGCGCTGACGCGCACGGCATCCTTGGGGACCTCCGGCAGATCCAGCTTGAGGAGGAATGCGTTCTCATCCTCGCTGATGTCCGCCATTGGTGCCCAGTCCGCCGTGGTCATGGCTTCGTTGCCGGTACGGGCGCCCTGTCGCTGGGGTATTCGTCCGAACATCGTCGCCAGGCGGTTTTGCAATTCATCCAGTTCCCGGAAGGGGTCCCACGGAGTCAATGCAGACATATCGGTTCTCCTTGAACAATGCCGGCGAATTGGATGACGCACCGAACAGAGCCACCGGCTTACTCTGAATGGCACCTACTACTGTTTTCAGTTCCGAACAAGTCCTTGAGTCAATTGACGGATATCGCTTTCGTCGAGCGTTTCCCGCGCCAGCAGTTCGCGCGCACAACGCTCCAGCACCGCGCGGTTGGTGTCGAGGATCCGGTAGGCGCGCTCGAACACGCCCATCACGATGTCGCGGATGGCCTGATCGATGCGCGCCTGGGTCGATTCGGCCACCCGGCAGCCGCCGTGGGCCAGTTCCGGTGTATCGAGAAAGCGTGGCCGCTGCGCCTCGAAGGCGATGTAGCCCAGTCCTTCGTCCATGCCAAAGCGGGTGATCATGTCGCGGGCGATGTCGGTGGCCCGTGCGAGGTCATCGGCAGCCCCGGTGGACAGCTCGCCGAACACGAGCTTCTCGGCCGCACGACCGCCCAGCAGTACGGCGATCTTGTGTTCCAGATCGGCGCGCGTCATCAGGAAGCGGTCTTCGGTGGGGCGTTGCAGCGTGTAGCCCAGCGCGCCGATGCCGCGCGGGATGATCGAGATCTTGTGCACGGGGTCGGTGCCGGGCAGCGCCAGCGCCACCAGCGCATGGCCCATCTCGTGATAGGCCACGGTTTCCCGCTCCTTGGGATTGAGTACTCGGTTCTTCTTCTCCAGGCCCGCCACGATGCGCTCGATGGCGGCGGTGAAATCCTGCAACTCCACGGCGGACGCTTTGCGCCGGGTCGCGGCCAGCGCGGCCTCGTTGACCAGGTTCGCTAGGTCTGCCCCCGAAAAGCCCGTGGTCAGCGCAGCCACCTGTTCGAGATCGATATCCTGAGCCAGCGTCACCTTCTTGACGTGGACTTTCAGGATGTCCAGCCGTCCTTTCTTGTCGGGCCGGTCCACCAGCACCTGACGGTCCAAGCGACCGGCGCGCAGCAGCGCCTGGTCGAGGATCTCCGGCCGGTTGGTGGCTGCAAGGATGATCAGCCCGACCGAGCTGTCGAAGCCATCCATTTCGGTGAGCAGCTGGTTGAGGGTCTGTTCGCGCTCGTCGTGGCCGCCGATGGGCCCGCCGGCGCCGCGCGCGCGGCCCAGCGCATCGAGCTCGTCGATGAAGATGATGGCCGGCGCCTGCCCGCGGGCCTGCTCGAACAGGTCGCGCACCCGCGCCGCGCCCACGCCGACAAACATCTCGACGAACTCCGAGCCGGAGATGGAGAAGAAAGGCACCCCGGCCTCGCCCGCCACGGCCTTGGCCAGCAGGGTCTTGCCCGTGCCGGGCGGGCCCACCAGCAACACACCTTTCGGGATGCGCGCGCCGAGACGACCGTAGTCCTGCGGGTTCTTCAGAAAATCGACGATCTCGACCAGCTCGGCCTTGGCTTCATCCACACCCGCCACATCGGCAAAGGTGACGCCGGTGTTCTTCTCCATGAACACCTTGGCGCGGCTCTTGCCGATGCTCAGGAAGCCGCCCATGCCCTGCTTCTCGGCGAAGCGGCGGAACAGGAAGAACCAGACGCCGAAGAAGGCCAACGCCGGCAGAATCCAGGAGAGCACATCACGTAGCCAGGTGCTTTCCACCACCCGCGCGTAAGGCACGTCGTACTTGGACAGCCGCTCGGCCAGGTCGGGTTCGACGCGAGTGGCCACGATGGTGGTCTTGCCCCGGCTGTCCGGCGATTTCATGCGCCCGGTGACCGTGCGGTCCGACACCAGCACTTCGGCGACGCGCCCCTCGGCCAGGGCCTTCTCGAATTCGCTGTAGGGCACGGGCTCGACGGTCTTGGCCGCCTGCCAGTAGTTCTGCAGCGTCAGCAGCAACAGGCCGGCGACGATCCAGTAGCCAATGTTCCATTGATCTTTCTTTTCCATGGGTAATGTTCCTCGCAAGTCGTGCCGCTAGAGAATGGGCGTGAACAGACGGGCCACCCCGTCGCGCAAGCGGATGGCCAACGGGCGGGCGCGCAACGCCATGGCCGATATCTCGCCCGACGCATCACGAGCGGCATCAAAAAGGGTTTCCAGCCGCGTAGACAGCGCGGTGTCGTACACCTCCACATTGAACTCGAAGTTGAGGCGCAGGCTGCGCGCATCCCAATTGGCCGAACCCAGGCAGCACCACGCTCCGTCTACCAGCATCAGCTTGCTGTGGTCGAACGGGCCAGGCCGTTCGAAGATGCGTACACCGTGCTCCAGCACCTGCCAGTAGTGGGCGCGCGCAGCCCATTGCACCGAGGGATGGTCTCCGTTCGCAGGCGTCAGCACTTCGACGCGTACGCCGCGCAACGCGGCCGTGCTCAGCGCCGCGATCATGGGCTGATCGGGGACGAAATACGGTGTCCGGATGCGCACCGAATGCTTCGCGGCGCTCAAAGCGCCCATGAAGGTCCAGCGCATCCGGTCCAGGGCCTCATCGGGACCGGCCTCGATGCCGCGCGCCCAAGAGGTTCCTTGCTCATCAGCCGTCGCGGGCGGTTCGCCCCAGAAACCCTCGTTGAGCCGCTCGCCCGTGGTATCGCACCAATCATCGGTGAAGCACCGCATCAGATGCGCAATCACCGGCCCGCGCAGACGAAAGTGCAAATCGTGACAGGCCTGGCCCGGCGCATCGGGCCGCCAATACGGACCGAAGATGTTCATGCCGCCGGTGAAACCCGTCTCGCCATCGATCACCAGCAGCTTGCGGTGATTGCGCAGATGCGCGGCATGCAGGCGCGCGGGAATCAACGTCGGGTTGAACGTCGCCGCCGGAACGCCGGCGCGCTGCAAGGCGCGGTAGGCGCTGCGGGGCGTCCAGCGGGCATACACGTCGTCGATCAGCACCCGAACTTGCACGCCGCGCTCATGAGCCCGGCGCAGCGCATCGACGAACTGCGCCCCGATGCCTTGGCTGTCGAAGATGTACGAGGCCAAGGCGACGCTGTACCGCGCCGATTCGATGGCGGCGAGCATGGCCGGGTAGGCCTGCTCGCCATCGACAAGCGGCTCGATGCGGTTGCCGCCGGTCAGCGACTGGCCGGTGGCACGTCCCACCAGGTGGGCCAGACCGGCAAACGGCGCCGATACGGCCTGGGGCAACGTAGGCGCGAGGACCTGCCGAACAGCAGGATCTGCTCCCGGAAACAGCCGACGCGCCCGCCGCTGGTAACGGTTGACGCCGAACAGCCCATACAGCAGCGAACCGCCCAGCGGCAACAAGGTGATCAGCAGAACCCACAGCGTGGCCGATCGAGGGTCACGCTTGTAGATGACCGCGTGCCCCGCCGTAGGGACAGCGACCGCGAGCGACACGAGGGTGGCTGCCCATGTCAGCCCGTTGGGGTCGGACACGACAGCCCCCATCGCTCAAGATTCGCCGCCCGCTGACTTCTTCTTGCGCGCAGGCTTGCTCTCGTCGCTCGGCGGCGCCTCGGCCACGTTCGCGGCAACGGGCTTCTCATGCTCGGCCGGCTTCGCGGGCGGCTCCTTGCGCTCGAAGACGACCCGTTCGGCCTTGTCGTCCCAGCGGGCACTGGCGTGATCGGCCTTGCCGATACCGCCACCCAGCATCTCGCGCGCCAGAGCAGTTTCCAGCTCGCTGCGGATCAGCCGCTTGAGCTCACGCGCGCCGAACTCGGGCTTGTAGCCATCCTCCGCGAAGTGATCGATCAAGGTCTGATCGAAGGTCAGCGTCACGCCCTGGCTGGCGGCGTTGCGCGCCACGCGATCGAGCTGCAGGCCGACGATATGGCGGATCTCTTCCTTGCCCAGCGCATGGAAGACGATGATCTCGTCGATGCGGTTGAGGAACTCGGGGCGGAAGTGTCCGCGCAGCACGTCCATCACCTCGGACTTGGTCTTCTCGTATTCCTCGCCGGCGGCGCCACGGGCCTTCAGTCGACGCTGGATGATGTCCGAGCCCAAGTTCGAGGTGGCGATGATGATGGTATTGGTGAAATCCACCACCCGGCCCTTGCCGTCGGTGAGCCGCCCGTCGTCGAACACCTGCAGCAGGATGTTGTAGACGTCGGGGTGAGCCTTCTCGATCTCGTCCAGCAGCAACACGCTGTAGGGTTTGCGCCGCACCTTCTCGGTGAGCTGGCCACCCTCGTCGTAGCCGACATAACCCGGAGGCGCCCCCACCAGGCGTGCCACGGTATGGCGTTCCCCGTACTCGGACATGTCGATGCGCAGCAGCGCACCTTCATCGCCATAGATGGACTCGGCCAGCGCCTTGGCGAGCTCGGTCTTGCCCACACCCGTCGGCCCGAGGAACAGGAAGGTGGCCACTGGCTTGCCGCCTTCGCGCAGGCCCGCGCGCGCCAGACGCACGGCATCGGCCACCGCGCGCACCGCTTCGTCCTGGCCCACCAGGCGCTCGTGCAGCCGCTGCTCCAGATGCAGCAGCTTCTCGCGTTCTTCCACCGTCAGCTCGTTGACCGGAATGCCGGTCAGGCGCGAGACGATCTGCGCGACATGCTCGGCTTTGACTTCGGCGCTGCCCGAGGCGCGCTCGCGTTCCCATTCCTCGACAAGCTTCTTGAGTTCGGCCTCTTTGGTCTCGATGTGCTTGCCCAGCTCGGCGGCCTTGTCGTACTGCTTGCGCGAGGCCACATAGTCCTGCTCACGCCGCAGCTGGTGCAGTTCGGACTCCAGCTCTTGCACCGCCACTGGGCGGGCCGTGGCCGACAGTTTCACACGCGCGGCCGCCTGGTCGAGCAGGTCGATGGCCTTGTCCGGCAAAAAGCGCGCGGTGATGTAGCGGTCCGACAACTCGGCGGCGGCGATGATCGCATCCTCGGTGATGCTGACCTTGTGGTGCGCCTCGAAGGTGTCGCGCAGGCCGCGCAGGATCATCATGGTCTGCGCCACGGTCGGCTCGGGCACCATCACCGGCTGGAAGCGACGCTCCAGCGCGGCGTCCTTCTCGATGTACTTCTGATACTCGTTGAGCGTGGTGGCGCCGATCAGGTTCAGTTCGCCGCGCGCCATCATCGGCTTGAACACGTTGGCCACGTCCAGCCCGCCTTCGCCGCCACCCTGGCCGGCACCGACGATGGTGTGCACCTCGTCGATGAAGAGAATCAGCTCGCCCTGGTGCTCGGTCACTTCCTTGAGCACCTTCTGCACGCGCTCCTCGAACTCGCCGCGGTACTTGGCGCCGGCCACCATGGCATTGATGTTGAGTTCCACCAGGCGCTTGTCGCGCAGCGTCTCGGGCACTTCGCCGGCGACAATGCGCTGCGCCAGCCCTTCGACGATGGCGGTCTTGCCGACGCCGGGCTCGCCGATCAGCACCGGGTTGTTCTTCTTGCGCCGGGCCAGCACTTCGATGGTCGTCTCGATCTCCTGCGCGCGGCCGATGACCGGATCGAGCTTGCCCTCGCGCGCCATCTTGGTGAGGTCGCGCGAATACTTGTCGAGTTCCGGCGTGTTGGTCGGCGTCTCGGCGCGGCCATCCTCGGCTCCTTTGCCGACCACCTTGCTGACCTGCTGGCGCAGCGCTTGCGGCGTGAGGCCGTAACGGCGCAGCAAGTTGGCCGCCAAACCTTCGCCTTCCTCGGCGAGCCCGATCAGGAAATGCTCCGGCCCGACATAAGAGTGGCCGAGTTCGTTGGAGGCCACGAAAGCACGGCTGAGCGCGTCCTTGACCCGGGGCGACACGCCGATCTCGCCCTCGAACGGCTTATCGCCGCGCTTGGCTTCGGATTCGATCTGGCGCTTGAGGTCATCGACCTTGATCTTGAACTGCCCCACGATGGTCTTGACCACGTCGCTGTCGGATAGCGCCAGCAGCAGGTGTTCGGTATCGACTTCGGCGCGCCCGAACTCTGCAGCGTGTCGGGCGGCCTCCTGCAATAGGGCCTCGGACTGTTCGCTGATACGGCTGGCGAGCCCACTGCCGCGACGGCGCGCGGTGCCCGTACCGGCCGGGGCGGGTTCGCCGAACGAGGCATCGACGACCTCGTCGGTATCGGCCGCCATGGACGGTGCGTCGTCACCGATGCGGAAGAAGTCGCTGCCAAGGAAGTCTTCGAACAGCCCGCTGCGCGAGCCGAACAAGGCTTCCAGCGGTGAGACGGTGCGCTTTTGCTGGCGCACCAGTTGGCGATAGTGATCGTCACACAACAGCATGGTGCTGTGGCGACCATTGAGATTGGCTTCCACCCGCACCGTGGCGGGCTGGCCGCAGACTTGGCATTGTTTTCTGGCCATGCTGATGCTCCTGTAAAGACTGATCTGACGAGGCACCGCCGATCACGGTGCCTCATCTTTTTGTGGTTTTTGAGAAAAACGCGCTGCCCCGCGTCAGCCGTTGATCGGGATCGAGCGCCCCTGCTTGGGCGTACTGGCCTCGCGCTTTTCCATCGTGATCGTGAGCACGCCGTTCTTGAAAGCGGCCTTGATCGTGTCCTGGTTGGCATCGGCCGGCAGGTTCAGAGCGCGCTGAAAGCTGCCGTAGGAGCGCTCCACCCGGTGGAAACCGCCGTCTTTCGTTTCCTGCTCCTGACGCTTTTCACCGCGCACCAGCAGCACGTCGTTGTCGAGCGTGATCTGGATGTCTTTTTCCTCGACGCCGGGAACCTCCAAGGAAATCTTGTACTGCTTGTCGGTTTCCTGGATGTCAAGTGCCGGCTTCAGCATGCCCGGCCAGTCCGACGGCCATCGCGGCATGGCCAGCGCCGGGAAGCCGAAGCCTCGAAACGCATCGTCAAAGAGGCGGTCGATCTCGCGATGCAATTGCAGGATGGGACTGACGGGACCGCCTGCCACCGGCAGCTCATTGCGCTGCACGGGCAGCGAGGCAGTGCTCTGTTGTTCTTCATGCTCTTTCTTAAACCAGTTCCAGGGAGCCAATTTCTTGAAATCAATGTCCATGTCACACCTCCAGAAGAAAAATTGAAGACTCTCGCTCACTCCGTTTGCCTGCGGCGACGGACAGCGCGCCCAGGCGACACGGAGTGTTCCGCTGACTTTGGCTGCTCATCTGCGCGTATCACCTCCTTCTTTCTGCCTGCTTGGGTCTGATCATTGATCCATTGATCGATTTCACTTTGACGAAACCGCCATGTCCCGCCCACCTTGAAGGCCGGAATTTCCCCGTGCGCGGCGAGCCGGTAGAGCGTCCGCTTGCCGACCTTTAAGTAGGCAGCGAACTCGTCGAGTGTGCAGATCGCCTGCTGGCGCGCTGTCATACTACCCCACAAGTTCCGTCGTAACGCGGCCTCGCCTGAGGAAATTCTTGCAAGATATTGCGCATAACATGCCGAAAGCCAAGAGTCAACATCCAGCGATCTGCGGGCCGATTGATGTGACTCAATCGTAAGCAGCCAGGAAACAAATGTTGGCTGCCACCGCGATGGTGCTCCCCAAGTCATCAATCTGCAGCCATGTGAAAGGGGAAGTCCATGAACGAGATTGCGCGAGTCGGGGTGGATCTGGCTAAGCGGGTTATCTAGGTGCATGCGGTGGATGCGCGCGTGGTGGTTGCCAAGGCGCTGGCCGCTGACAAGTTTGCGGCCTGGTGCGCGGAGCTGCCTCCCGGCTGCCTGGTGGCCCTGGAGGCCTGCGGCGGTGCGCATCACTGGGCACGCAAGCTGCGCGGCTATGGGCTGGATGCGCGGCTGATTGCAGGCCACTTCGTCACGCCCTACCGCATGGCCGGCAAGGGTCGCAAGAACGGTGCGGCCGATGCCGCAGCGATCTGCGAGGCGGCAACCCGCCCGCACATGCGCTTCGTGCCGGTGAAGCCGCCGGCGCAGACGCTGCTGGCCAGCCATCAGCTACGCAAACCTCCCGATTCACTCACGCAGCTTATTCCTGCTTGCCTAGGACGTGTTGAGAATCAGCGAGAGTTGATAACCCCAGCTGCGAGATAGATC
>CAMLFK010000091.1 GCA_946479255.1 uncultured Oxalobacteraceae bacterium
CTGCAGGTGACGAAGAATTCTTTACTGCCGAGCATGACCGGCTGGGCCACCGAATCCATCAGGCGCTGCACGATGTCGGCCGACAGGTGTTCGTCCGCGTGCTCGGTCAGGATCACCACGAATTCATCGCCCGACAGGCGCGCCACCGTGTCGGTGTCGCGCAGGGCCGAGCGCAGGCGCGCCGCCACCGTCATCAAGAGCACGTCGCCGGCCTTGTGGCCCATGCTGTCGTTGACGAACTTGAAGCGGTCCAGGTCGATCAGCATCACCCATACCGGATGCAGGCTGCGCTGCGAATAGGCCACCGCCTGGCCCAGGCGGTCCTGCAGCAGCGAGCGGTTCGGCAAACCGGTCAGCACATCGTGCTGGGCCACGTGGTGGATGCGCTGCTCGCTGGCCTTGCGCGCGGTGACGTCGGTGCCGGTGCCGCGATAGCCGCAGAAGACGCCGTTCTCGTCGAACAGCGGTTCGCCATTGATGCAGTACCAGCGGGTGTCGCCGTTCTGGTCCTCCCGTTCGAATTCGAAGTCGGCAAAAGGCTGGTGCGCCATCAGCTGGCTGATGTGGGCACGCCAGGCTTCGCTCTCGGCCGCGCCGTTCACTGCGTCCCAGCGGGTGTTTCCGATCAGCGACTCGGACGCAATGCCGCCTTTTTCGGCGATGCCGCCGGTGATATTGGTGAAGCGGAACTCGGCATCCTGTTCCCAATACCAGTCCGAGGACATCGATACCAGCTGGCGGAAGCGCTGTTCGCTTTTTTGCAGGGCCTGCTCGGCGTGGCGCCGCATCACGACATCGTCGATCAGGCGCTGGTTCGACAGTTTCAGGTCGGCGGTGCGCTGGTCCACCAGCAGCTGCACGCGGCGCGAGCGCTGCACCAGGGTCTGCACGAAGGCCGTCATCAGCAAGGTAAACAGCAGGCCGCCGATCAGGGCCGACAGGGATCCCAGGTGTTCGCTCAGGAAGGGGCGCGGGGCGGCGCTGACCACCAGGTGCCAGGGCCGGCCGGCCACCGTCACGGTTTGTTCATGGCGCTCGGAGAAGTCGATCGACAGCCAGTCGGCCAGCGCGCCGAAAATCGCGCCGCGTTCCGGCGGCGGCAGGGCGGAGGCCGCGTTGGCGCTCTCATAGACCAGGTGTACCGGCGCGGCGTGGTCGGAGGCATACATCGCCAGCACCACGGTGGGGTCCTTGCTGAGGGCCGCGCCGTCCATGATTTTTTGAACCAGTTCCCCGGCGCGCAGGATCGCGGCGGTGTCGCCGATCAGCGCGGTGCGGCGTTGTTCCACGGTGCCGACCGGCGCACCGGCGCGGTACACCGGGAAGATGACCTGGAAACCGGTTTGCGGACGCTGGTCCTGCGCCAGGCTGAACATGCCGCTGGCGGCCGGGCGGCCGGTCTCGATGGCGCGCTCCAGGGTGCTCATGATGTGCACGTTCTGGCTGACGTTCAGGCCGAAGGCCGGTTCGTTGCCTTGCATCGGTTCGAGGTAGTCGACAATGTTGTAACGCGGGTGCGGCGCTGCCGTCACGATGCGCCCGCCGGCCACCAGTTCGGTGATCACGGTGCCGGGCCGCACGCGCTGCAGTTCGGCCTCGACCGCGGCCCGCTCGGCGTGGCCGAACTGGCGGTGAAAGTTGAACGCTTTAATGAAGGGATAGCGCGCCAGCAGCGGCGTGGTGAAGTCGTGGAATTGCTGGCGGGTGACCGGGTCGATGGTGGTAAACAGATGGTTGGTCAGGGTGAGTACCTCGACCGCTTCATTCAGGCCGCGCGTGACCGCCGCCACGCGCACATCGGCGCGCTGCTGGAAGGCCAGGCTGATCTTGTCGTATTCGAGCCGGCTGACCGACAGAAACAGCAGCAAAGTGGCGGCGCAGCCGATTCCCAAGGTCAAGGCCGCCGCGACAGCTAATGAGGACGGCAAGCGGCGACGCAACATTGACGGTTTCCTATGAAGTGGCGGGAGGCGCGCTGCGCCGGATCGACCTGTGACCTTTAGTTTGTCACAGAAGACGCAAACTCGGCAATTAGATTGTGGGGAGGCAACAAATATTCTTTAAGATGGACCTTTCCTGGCAAGTTTTCTGAGCACGAAAGCAACAATCAAGCGATTCAGCCATCCGATTCCACTGCCATTGCGGCGCGCCACCAGGCGCTGCACCTTGAGGGCGCGCGCAACCGGGGCGCCCTCGGGCAAGGGGATGGCGGCCTTGACGGCGAACAGGATGCGGTTGTTGCCGGCCACCCGGTCGAACCAGCACACACGCTCGTCGAACATCAGGGAGAGGCGCGCCAGCACGCCGGGATAGGCCGGGTCGTAACTGAAGATATTGGCCACCAGCACGCCGCCGTCCGCCAGCGCGCGCCGGCAGTCGCTGTAAAAGCGCGCCGTGCCTAGCGCGTGCGGCAAGCCGGTTTCGTCGAAGCCATCCACGATAATCACGTCGGCCTTGGGCTCCAGCTTGCGCTCGGCCAGCCAGGCGCAGGCATCGGTATGGATCACCTGGAAGCGCGCACCGTCGGGCGGCACGGCGAAGCTATCGCGCAGGGCGATCACGTCGGCGCGCAACTCGAGCACGGTGATGCGGGTGTCGGGCAAGTGACGGTGGCAGAACTTGGCCAGCGAGCCTCCGCCCAGGCCGACCATGACGATATGGCGCGGGCGCGGCACGAACAGGGCAAAGCACATGATGGCGCGGGTATAGTCCAGCACCAGCGCGTCCGGGTCGTCCTCCAGCATTTCGCTTTGCACGTTACCGGCCATGAATTCCAGGGTGCGGCGGCCGTTCGCCGTGCGCACCAGCGGCGGCGCGTAAGGTTGGCGGGACGGCGAGATGTCAGGGCGTGGCGGCATGACGGTCGGATCGGCATTGAACGGAAGGGTCAGCTTCAGTATAGCGCCCTGGCCATGCAAATGGGATGAAGCTGCCGGCGGGGCGGACAAGCATCCCTTGTTGCCCGTTGCTTGTTTCTGATAAGCTGCAATTCAACCTTCCTTGCCAGGCCTTCTCCGGAGACCTTATGTTTTTAGATCACCCGACCATCACCGCCACCAACAGCCAAACCGAACCGGACCGGATCGAGCGGCTGACCCGCGTGTACGGCTACGTCATGGCGCTTGCCGACCAGGCCGGCAATGCCGGTTTTGTGGAAAAGGTCTCCCAGCTGCACGATCACAAGGGCACCCTGATCGTGTTCTGGAACGACGCGCCGAGCGAGCATGAACGCGCCTTCTTCGTGCAAGCCTGGGCCAGCAAGGTGGGCGACGGCAGCACCAACGTCGAACACGAAGTCTGACGCCGGCCGCGCCGCATGATGGACAGCACCACCATGGTCTTCACCCTCGCACTGGGCAACATCAGCCTGTGCGCGGCCCTGTTCTTTTACGAATTCGAGCAGCGCAAGTCGCTGGCGTTTTCCACCTGGGCGGTCGCCCGCCAGTGCCAGGCGGCCGCCTGGCTGCTGCTGTACTTCCGCGGCAGCGGCGTGGTGCCCGATCCGATCGCCATCCCGGCCGGCTACGCGCTCTTGTTTACCGGCGTGGCGCTCGAAGGCGGCGCCATGTGGCAGGCGGCCGAACGGGTGCGCTGGCGCCGCTTCACCTATCCCTTGCTGGCCCTGTCGATCGCCGCCTTCATCGGCTGCTACTGGGTCGACGAGCTGGGTTTGCGGGTGGTGGCCGGCGCGCTGATCCTGGGCGGCTTCTATTTATCGCTGGCCGCCGCGCTGGCGATCGGCTGGAAGGGTGGCAGCATGATGCGGCGCTTCCTGGTGCTGGCCATCGGCATCCTGGCGCTGGTGGTGGCGGCGCGCGGCATCCTGGTCTTGAGCATGCCGGGCGGCTGGGGATGGCTCTCCAACACGCTGCTGGCCGCGGTCTCGATCCACGCCTTTTACCTGCTCATGCTGCTGGGCGGCTTCGGCTACCTGCTGCTCTCGCGCGAGCAGTTGCAGCGCGAGCTGAACCGCCTCGAAGTGGTCGATCCGCTGACCGACCTGCACAACCGGCGCGGCCTGTTCCAGGTGCTGGCGCCGTGGCTGGCGCTGGCGCGCCGGCCCGGTGTGCCGACCGCGATGGTGCTGTTCGACCTGGACCAGTTCAAGCGCGTCAACGATGCTTACGGCCATCCGGCCGGCGACACCGTGCTGCGCAGCGTGGCCGAGGTATGCAAGCGCCTGCTGCGCGAAAGCGATCAGCTGGGGCGCATGGCGGGGGTCGAATTCGCCATGCTGCTGCCGCGCACCAATCTGCCCGAGGCGCTGCTGGTGGCCGAGCGGGTACGCGCGGCCATTGCCGCCACGCCGGTCAAGACGGAGCGGGCAATGGTCTCCATGACCGCCAGCTTCGGCGTGACCGTCATCCGCTCCGACGACACCAATGTCAGCCTGTTCAAGCGGGCCGACGAGGCGCTGCGCGCGGCCAAGCAGGCCGGCCGCAATACCGTCATCCAGGCGCCTGAGCCTGAGCAAGAGCGTCAGGCCGCCAATTCCACGCTTCCGGAAGCATAGAGGTCATCAGGGCGTCACACTGCTGGGCTACCGTGTTAGATTTTGTGTCCGGAGAGCCCAATGTTAACAGTAGAGAAAGAGGCTAGTATGTTTGCAGCCGTGGACCTGGGTTCCAACAGTTTTCGTCTACACGTCGGCAAGCACGATGGCGAGACCATCCGCGTCCTGAAAAGCATGCGCGAACCGATCCGCCTGGCGGCCGGCCTGGACGCGGACGGCAATCTGACCGCCACTGCCCGCCAGGGCGCGCTGGCCTGCCTGGCCAGCTTCAAGGCCGTGCTCGACACGTATGAGCTGGACGCGGTGCGCGTGGTCGCCACCTCGGCCATGCGGGTGGCCAGGAACGGCGCCGAGTTCCTGCCCGAGCTCGAACAAGCCATCGGCTACCCGATCGAGATCATCTCCGGCGAGGAAGAGGGGCGCCTTATTTATATGGGCGTGGCCAACGCCCTGGCCGCGCCGTCCGAGCGGCGCCTGGTGATCGACATCGGCGGCGGCTCCACCGAGCTGGCGCTGGGACGCGGCCTGGAGATCGAGCGGGTCGAGTCCTTCAGCGTCGGCACCGTCAAGCAGAGCCTGTCGTTTTTTGTCGGCGGCCGGGTCGATGCCGCCTCCTACGAAGCGGCGATCCTGTCGGCGCGCAGCCATTTCGAGGATGCCGCGCCGCCTTACCATCCGCAGTACTGGAAGAACGCCTACGGTTCGTCCGGCACCATCCGGGCGATCGCCGACATCATCGCCCGCAACGACCTGGGCAACGGCCGCCTGACCGCCGCCAGCCTGGACGCCCTCAAGAAGCGCTTCATCGCTTTCGGGCACGTCAGCAAGATCGACATGCCTGGCCTGCGCCCGGACCGGGCCGGCACCATCATCGGCGGGCTGGCCATTCTGATCGCGCTGGTGCACGAACTCGATATCGCGGTCATGACCCCGCTGGAGGCGGGCCTGCGCATGGGCGTGATGTGGGACCTGTACCTGCGCTCGATGCAGCGCGACCGGCGCGACGAATCGGTACTGGGGCTGGCCGCCAAATTCCATGTCGACCAGGCCCGGGCCGCGCGCGTGGCCGAGCAGGCCGGCGCCCTGTACACCCAGTTAAAGCCGCAGTCCTCCACCTACACCCGGCTGCTGCACTGGAGCGCGCTGCTGCATGAAATCGGCATGGTGCTGTCGCAGACCGGCTATCACAAGCACGCCGCCTACATGATCGAGAATGCCGACCTGCCGGGTTTTACCACCCGCGAGCAGAAGATCATGGGCAAGCTGATCCTGGCCCAGAAGGGCAACCTGCGCAAGGTGAGCGAGGCGCTGACCGACCCGGACTTCGCGCGCGCCGTGCTGGCGCTGCGCATGGCGGTGCTGCTGATGCATGCCCGCATCGAACTGGAGGCGGGCGAGCTCAAGCTGCGTATGAAGAACCGCATCGACCTGGAAATCCGCCGCGACTGGCTCAGCCATCATCCGACCCTGTCGTACTGGCTGGAGAAGGAGCAGGAGTGGTGGGATGACGTCGGCGTTGATTTCAGCATGCGCAGCAGCACCTGAAAAGGGCGGTTATTTGCTTTGCGTCAAAGTTAAATTATGTTCCGTAGTGCATCATTAAAATAAACCATATATACTGTTTATTTCATACACTACGGAGCGTCGACATGGCCAAACCAGCAGCAGAGAAAACCACCGCAACCTCAGTGGCGAGCGTGCCTGCGGAAACCGCGGCGCCTGCCAAGCCTGCCGCAAAAAGGGCCGCGCCGGCGGCCAAGGCCGCACAGCCCGTCGTGAAGGCGCCCAAGAAGCCGGCGGCTGCCAAGCCGGCCGCCAAGCCGGCCCCTGCCAAGCCTGCCGCAGCCGCCAAGCCGGTCAAGAAAGCGGCCGCTGCCAAGCCGGCCAAAAAGACCGCGGCCGCCAAGCCAGCCGCAGTAAAGCCGGCCGTCAAGGCCACCCCGAAGAGCGCCGCCAAGCCAGCCCCGAAGGCCGCGGCGCAGGCGGAACCTAAAGCACGCAAGCCGCGCCTGGTGCGCGACAGCTTTACCATGCCGGAAGAAGAGTACGCGGTCCTTGGGCAGGTAAAAAAAGCATGCCTGAAAGCCGGCGTGGAGATCAAAAAGAGCGAATTGTTGCGTATCGGCGTAGCGCTGATCAGCAAACTGGACATGAACGCCCTGCAAAAAGTCCTGGCAACCCTGCCGCAACTCAAGACCGGTCGCCCAAAAGCGTCGTGAAACCGTCCGCGCACCGTCCTGGTGCGTGAGAATGTGTGAGATTGTTGCATCCGCCGCCTGTCATACCGCTGACACGCGGCTGTCATCGTCCTGACAAAAAGCGCGGTTACGCTGTCTTCGTCGCCACTGAAAGGACGAAGCATGCAAAACCTGATTTCCTCCCAAGAGACCCGGCAGCATTCGCCACGGCTGATCCTCAGCATGGCCTCAAGCGAGCATGAGGTACGCGAAGTGCAGCGCCTGCGCTACAAGGTGTTCATCGAAACCCTGGGGCTGACGGCGCTGCAGAACGCCGACCGGCTCGACCGCGACGAGTTCGATGAGCATTGCGACCACCTGATCGTGCGCGAGTCGGTCACCCTGAAGGTGGTCGGCACCTACCGCGTGCTGAGCGCGGCCAAGGCGCGCCGCCTGGGGCGCTTCTATTCCGAAAATGAGTTCGACCTGGGGCGCCTGAACCACCTGCGCACCCGCATCGTGGAGGCGGGCAGGGCCTGCATCCACCCGGAGTACCGCGGCGGCAGCGTGATCATGCTGTTGTGGTCAGGCCTGGCCGACTACATGCGGCGCGAGCGCTGCGATTATCTGGTGGGCTGTGCCAGCATGAGCGTGGCCGACGGCGGCCACAATGCGATCGCCGTGTATCAGTCGCTGCTGGAGGCGCATGCCGCGCCGCCGGAGTACCGGGTGACGCCGCATCTGCCGTTCCCGATCCGGGCATTGGAGCCGGCGCGCAAGCCGCAAGTGCCTGCGCTGATCAAGGGATACGTGCGTTCGGGCGCATGGCTGTGCGGGGAGCCCGCCTGGGACCCCGACTTCGAAAGCGCGGATTTGTTCCTGATGCTGCCGCTGGCGAACCTGGACAGCCGGTACGCGAAACACTACGGCGTGGAGTAGCCGATTCAGTAGCGAGCATGGCGCACGGGGATTGGGTGTGCATGCCGTTACTGCGGTGCTGCTTGAAGCTTGACGCGAAAGCCGAAACGTAAGCCAATGGCGCTTCAGGCCGGTCTAGTGCATCGATGCGCTGGACAGGTCTTTCAGTTCGCGGATGCTCATTTCCGACTTTTCGTGCATGCGCAGCAGGATCGTCGCGCCGACCGCCAGCTTGCGATGGCGGATTTTGCTGATGATCGGCGGCTGAACTTCCAGCACGCGGCACAGTTCCGCATCGTTCTTCAGATTCATCTTCTCGATCAAGGTGTCGAGCAGCTTGTTTGGAACGAAGCTCGATGGTTCCAGTGCACGCGCACGGTTCATTGCCTCGATCATTTCCAGTTTCTTTTGCCGTACGTTCATCGTACCCCTCCAGAGTGAGCCGTCATTTTCAACGAAGTCCGCGTTACATTTGGATATAATTGATGCGCGGCGGATTCGTTTGATAATACTACTATAAGTATATGCGTGCAGCAAAGTTGTACATTTAAGTGTGGAAATTCTCGTTTTGGTGCAAAACCGACACAAGTTCAAGACCGTTTTGTGTCATTTTCAGCAACTTATCTGCGATTCTTGCGGCTGAGTGAGAATGTGTGACCATGATAGCACTTGCCCCGCTCGCCTTGATCTCCGCACGCAAGAGCTGCAAAACACTGTCCGCGGTCTCCGGATCGAGGTTGCCGGTGGGCTCGTCGGCGAGCACCAAAGCGGGGCGGTGCACCAAAGCGCGGGCAATCGCCACCCGCTGCATTTCGCCGCCCGACAGCTGGCGGGGAAAATCCGTCCCCCGTCCGCCCAGGCCGACCGCCTCCAGCATGTCCGCGGCGCGCCCGCGCCCGGCGTGATTGAGCAGCAGCGGCAGCGCCACGTTCTGCTCCAGGGTCAGGTGCGGCAGCACATGGAAAGCCTGGAAGATGAAACCCATGCGGCTGCGCCGCAGCTTGGTTGCGGCATTGTCGTCCAGGGCCGACATGGCCTGGCCGTCGATGACGATCTCTCCGCTGTCCGGTGTATCGAGCCCGGCGATCAGGTTCAGGAGGGTCGACTTGCCCACCCCCGATTCGCCCATGATGGCCACCAGTTCGCCCGGGTGGAAGCTGTGCGAGATGCCGTTCAGGATCGCGCGGCCGTTATATGTTTTGCTGAGGTCGCGCAGTTCGAGCATGGTGAAGGTGGTCGATGGGAGAGGCAGGCTAAGGGGTAAGGGCGCGCCGCAGGGCGTAGCTGAGCGCATCGACCAGGGCGACCAGCAGCAGCATGGCGATGATCACGGTGGCGGCGTTCTGGGTCTGGAACAGCGACAGGTGATATTTGAGCATTTGTCCAAGTCCGCCGGCGCCGACTACGCCCAGCACGGCAGCGGCGCGGATATTGTTTTCCCAGCGGTACAAGGTGTACGAGAGCATCTGCGGCAGAGTCTGCGGCAAGGTGGCATAGAGAAAGGCCGACATGCCCGGTGCGCCATTGCTGAGCAGCGCGGCCTCGGGCTGCGGCTCGGCGTTTTCCAGCGCGTCGGCGAACAGCCGCCCCAGCACCCCGCTGGTGTGGGCCGCCAGCGCCAGGGTGCCGGCGAACGGGCCCAGGCCGGCGGCGATCAGGAGCAGCGAGGCCCACACCAGTTCCGGGATCGAACGCAGGACATTGAGGATCACGCGGGTGGCGGCGCGCGCCGTGGCGCCGAAGCGGCCGGCCGCGGGCAGCGCCAGCAGCAAGCCGCCGCCCACCGCCAGCAAGGTGCCCAGCGCCGACATCGACAGCGTTTCGAGCGCCGCCAGCAAGGTCTTGACCAGGAAGGGCAGGGCAGTTTCGGGCGGCGCGAAGCCTTCCAGGAATTCAGCGGTCGAGGCGGCCGCCTCGGGTGTGAAGAAGGCCGCCCATTGCAGGTCGAGCGAGGCGAAGCTGGCCGCGACCAGCGCGATCAGCGCGGCCAGCAGCAGCCAGTTCGACAGTGCCCGCGGCGGCGCGGCGGGCGCGGTGGCCGGCGCTTTCAACCCAGCCTCCTGCGCAGCAGCTTGGAGACGAGGTCGGCCAGCGCCACCAGCAGCACGAACATGATCAGCATGGTCGACACTTCGGCGCCGGCCATCATCTTGGCCGATTCATCCATGCGCTGGCCAAGTCCGCCCGCGCCCACGAAGCCCATCACCGCCGAGCCGCGGATCGCGCACTCCCAGCGGTAGACGGTGTAGGACACCAGTTCCGAAGCGGACGCCGGCAGCGCCCCGTACAGCAGCGCCGTCAAGCGCGAGCTGCCGTTGGTGAGCAGGACGTCGGTGGCGTGGGCGTCGGACGACTCCAGGATTTCCGCATACACCTTGCCCAGCATGCCGCTGTAGGTGAGGGCGATCGCAATCACGCCGGCGGTGGCCCCCAGGCCGACCACGCGCACGAACAGCAAGGCCCACACCAGTTCCGGCACGCTGCGCAATAACACCAGCAGCGCGCGCACCGCCTGGCGCAGCAGCGCGCCGCCGAAGCGCATGCGCCCGGTGCCGAGGCGCGAAATCGACAGCCGTTCGGTGACGATCAAGGTCGCGGGAATGGCGCCCAGCAGGGCCAGCGCCAGCCCGGCAGTGGCGATTGCCATGGTCTGCCAGGTCTCAACCAGCACCATCTTCAGGAATTCAAGCGAATGCGCCGGCACCAGGAAGTCCGATAGAAAGCGCAGGGTGGCCGCCAGGCTCTGGGCATCGAACAGCAGCCATGGCTTGAACTCGCTGAACACCAGCATGGGCCACAGAAGGATGAGGAAGACGACGGCGCCGGTGACGCGCGCGCGCCAGGCCGGGTCCGGATGCTCGGTGGGGTGTGCCGCCATCGTGAAGGCGGCCTTAGAAGCAGGCACCGACCGCCAGGCGATCGGGCGATTCATGCTGTTCCTGCACCTTGGGCTCGGCCGCCTCGTTGGCATAGAGCGCCTCGATCATGGCGTCGCTGACCTGTTCGCGCGGGGCGTCGAACACGATGCGCCCTTCGCGCAGGCCGACAATGCGGGCGAAGTTGGCGCGCGCCATATCGACCTGGTGCAGGCTGCACACCAGGGTGGCGTTGCGCGCCGCCGCTTCCTGCTGCACGGTTGCGAGGGTCATCTGCGCAAGGGTGGGATCGAGCGCGGACAGCGGCTCGTCGATCAGGAAAATCTCGGCAGTTGATAACAGCATGCGCGCCAGGGCGCAGCGCTGGCGTTCGCCGCCGGACAGGCGGTCGACCCGCGCATACAATTTGTGGCCCAGGCCGAAGCGCGACAGCGCCGCGAAAGCGGCGTCCGGGTCGCTCGGTTTGATCAGCGACTTCAGGGCTTGCCACAGTGTCCATTGGGGCAGGCGCGCTGCCAGTACCGCGCTGACCACGCGCTGGCGCGGCGGCAGCGGCGGGGTTTGCGGCGCCAGGAACAGGCGCGCGCGCAGGCGATGGCGTGCCGCGCCGCGCATGGCCCAGGGATTGATGCCGAACAGATTAAAGGCGCCGGCCGACGGCATGTGCGCGCAGGCCAGGGTCGCCAGCAGGGTGGTCTTGCCGGCCCCGGAAGGGCCGATGATGGCCAGCTGCTCGCCTTGTGCGATCTCGAGGTCGAGCGCATGCAGCGCAGCCGGCCGCCCGGCCGCCAAGTGGCGGACGGTGAGCTGGGCGAGCCGGTAGGTCGGGCTCATCGGTTTTTCGTCTTACTTCAGCAGGCCTGCACTCTGGGCGGCCGCTTCGATTGCGCCGTAGTTTTCGGCCTTGGTCGGGATGAACTTGGTCGCGCGCTGCAGGCCGAGAATCTCCTTGCCTTCAGGGGTGCTGCTGTCCAGTGCCAGGAAGGCGTCGGTGATCTTTTTCTTCAGCGCGGCCGGCATGTCCGAACGTACGGTCCAGTTGTAGTCGTAGTAGCCGGGCGTGGTGTAGAACACGCGCACGGCGGCCGGGTCGACTTTTTTCTCGTTGACCAGCTTTTCCCATACCGAGATATTGAGCGCGCCGGCATCGACCTTGCCGCCCGCGACAGCGGCCACGGTGGCGTCATGCGCGCCCGAGAAAGCGATGCGTTTCAGGTCGGTGTCGGGATTGATCTTGGCCGCCAGCAGGTAGGAGCGCGGCATCAGGTGGCCCGAGGTCGACGATTCCGAGCCGAAGCTCAGGGTCTTGCCCTTCAAGTCTTCGAGCTTGTTGATGTCCTTGGAGGTGGTGATGAACACCGAGCGGAATTTCTCGTCTTCCGCGCGCTGCACCAGTGGCTGCACCTGGCCCTTGCTGCGCACTTTGGCCTGGACGAAGGTGAAGCCGCCGAACCAGACCATGTCGACCTTCTTGTTGACCAGGGCTTCGACCGATGCCGGGTAGTCGGTCACCGGGGTGAACTCGACTTTCAGGCCGGTGGCCTTGGACAGGTACTCGCCCAGCGGCTTGAATTTGCGCTGCAGTTCAGTCGGCGCTTCGTCGGGAATGGCCGAGACGCGCAGCACGCCAGGGGTGACCTGGGCGCTGGCGCCGGCGGCGGCGAACAGCAGGCCGGCGGTGATGGACGCGGTGAGCAGGGATTTCAGGGTGCGCATTGGGGAGTAGTTGGTCATAGGAACTTTTCGTAGGGAGTAGAAAACCCTGCTCTCAGCTTAGGTGCGAGCGAACGGGAGGAACAACAATAATCCGCTATGATATCAAAAACACTAACCCGGAATGGGTAAGGTCGCGAACGATGCAAAAAAGCAAGCTCAACGACGTGTTTCCACCCTTGGCGAGCCGGGCTGTTCAGGCCGAACTCACCAACGGCCTGATGGCCGCCGATGCACGCATTTCGCCCAAGTTTCTGTACGATGTCCTCGGCTGCAAACTGTTCGAGGCGATCTGCGAACTGGCCGAATATTACCCTACTCGCATGGAGGCCGGGATTGTGGCGCGCTACGGTGCGGAGCTGGCGCGCGCGGCCGGGCCGGGCGGCACCCTGATCGACTTGGGCGCCGGCAACTGCGCCAAGGCCGCCAGGCTGTTCCCGCTGCTGCATCCGGCCCAATATGTCGCCATCGACATCTCGCACGACTTCGTGCGCGATTCGGTCGAGCGCCTGCAGCAAGGCTTCACCCACATCGAAATGACCGCGCTTGGCCTGGATTTTTCCAGCCACCTGGCGCTGCCCGACGTGGTGCGCCCTGAAAAGCGGGTGTTCTTCTACCCCGGTTCGTCGATCGGCAATTTCACGCCTGAAGAAGCGCGCGGTTTTCTGAAAGGCGTGCGTGCCCAGTGCGACGCCGACGGCGGCTTGTTGATCGGGATCGACCTGGTCAAGGACAGCGCCATCCTCGACGCCGCCTACGACGACGCGCTCGGCGTGACCGCCGCCTTCAACCTCAATGTGCTGCGCCACGTGAATGCCTTGCTCGGCGCCGATTTCGACGTGCGCCAGTGGCGCCATCTGGGCTTTTTCAATGCGGCCCAGTCGCGCGTCGAAATGCACCTGGAGGCGCGCGAAGAGCTGACCGTCAAGTGGCCAGGCGGCGCGCGCAGCTTCGCGCGCGGCCAGCGCATCCACACCGAAAACAGCTACAAATACCGCCGCAGCGGCGCGGTTGGCCTGCTCGAACAAGCCGGCCTGCGCACGGTGAACCTGTGGACCGATCCGAACGAATGGTTCGCGCTGATTTACGCGCGCCCGATTCCAGGCTGAGGCATGAACGCGCGCCTGGACACCGCCACCCTGGCACGGGACTACCAGCAAGTGCGGCGCCGTTCGCTGATGCTGGCCGAGCCGCTCTCGGCCGAGGATTGCGGCGCCCAGTCGATGGCCGACGCCAGCCCGGTCAAATGGCACCTGGCCCACACCACCTGGTTTTTCGAGACCTTCATTCTCGAAGCGCTCGAAGAAGGCTTCGCGCCCTTCCACCCGGCCTTTCGCGTGCTGTTCAACTCCTACTACAACGGCATCGGCGCGCGCCATCCGCGCGCCCAGCGCGGCGTGCTGACCCGGCCTGCGCTGCGCGAGGTGCTGGCATGGCGCGCCGACGTCGACGCGCGCATCGCCCGCCTGGTCAAGCGCCGCGATGGCGATCCCGAGCTCGCGCGACTGCTGGTGCTGGGCATGCACCACGAACAGCAGCACCAGGAACTCATCCTCACCGACGTCAAGCATCTGCTGGCCCAAAGCGCCCTTTACCCGGCCTATGGCGAGGCTGCGCCGCTTGCCGGCTGCTCCACGCGGGCGCTGCGCTTTGTGGCCTGCGCGGGCGGACTGGCCGACATCGGCCATGAGGGCGGCCACCAAGGTGGAGGGTTCTGCTTCGATAACGAACTGCCGCGCCACCGCGTGTACGTGGCGCCGTTCGAACTGGCCTCGCGCCTGGTCACCAACGGCGAGTACCTGGAATTCATCGATGCGGGCGGCTACCGCGATCCCGCGTTGTGGCTGTCCGAAGGCTGGGACTGGGTCGGCGCCAACGCGCTTGCCCATCCGCTGTACTGGATGCGCGGCGGCGATGGCGCCTGGTCCGAATTCACTTTGCACGGACTGCTGCCGCTGGAGCTTGACCGGCCGGCCGCGCACCTGTCGATGTTCGAAGCGGCCGCGTATGCCTGCTGGGCCGGCGCGCGCCTGCCGACCGAAGCCGAATGGGAGCTTGGCGCCGCAGCGCTGGGGGAATCACTGGAGCAGCTGTTCGGCCACTGCTGGCAATGGACCAGCAGCAGCTACGCGCCGTATCCCGGCTATACGGTGGCAAGCGGCGCGCTGGGCGAATACAACGGCAAGTTCATGTGCAACCAGTATGTGCTGCGCGGTTCGTCGATGGCCACGCCGCCCGGCCACGCGCGCCTCAGCTATCGCAATTTCTTCCCGGCCGGCGCACGCTGGCAGTTTACCGGTCTGCGCCTCGCTCGATGAACGCCCGCCGACTCGCACAACTGAACATCCTCAACCGCCGGGCCAACTCGTATATCCTGCGCCATCCGCTCGACTTCGCGCGCCAGGCCCTGAAAGGCTTCCGCGCCAATCAAGGCCTGCTGCTGGCGGGCGCCGTGGCCTACTACTCGCTGCTGTCGATCGTGCCCTTCCTGATGCTGGTGGTGGTGGCGCTGTCGCACTTCATCGACCCGGCCGAACTGCTGGCCACCTTGTCGCGCTACCTGGAGTGGCTCATGCCCGGCCAGTCCAAAGCCATGGTCGCCGAGCTGTCGCACTTCCTGGCCGACCGCGCCCTGATCACCTGGGTGCTGTTCGCCAGCATGGTGTTTTTCAGCTCGCTCGCATTCACGGCGCTGGAGAACGCCATGAGCGTCATCTTCAACCACCGCGTGGCGATCCGGCGGCGCCACTTCATGGTCTCGGCCATCCTGCCTTACTGCTACATCGTCGCGCTGGGCGCCGGCATCATGATCGTCACTTTGGTGGCCGGCAGCCTGCAGGTGATGGGGCAGGAGAGCGTGCACTTTCTCGGTTGGGAATGGTCCCTGGGCGGGGTATCCGGCGCCTTGCTGTACATGCTGGGGCTGGCCGGCGAAATCCTCGTGCTGACCTCGATCTACCTGGTCATGCCGGTAGGGCGCCTGTCGTGGCAGCACGCGCTGATTGGCGGCGTGACGGCGGCGCTGTTGTGGGAGATCGCGCGGCATGTGCTGATCTGGTACTTCTCGACCCTGTCGCAAGTGAACCTGGTGTATGGCTCGATGACGACGGCGATCGTCGTCATGTTCAGTCTCGAGATCGGTGCCGCGCTGCTGCTGTTCGGCGCTCAAGTGATTTCGGAATATGAGCGGGTAGGGCGCGATGGCGGGCCGAGCGAACCGAAGCCGCTGAGCACCGAGGCTGCCCACTGACGAGGCGGCCTACGGCCGCGCGCTATCGACAATGCCGCTAACGATAGCGGCATTTTTTCTCGCCTCAACGATGCCTTACGTCAATTCCGGGGTCAGTGCCCACATTGAGATACGAGCTCGGCAGTGAATAAAAACCGATTATCGGAAGACGACTAAGCCGGTAGGAAGGGCCAGATTGGTTTGCAGATGAGTTCGTGTATCAATGTGGGCACTGGCACCGGGAATACTGCGGTCAGCGCGGATCTCACTGCGCCTATTTTTATTTTTGATTATCAGAATGCGCTGATCGATTTAGGAGGCGTTTCGATGCGGCGACGGTGAATTAAATATTGATGTGCGTTCACATTCTCCGCTGTGCGGATGAGCTCGTGTAACAATGTGGGCACTGACCTCGGGTTTATAGCCGCCCGCCCCGCGCGTACGGGGCGGGGCGGGGCCGCTAGTACGGACTCAGGCGGTTGCGCTGACGTCCTGCTCGCGCTTGGCGAGCTGGCGGTTCACCGCGCTCAGCACGGCCTTGAAGGAGGCGGTGACGATGTTGCTGTCGATGCCGGCACCGAACAGGGTGGGCCCGTTGTCCAGGCGCAGTTCGACGTAGCAGGCGGCGCGGGCGTTGGCGCCCGAGCCGATCGAGTGCTCGTGGTAGTCCATCAGCTTGATGTCCAGTCCAAGGGCGTTGACGAAGGCGTCGATCGGGCCGTTGCCGCCGCCCTGCAAGGCCAGCTCGGCACTGCGGTGCATCAGGCGGATGTCGATCTGGACCGGTTCGTCGCTGCTGCTGTCTTCCACCATGCGGTGCGCGCCATAGGCATACGGATTGGCCTGGTCGAAGTATTCGCGGCAGAAGATCTCGTGGATTTCCTGGGCTGCGATCTCGCGTCCGCTGGCGTCGGCCACAGCTTGCACGGCGCGGCTAAATTCGATCTGCAGGCGGCGCGGCAGCTGCAGGCCGTATTCCTGTTCGAGCAGGTAGGCCATGCCGCCTTTTCCGGACTGGCTGTTGACGCGGATGATGGCGTCGTAGCTGCGCCCCAGGTCGGCAGGGTCGATCGGCAAATACGGAATCTCCCACAGTTCATCCGGCTGCTGCTTGGCGAGGCCTTTCTTGATGGCGTCCTGGTGCGATCCGGAGAAGGCGGTAAACACCAGGTCGCCCACGTACGGATGGCGTGGGTGCACCGGAAGCTGGTTGCAGTCTTCCACCAGCTTGCGCACCGAGTCGATGTCGGAGAAGTCGAGGCCGGGATGGACGCCCTGGGTGTAGAGATTGAGCGCAAGCGTCACCAGGTCGACATTGCCGGTGCGTTCGCCGTTACCGAACAGGCAGCCTTCGACGCGGTCGGCGCCGGCCAGCACGGCCAGTTCGGCCGCGGCCACGGCGGTGCCGCGGTCATTGTGCGGGTGTACGCTGATCAAGAGGGCGTCGCGGCGCGCCAGGTGGCGCGACATCCATTCGATCTGGTCGGCGTAGACGTTGGGGGTGCTCGATTCGACCGTCGACGGCAGGTTGATGATCATCTTGTTCGCTGGCGTCGGCTGCCAGATGTCGGTGACGGCGTCGCAGATCCGTTTGGCGAAATCGAGTTCGGTGGTGGAGAAGGATTCGGGCGTGTATTCGTAGCGCCATTCAGTCTCTGGATGCCGGGCCACCAGTTCCTTGACCAGCCTGGTGCCGTCGACGGCGATCTTGATAATTTCTTCTTGCGTGGCGCCGAACACCACGCGGCGGAACACCGGCGCGGTCGAGTTGTACATGTGGACCATGGCGCGCTTGGCGCCGACCAACGAGTCGACCGTGCGGCGGATCAGTTCTTCGCGCGCCTGGGTCAGGACGATGATGGTGACGTCGTCGGGAACGCGGTTTTCATCGACCAGCTTGCGCACGAAGTCGAAGTCGGTCTGCGAGGCCGAGGGGAAGCCGACTTCGATTTCCTTCAGGCCGATCT
>CAMLFK010000092.1 GCA_946479255.1 uncultured Oxalobacteraceae bacterium
GGCCGGCCATGGCGGCGAACAGCAGCACCGGCGCGTTGCGGATGGTCGAGACGACAATGCTGGTCAGTTGGAGGTCTTCGAACATCGCTTATCCTTTGCGCAGGTTGATCAGCTTGAGCACCGCAGGCGCATACAGGTTTTCCATCGCGCCGCAGAACAGGATGATCAGGCCCTGAATGAAAATGAAGGTCTCTTGCGGGATGTTCGGCTTTTCCAGCGACAGGTCGAAGCCGCCCTGGATCAGCGCGCCGAACAGCACCGCCGACAGGAAAATCCCGACCGGGTGCTGGCGTCCCATCAAGGCGATCGCAATGCCCACGAAACCGGCGCCGGCAGGGAAGTTCAGGCTGAGATAATGGGTCGAGCCCATGATTGAATTGACCGCGCCCAGACCGGCCAGCGCGCCTGAGATCAGCATCGCCACGATGATGGTGCGGGAAATCGAGATGCCGGCGTAATGCGCCGCGTGTTGATTGAGGCCGGTGGCGCGCAGCGAATAGCCCCATGCGGAGCGCCATACCATGAGGCCGTAGATGCCGAGCGCGGCAATCGCTAGCAGGAAGCTGATGTTCAGCGGGGTGTCGCCCAGCGCCGGAAACCACTCCTGCAGGCGCGGCATGGAGCCGGCGTCCGAGAACACCCGGCTGGCCGGATTCTGCTGGCCTTCGGGGATCAGGTATTTGACGATGATGAAGTTCATCAGGCTGGCGGCGATAAAGTTGAACATGATCGTCGTCACCACGATATGGCTGCCGCGCTTGGCCTGCAGGTAGCCGGGCAGCCAGGCCCAGGCCGCGCCGAAAGCGGCGGCGCCCAGCATCGCGGCCGGGATCAGCAGCCAGGCCGGCAGCACGCTGTCCAGCGACAGCATCACCACCGTCAGGCCAAGGCCGCCGATATACAGCTGGCCTTCGGAGCCGATGTTGAACAGGCCCGCCTTCATGGCAATCGATACCGACAGGCCGGTGAAGATAAAAGTACTCGCGTAGAACAGGGTGTAGGCCAGCCCTTCGGGATTGATGACGGCGCTGTCGATCAGGATGGCCAGCGATTCCGTGGGGCTTTCGCCGAGCAGATGAATCACCAGCGCCGCAACCAGCAGCGCTGACAAGAGGTTCAGGACCGGCAGGACAAAGCCGGTGGCCCAGCGGGGCAGTTCGGTGGTCTTCATTTTTTATGCATCCCGCCCATCAACAGGCCAATACGGGTGGTGTCGAATTCTTCAACCTTGAGTTCTCCGGTAATGCGTCCGCCCGACATGACGATGATGCGGTCGGCCAGTGCGCGCACTTCCTCCAGCTCCACCGAGACCAGGAGGATGGCCACGCCCTCGTCACGCATCTTGAGCAGCTGGGTGTGGATCGCTTCGATGGTGCCGATGTCCACGCCGCGCGTGGGCTGGCCGACCAGCATCAGCTTGGGCGCCGCCGACACTTCGCGCGCAATCACCACCTTCTGCTGGTTGCCGCCGGAGAGCAGGCCGATGCGCAGGTCCGGGTTGGAGGGGCGCACGTCGAACGCCTGCAGCAGGTGTGCGCAGCGCGAGGCGATCGCCTTCATGTCGAGCAGGCCCCAGCGGTTCTTGACGCGGCGCTGGTAGCCGAACACGGTGTTCTGCATGACCGAGAAATCCTTGATCACGCCGTCGCGCAGGCGGTCTTCCGGCACGTGGCCGATGCCCCGTTCCCGGAACTCCGCCGGCAGGCCGTCCGCGTTCGTGCGGCCCGTGTACGGCAGGTCCTGGCCGAGGAATTCGACCTTGCCCGACGTGGGCAGGCGCATGCCGGACAGGATCTCGAGCAGCTCGCTCTGGCCATTGCCCGACACGCCCGCGATGGCGACCACTTCGCCCGCGCGCAGGGTGAAGTCGATGTCGGCGAGGAGGGCGACGCCGTTCGCATCCTGCAGCCGCAGGTTCGAGACCTTCAGCACTTCCGCGCCCGGGTTGTACGGCGCGCGCGGCAGCTCGCTCTGGATCGGGCGGCCGACCATCATGTTGGCCAGTTCTTCACGCGACGTCTCCGCGGTCTTGACCGCACCGACGACGCGGCCCGCGCGCATCACCGTCACCTCGTCCGTGATCTCCATGATCTCTTGCAGTTTATGGGTGATCAGGATGATGGTCTTGCCCTGTTCCTTGAACAGCCGCAGGATCTCGAACAGCGACGCGGTCTCCTGCGCGGTGAGCACGGCGGTCGGCTCGTCCAGGATCAGGATGTTGGCGCTGCGGTAGATCTGCTTGAGGATCTCCACGCGCTGCTGGGCGCCGACCGACAGCTCGTCGATGCGCGCCAGCGGGTCGACGTCGAGCCGGTAGCGGGTGCAGATCTCGCGCAGCTGCGCTTCCACCTGGCCGCGCTTGGCGGCCAGGCGGAAGCCGCCTTCAGTGCCCAGCATGACGTTGTCTAGCACGGTGAAATTCTCGACCAGCATGAAGTGCTGGTGCACCATGCCGATGCCCAGCGCGATTGCTTCGTGGCTGGTGCGGATGTCGCGCTGCTGGCCGTCGATCAGCAGCTCGCCACTGTCGGCGTTGTAGTAGCCGTACAGGATGCTCATCAGGGTCGACTTGCCGGCGCCGTTCTCGCCGATTACGCCATGGATCGAGCCCTTGGCGACGGCGAAGCTGACATCGGCATTGGCCTGCACCGCCCCGAAGGCTTTGCTGATGTTGCGGAATTCAACGGCTGGCTGCATAGGTGAAGTAAAAAACCGAGGTTAATTTCAAAAGCGCGCCGGACCGGAACCCCGGCGCGGCGCGCTTGTCGTTCATTCGCCAGACATGGCGAACGGGCACATCAGGCCGGGCAGCTGTTCGCGGCGCGGTAGTCGATCACCTTGATCTTGCCGTTGATGATATTCGTCTTGGCTTCGTTCACGCGCTTTTCGATTTCCGGCGTAACGACCGCGCGGTTATCCTTGTCCAGCGCCCAGTTCACGCCGCCTTCCTTCAGGCCCTTGTGGGTGATGCCGGCCTTCCAGGTGCCGTTCTTCATCTGCATGAAGGAATCGTAGATCGCGTTGTCAACGTGCTTGACCATCGAGGTCAGCATCGTGCCGGGGAACAGGTGGTTCTGGTTGGAGTCCACGCCGATGCCCAGCTTGCCCTTGGCCTTGGCCGTCTGCAGGGTGCCGATGCCCGAGCCTCCGGCGACCGCGAACACCACGTCCACGCCGCGGTCGAACTGCGCGCGCGCCAGTTCACCGCCCTTGGCCGGATCGTTCCAGGCCGCGCTGGTGGTGCCTACCATGTTCTGCAGTGTTTCGATCTTCGGATTGATGGCCTTGGCGCCCTGCGCGTAACCGCAGGCGAAGGCGCGGATCAGCGGGATGTCCATGCCGCCCACGAAGCCGATCTTCTTGGACTTGGAGGCCATGGCGGCGGCGACGCCGGCCAGGTAAGAGCCTTCCTCTTCCTTGAACAGGATCGAGTTGATGTTGTTACCCTTGGCGACCGCGTCGATCAGCACGAAGCGCACATTGGGGAATTCCTGCGCGACCTTCTGCACCGCCTGCGTTTGCGAGAAGCCGACCGCCGCGATCAGGTCGAGCTTTTTGCGCGCCAGGCCGCGCAGCACCTGTTCGGCCTGCGTATCGCTGGACGCTTGGGCCTCGAAGTATTTGATGTTCGTCTCTTTTTTGAAGCGCTCGGCGCCTTCATAAGCGGACTGGTTGAACGACTTGTCGAATTTGCCGCCCGCGTCGTACACGATGCCCAGCTTTGGATCGGCAGCGGAGGCGCTCGCGGCGACACACAGCGCGGCGATCGTGAGACTGAGTTTGGTCATTTTCATGGGGGTGGGCTCCTGGAGTGTCGATATTGTACCCGGCGCATTGCCCGGGTCAGACCGCTTATTGTGTCAGGACCGACCGCTGCGGGCCGTTACCATTTGTATCTGTGCAGAAAGCAGAGGAGTGCGCTACGGGATCGCCGAGCGCTTGGTGCAACGTGGGCAGCGTGACCGGATTGGTGACAGCACTGCGGATCGCGTTGACGATGCGTGTTGGATTAATAATAGTTGCCTGGACCCCGTCGTCCGCAATCCAGGAAGTTTTAAGACGGTTGAATGATGCGCTTGCTTCGTTCATTGCGGTTATCCCTGCGGCTTGTCGTTTTGTTGCAACAGCATTGGGTGTTGTAATCTGGTTCGCTCCCGCCTCGTACTTGCATATGAGATACCCCAAACGCATACAGTTGCGACCAATTCCCGACTCCTCGCCTGGGACACTGCCCGTCAAGGCGCACCAACCGGATCACGGCGGATGCGCAACGCGCAGCTTGTGAACTATGCATCAACGTGAATATGTATGGCAAATACGATTTTGATTGGCTATTTATAGCTTAGGCATATAAGTTGAAATCACGCACATCTTGGCTTTTCGCCATGAATCTCATGCTAGGATTTCCCAGTCTTTACGCCACGCGCATGCGGTCACAAGCCGCACTGCTCATCCGCACTGATCATCAACTACTCGGAACGACCACAAGGAACCCAGCATGACAAACCCCCGCCATCCGGCCCTGCGCCATTCGATTCTCGCCCTCGCCATTGCTGGCGCCTTCCCGCTGGCGCTGGCCCAGGAAGCCCCGCCGGCCCCCGAGCCCAAGGCCGCCAGCGGCCAGCTGGAGGCGGTGATCGTGACCGCCCAGCGGCGCGCCGAGAACATCAAGGATGTGCCGATGGCGATTACCACCCTCAAGGGCGACAAGCTCGATACGCTCACTTCAGGCGGCATGGATATCCGCTTCCTGTCCGGCCGCGCGCCCAGCCTGTCGGTCGAATCCGACTACGGCCGCTCGTTCCCGCGCTTTTACATCCGCGGGCAGGGCAATACCGACTTCGACCTGAACGCCTCGCAGCCGGTCGGCCTGGTGGTCGACGACATTGTGCAGGAGAGCCCGATGCTCAAGGGCTTCCCGGTGTTCGACGTCGACCAGGTGGAGGTGCTGCGCGGCCCGCAAGGCACCCTGTTCGGACGTAACTCGCCGGCCGGCGTGATCAAGTTCGACTCGGTCAAGCCGGTGTTCCGGACCGAAGGCTATGCCACGGTCGGCTTCGGCAGTGACAAAGCGGTGAACGTGGAGGGCGCCTACAACGCGGCCGTCTCCGACACGGTGGCGGTGCGCCTGTCGCTGCAATCGCAGAACCGCGACGACCGCGTGCACAACCCGCGTCCGAACGCGATTACAAAAGACTTTGAAGGCTATAACGACCACGCCCTGCGCCTGCAGGTACTGGCCAAGCCGACGCGCGACTTCAGCGCACTGTTCAACGTCCACGCGCGCGACATGAAAGGCAGCGCCACCCTGTTCCGCGCCAATATCATGAAGAAGGGGACCAATGAGCTGGTCGATAACTTCGACTACGACGTCTACCCGACCGATGGCGGCAACGAGCAATGGCTCAAGACCCACGGCGCCAATATGCGCCTGCGCTGGGACGGCGACGGCGTCACCTTCCACTCCATCACGGGCTACGAGACGGCCGACTTCTACAGCCGCGGCGACGTCGACGGCGGCTACGGCGCAGCCTTCCTCGGCAACGACGCCAGCGGCAAACCGAACTACGGCCCCGGCTTCATTCCGTTCCCGGTCGAGACGGCCGACGTGCTGCCCGATCACAGCCAGTGGACCCAGGAATTCCGCTTGGAGTCGAATCGAAAAGGACCGCTGCAATGGATCGGCGGCTTGTTCTACTTTGACGAACATATTCAGATCGACAGCATCAGCTTCGACTCCTTCGCACCGGGCAATCCGCAGAATCCGTTCTACGCCACCCAGCTGCAGGACACCAAATCGTGGGCGGTATTCGGATCGCTGAACTACACCCTGACCGACCGCCTGAAGCTGCGCGGCGGCCTGCGTTACACCAACGACCGCAAGAACTTCTCTGCCAAGCGGGTCGAGGCCACTACGGCTGGCCCGTTCGTCATCAACAACAAGTCGAGTAACGTCAGCGGCGATGTGAGCGGCACTTACGAGCTGACGCCGGACACCAATCTGTTCGCTCGCGTGGCAAGCGGCTACCGCGCACCGAGCATGCAAGGGCGCCTGAACGGCCTGGCTGACCGACCCTCGTTCGCCGATTCCGAGACGGCCCTGTCGGTGGAGGCGGGCATCAAGCAGGACCTGTTCGACAAGCGCGCCCGCCTGGCGGCTACGGTGTTCAGCTACCGTGTCAAGGACAAGCAGCTGACTGCGGGCTCTGGCCCGATCAATATGAACCAGCTGATCAACGCCAAGAAGGTGACTGGGCAGGGTGTGGAACTGGATTTCCAGGCGATCCTGAGCGACTCGCTGCACATGAGCCTTGGCGGCAGCTATAACGACACGGAGATCAAGGATCCTGACTTGTACGTGCAGACCTGTGGCAACCAGCCGAACACCAACGACATTGCAGGCTGTACGCCGGTGGGTGTGCCGGGGCCGTTCCCGTACACGCAGCGCCTGGATGGCCATCCGCTGCCGCGTTCACCCAAGTGGCAGGGTAACTTCACCTTGCGCTACAGCGCACCGGTGGGTAACGGCGAGTTCTATGCCTACACCGACTGGGCCTACCGCAGCACCTACAATATGTTCCTGGACGAGGCGATCGAGTACAAGGCCAAGTCGCTGCTGGAAGGCGGCCTGCGGCTTGGCTACAAGTGGAGTAACTACGAGGTGGCGGTGTTCGGCCGGAATATCACCGACAAGGTGCAGACCGTGGCCGCGATCGCGTTCGATAACCTGACTGGCATGGTTAACGAACCGCGCACGGTTGGGGTGCAGTTCAAGGCGAACTTCTAAGGGAAACCTCGAAAAACCTACTGCGCGGCCCGCTATTGCACCTGCGTTGCTCGCCGTACCTTCGTACGGCTCCGCTACTCGATGCAATATCAGGCCTGCTCGCTACGGTTTTTCGAGGTTCCCTAAGCACCATCCGGTCATTCCCGCCTACGCGGCCGCTGAGGCGGGAATGACAGCCGTATCAATGACTACTATATTGAAGTTCAAACGGGATCGGAATTGGACGTGGCTGTTCCTCACCGGGTACTACATAATCCAGCCTGAGAAAAGCGCCTCCGACTTTCTGAAAATATTCCATCCGAATAGGGTAAAACCCTTTTTTCAATGGTACTAAATAGGTTTTCGGTTTCCCATCTCCATGAAGGCCATCGTAAGCAATCAGTAGTTTGTCTCCAAAAAATAATCTTGAGCCATCATCCGAATCCAATACAAAGACGTAATAGCCTTCCTTTTGTATTTCGATATGTCCTTCAATCAGGCAGGCAAAGTTGAGCGGGCGTGAAAGTTTGTTAACGTTAAAATCTTTGTCCGCAATTCCAGATTTGATGGGTTTCAATTTTCCGAAATCCGGGAGCGCGTCCCATTCCCCTTCGTAATACGAATAATGGAGGCCGCCTGGTTTTACATCCTTCGGCTTGGCACTGGCAGCAAGTGGCTTTCCAATTTTGAATTCACCGACAGTCGTTTTATTATATCGTTGATGGCGGCCAAGCGATTTGGCGGAAATTTTCGCGCCGTTTGTCAAACTGATTTCAGGCGTTATTTTTTGGGATGACGATGTAGGTTCGCTTCCATCGCTTGTGTAATGGACCGATGACGATGATCCAAAATAGTAGACTTTATAAGGCTTATCCTTTAGAACAATGCCGTTCATAGGATGGAATTCGACAGCCTGACTGGTGTAACCATCGTAGAAGAATTTCAGTCCGTCGTAAACACCTTTTAGTCGTACAGATCCATGGTGCTCATCCGGATAGGCTGCCACCTTCCAGTTCAGGTCTTTTGGTGCCTGGCTTTTCAGAAGCAAATCCATGCTTGGAATCCCCATCTGCTTCAGTCCTTCCCCTTCGCGCCCGGCGATGAAAAGTGATTTGCCTGACTGTAATGATGCACTCAATTTATCTGCAGCAAGTTTATTTATGTGGGCATCATCCCACCAAAAACTCGGATCAACGGCAAGATAGGAATTAAAGACATCCGGTTCGGTAAGAAGCGCATACATGGAAAACAGGCCGCCCAAAGAATGGCCATACAGGATGTTATTGCCATTGGAAGGATATGATTTGTTGATGTGCGGTATGAGTTCTGTCTTAAAGAACGCGAGAAATTTATCTGCCCCACCCGCTGCAGCTTTCCCTGCGATTTGTCTTGGCGTGAAATCACGTTCGCGATTGGTATTATGCACGGCTACAATAATAGTGGGCGGCATGTAGGACTCGCCTTGCACAAATTGTTGAATGTTGGAAATTAACTTTAAGCTCCACTCGCCATCCAGGACGTAAAGTACGTCATACTTTTCATCCGATCCGGGATTATAGTTCTCGGGCAAGAGTACTTCGATCACTCTTTCTTCTTTTAATATATCCGAATAGAGTGAATCACGCTTTGCCGGTAGATTTTGGGCAATCGCATTCTCAAATAATGCAAAGAACGAAATAATAAAAAATAAGCAACGAAAGAGGGGGGGAGGGGTTCGCATCAGATATTTTGGAATTTTAGATTTTCAGTGTGGTGGAGATTGATGGCCGACAGGCGGGTCGCGGCGCTTGCGATTATAGAACACTCGGGGGGCGCAATCAGACCGAGGGTTTGTGCCGCCGGGAGTCAAGTCGCCGGGGGATTGATGATATTGAGGAAGGCACGCACCACTGGCGCATCGTCCTGCGTCGTGTAGGTGATATACAAATTCGCCGAAGGCGGATTGGTTTTGATCGGCAAAAACACCACTCCAGGCCAGCCGATGCGCGCAGTCGTTTCGGGCATCAAGGTCACACCCAATCCAACACCGACCATGGCCAGCAAAGTCTGCGGCTCATTGGCTTCCTGAAAAATAGTGGGCTCAAACCCCGCGTCGACGCAGCACTGAATCAGATAGCGCGGAAACGCCGACTTATCCAACGCCAGCGTCAGCATCGGTTCATTGGCGATATCGGTCAGCTCGATGTGCGGCAGCTTGGCCAGCGGATGCTGCTCATTGACCGCCACGCATACATTCTCGCGGTAGCACAAATCCTGGCGCAGATTATCGTTCTTCAAATCGTCCGCATCGAGCCTGGGCTCGCGCCAGAAGCCCACGTCGATCTGCTTGGCCCGCAAAGCCTCGTACTGCACGTTCGGCCCTTGCTCATGCAAGGTCCAGGTCACGCGCGGGAACTTGGTCTGGAACTCTTCGAGCATGCTGGGAATAGGTCCCCACATGGCCGAACCGACAATGCCAACGCGCAGGCGGCCCACTTCGCCGCGGTCGATCTGGCGGATGGTGTCGATCGTCATGCGCATCTTGGCCAGCAGCTCGGACGCCTCGCTCATCAGCGCCTTGCCTGCCACGGTCAGCTCGAAAGTACGGGTGGTGCGGGCGAACAGGCGCACGCCCAATTCGCTCTCCAACTTCATGATCTGCTGGCTGAGCGGCGGCTGCGAAATGTGCAGGCGCTCGGCGGCGCGGCTGAAGCTCTTTTCTTCAGCCACCGCAAGGAAGTACTTGAGTTGCTTGAGATCGATCGACATGGCCGCGTATTAGTTCGAAGGAAGCGCGCGCAGCGCCACGGCCAGCTGCGCGCCCACCAGCGCGTTGTGCTTGACCAGCGCGATATTGGTTGCCAGGCTGCGGCCGCCGGTCAGCTGCTTGATGCGGTCCAGCAGAAAGGGCGTGATGGCCTTGCCGGTGATCCCGGCGGCATCCGCGTCCGCCAGCGCCTGTTCGGTGATGCGGTCGATTTCTTCTTTTTGCATGGCTGCTTCCGCAGGCACCGGATTACCCACCACGACTCCGCCGCACAGGCCTAGCTGCCACTTGGTGCGGATGAAGGCCGCCTGTTCGGCTGCGCTGTCGATCTGGAAGTCGGCGTTAAAGCCGCTTTCACGGGTGAAGAAGGCTGGGAAACCGGCCTGGCCAGCGCAGAGCACCGGCACGCCGTGGGTTTCGAGGTATTCGAGCGTCAGGCCGATATCGAGGATCGACTTCACGCCCGCGCACACCACCGCCACGTCGGTCTGCGCCAATTCCTGCAAATCGGCCGAGATGTCGAAGCTGGTTTCGGCGCCGCGGTGCACGCCGCCCAGGCCTCCGGTGACGAATACTTCGATGCCTGCCAGGTGCGCGCAGATCATGGTCGCGGCCACGGTGGTGGCGCCCAGGCGGCGCTGCGACAGCACGAAGGGCAGGTCGCGCCGGCTGACCTTCATTGCATCCTTGGAGGTGCCGAGCAGTTCCAGCTGCGCGCCGGATAATCCGATGCAGATCTTGCCGTCGATGATAGCGATGGTCGACGGGACCGCGCCGGCATCGCGAATGATCTGCTCGACTTCGCGCGCCATCTCGACATTCTGCGGATACGGCATGCCGTGCGAGATGATGGTCGACTCCAGTGCGACGACCGGCTTGCCCGCGGCCTGCGCGGCCAATACTTCAGTTGAATACGACAGTAGTGATTGGGTCATGTTCAGTCCGATGCAACGATGGAGGTGAAGTCGTGAATGTCGGACAGCAGTTCGGCGTTAAGTTCCGGGCAGACGGTCTCTTCGCACGCCAGCGTCATCGCGGACGCGCGCAGGCCGCGGCGGCAGGCCAGTGCGAGGTCGTCGCCGCCCTGGAACAGCGACCAGCAGACGGCGGCGGCAAAAGCATCGCCGGCGCCGGTGACGTCGACGATGTGCGCGTCCTGCGCGTCCATATGAGCGATGCCGCCGGGGGTGGTGTAAACCACGCCGGTGCCGCCGCGTGTGACGATCACGTCGCGTACGCCTTGCGCGCGCAGCGCCTGGCAGGCTTCATTGATGTCCTGGTCGGTCGCCAGAGGTTTTCCAGCACGCGTTTCAAGCTCGCCCTGGTTCAATATCAGCAGGCGCAGGCCAAGCAGGTGCTCGGGCAGGTGGCTCATCTTGGGTTGCGAGACCGCCACGATCACCAGCGGTACCGCGTCGCGCTGGGCGTCAGCGAGCAGCATCGCCAGCGATTCGCGCGGCAGGTTCATGTCCGCGACGATCAGGGCGCCACCCGCGCGCAGCGGCTGGCGGCTGGCAATGAATTCGGGTGTCATGGAGTCGTACAGGGCCATGTCCGCCAGCGCGACCAGCATCTCGCCATGGTCGTCGAGTACCGCTGTATAAGTGCCGGTGCATTTGCCGGTCAGGCGCAAGGTGCCGCGCGTGTCGATCCCGGCTTTTTCCGCGTGCGCCAGCAGAGAGCGGCCGGACGTGTCGTCGCCCACCGCGGTAATGAGCGCCACGGGCGTAAGCAGCAGCGCCAGGTTGGCCGCGATATTGCGCGCCACGCCGCCGAAGGATTCATCCTGGCGCGCCGGGTTGGAGGTGCCCATGGCGAGCGTGCCGAGGGCGCGCAGCTTGCGGTCCAGGTTGGCGGCGCCGAGGCAGACGATGGGCCGGTTGTCCGGTAATACGTAGGCGCGGCCGAGCAGGCGCCGTTCGCGGATCAGGACCGCGATATAGCCGGCCACCGCGGAACGCGACAGGCGCAGCTGCGCCGCCAGGTCCTGCTGCGAGATGAAGGGGTTTGCGCGAATGAGCTCGTAGAGCTGGTCTTTCTTAGAGAGATCGGACACGGCGGCAGCCTTTCAAACAATTGTCTCTGATCCTAAACATTTGTCTTTGCAATGTCAATTGCTTACTGTCACGCTCAATATCCTGTGGCACGAATGATACTGCTTATTTATTCAACCGTCATATAAATGGGGAAGAAAAATGGTATTTGCCGAACATATAGCCGTTCATGCATAGTTATAATACTTAGCAAGTGCCATTCAGCTTGTTGAGTCCGCTAACGTCCCGCGCCATGCGCGGTGCACTCCCAGTTGCTCAAAACACGCCGAACAGGATAGGAAAACACATGTCCAACAATACGCCATTCGAAGCAGCTGATCTGGTCCGGGCGCGCAAACCTGGATTCGCTCCGCGTGTGGCCATGATCCTCGGTTCCGGCCTGGGCGTGCTGGCCGAGCAGATGCAGGACGCGGTCACCATCGGCTTCGACGAGCTGCCGGGCTTCCCGATCAGCACCGTGCACGGCCATGCGGGCGAACTGGTGCTGGGCACCCTGGCCGGCGTGGAAGTAGTGTGCATGAAGGGCCGCGGCCATTTTTATGAAGGCTATGGCATGGGCGTGATGACCAACGCCGTGCGTACTTTAAAGCTGCTGGGCTGCGAGATGCTGTTCGTGACCAATGCGGCCGGCTCGCTGCGCCCGGAAGTCGACGCCGGCAGCCTGGTCGCGCTGACCGACCATATCAACTTCATGCCGGGCACGCCCCTGATCGGCCCCAACGACGACCGCTTCGGTCCGCGCTTCTTCAGCATGGGCAACGCCTACGATGGCGAAATCCGCGAGGCGATCAAAGCCAGTGCCGCCGCCAAGGGCATCACCCTGCATGAAGGCGTCTACATCGCCTACCCGGGCCCCAACTTCGAGACCGCCGCCGAGATCCGCATGATGGCGCGCCTGGGTGCCGACGTGGTCGGCATGTCGGTGGTGCCCGAGGTGGTATCGGCGCGCCACTGCGGCCTGAAGGTTGCCTGCGTCTCGGTCATCACCAACCTGGCCGAAGGCATGTCGCCGTTCCCGCTGTCGCACGAACAGACGCTCAAGTACGCCGCCATCGGCGCCAAGGACCTGGTCATCCTGATCCTGGCCTTCCTCGAACAGATGGCCGCAACGCCGCGCGCCGCCTGATCCGTCTTTAAGCGAGCCTCCCATGTCACGCGCATTCATCCTCCTGCTTGATTCCTTCGGCCTGGGCGCCACGCCAGACGCTGCGCGCTACGGCGACAGCGGCGCCAATACCTTCGGGCACATTGCCAGCTGGGCGGCGCGCGAAGGCAAACCGATGTCGCTGCCTAATCTGGAACGCCTTGGCCTTGCCGGGGCCGCCCAGCTGGCCAGCGGCGAATGGGCTGAAGGCTTCGACAAGCGAGATGGTTTTGAAGGCGCGTACGGCGCGGCGCGCGAGCGCTCGACCGGCAAGGATACCCAGAGTGGCCATTGGGAGATCGCCGGCGTGCCGGTTGAATTCGACTGGGGCTACTTCCCGCGCACCGTGCCCTCATTTCCACCGCAACTGACCGAACAGCTGCAGAAGATCACCGGCGTGGCCGGCTTCCTGGGCAACTGCCACGCATCCGGCACCGAGATCATCAACAAGCACGGCGACGAGCATGTCGCCACCGGCAAGATCATTATCTATACCTCGGCCGACTCGGTCATGCAGATCGCCGCGCACGAGGAGCATTTCGGGCTGGAACGCCTGTATGAAGTGTGCGAAGCCGCATTCGAGCTGGTCAAGCCGTACAACATCGGCCGCGTGATCGCCCGGCCTTTCCTCGGTGAGAACGGCAACTACCGCCGCACCAGCAACCGCCACGACTACGCCGTTGCGCCGCCCGCGCCGACCTTGCTCGACCACGTCAAGGACGAAGGTGGGGAAGTCATCGGCCTGGGTAAGATCAGCGATATTTTCGCCGCCCAGGGCATCTCGCGCGTGGTCAAGGGTGCCGACAATATGGCGCTGTTCGAATCGCTCCTCAAGGTCATGGACGAAGCCGGCGGCAAGTCGCTCACCTTCGTGAACTTCGTCGACTTCGACCAGGCTTTCGGCCACCGGCGCGACATCGCCGGCTACTCCCACGCGCTGCATGAGCTGGACGCGCGCCTGCCTGAATTTATCGGGCGGATGAAGGAGGGCGACCTGGCCGTCATCACCGCCGACCATGGCTGCGACCCAAGCTGGCCCGGCTCCGACCACACCCGCGAACACATTCCGATGCTGTTCTTCGGTCCTGGCGTGGCGCCGCGCGCGCTGCCGGTGTCCGAAAGCTTCTCCGACATCGGCGCCACCATTGCAAAACATCTGGGCGTTACGCCACTATTGAACGGAACCAGTCTGTTATGACCCACCCAACCGCATTCAAACGCAACGAGGCCCAGGGCCTCGATCTCGGCTGGGTCAACCAGATCAAGGTGAACCGCAACGCCGCCGACCGCCGCGCCGCCAGCCTGGCCAACCGCCGCACCGTCAAGAAGGAATACCAGGCCGCCTGGCTGATCAAGGCGCTGCAGTGCATCGACCTGACCACCCTGGCCGGTGACGATACTCCTGGCCGCGTCGAGCGCCTGTGCATGAAA
The DNA here is from genome assembly GCA_946479255.1 of uncultured Oxalobacteraceae bacterium. The sequence goes on from CAMLFK010000092.1 coordinate 14,142, forward strand.
GCCATGCGCCCGGTGCGCGCCGACCTGATGGATGCGCTGGGGGTTTCCAACCTGACTACGGGCGCGGTGTGCGTGTACCACGAGATGATCGCGCCGGCCGTCAAGGTACTGAACGGCCGCCTGCCCGTGGCCGCCGTGTCGACCGCCTTCCCGGCCGGCCTGTCGAGCATGGAAACCAAGGTCCGCGAGATCGAACTGTCGGTGGCCGCCGGCGCCAGCGAGATCGATATCGTCATCACCCGCCAGCATGTGCTGACCGGGAACTGGCAAGCCCTGTACGACGAAATGGTCGCCTACCGCGAAGCTTGCGGCGAAGCGCACGTCAAGGCCATCCTCGCCACCGGCGACCTGCTGACCCTGGAGAATGTAGCCAAGGCCTCGTGGGTGTGCATGATGGCCGGTTCGGATTTCATCAAGACCTCCACCGGCAAGGAAGGCGTCAACGCCACCATCCCCGTCGCGCTGACGATGGTGCGGGCGATCCGCGAATACCACGAGCAGACCGGCATCCAGATCGGCTTCAAGCCGGCCGGCGGCGTGGCCACGGCCAAGAGCGCACTGCAGTACCTGACGCTGATGAAGGAAGAACTGGGCCGCGACTGGCTGGAGCCGCACCTGTTCCGCATTGGCGCGTCGAGCCTGTTGACCGACATCGAGCGCCAGCTTGAGCACTATGTGACCGGGAACTACTCGGCTGCCCATCGCCACGCGCAACCGTAAGGATTCGTCATGCCCACTATTCAAGAGATCCTCCAGACCATGGACTATGGCCCCGCCCCCGAAAGCACCAAAGAAGCGCAAGCCTGGCTGGACCGCCACGAGCGCCGCTTCGGCCTGTTCATCGACGGCGCATGGACAGCGCCCGCCGCGGCCTTCGCCTCGGTGAATCCGGCTGACGCCAGTGAACTGGCGCAGATCACCCAGGCATCCCTTGACGATGTGGAGCGCGCCGTGCAAGCCGCGCGCCGTGCCCAGCCGGGCTGGGTGGCATTGGGCGGCCATGGCCGCGCGCGCGTCATGTACGCGCTGGCGCGCCTGCTGCAAAAGCACGCGCGCCTGTTCGCGGTGATCGAAACGCTCGACAACGGCAAGACCATCCGCGAAACCCGCGACGCCGACCTGCCGCTGGCCGCGCGCCACTTCTATCACCACGCCGGCTGGGCCCAGCTGATGGCCGAAGAGTTCCATGACTACCGCGCCGTCGGCGTGGTTGGCCAGATCGTACCCTGGAACTTCCCGCTGCTGATGCTGGCCTGGAAAATCGCGCCGGCGCTGGCCGCCGGTAACACGGTGGTGTTCAAGCCGGCCGAATTTACCTCGCTGTCGGCGCTCCTGTTCGCCGAGATCTGCCAGCAGGCCGGCGTGCCGGCCGGCGTGGTCAACATCGTCACCGGCGACGGCGCCGTGGGCGAAGCCATCGTCAAGCACGCAGGCATCGACAAGCTGGCCTTTACCGGTTCCACCGAAGTAGGCCGGCTCATCCGCCAGGCCACTGCGGGCAGCGGCAAGAAGCTGTCGCTGGAACTGGGCGGCAAGTCGCCCTTTATTGTGTTCGAAGACGCCGACCTGGATGCCGCCGTCGAAGGCATCGTCGATTCGATCTACTTTAATCAGGGCCAGGTTTGCTGTGCCGGTTCGCGCCTCTTGGTGCAAGAGTCCGTCGAAGAGCGTTTTCTCTCCAAGCTGAAAAGCCGCATGGACAATCTGCGCCTGGGCGCGCCGACCGACAAGTCGATGGACATCGGCGCGCTGGTCGATCCGATCCAGCGCCAGCGTATCGAAGGCCTGGTGGAAGCGGCGCGGCTTGAAGGCTGCACCATTTACCAGCCGGCCTGCGCGCTGCCAGCCACCGGCTCGTGGTTCCCGCCGACCCTGATCACCGGCGCCTCCACCTCGGCCGGTATCGCCCAGACCGAAGTATTCGGCCCGGTGCTTGTCGCCATGAGCTTCCGCACCCCGGTTGAAGCCGTCCAGCTGGCTAACAACACCGTGTACGGCCTGGCCGCCTGCGTGTGGTCCGAGTCGATCAGCCTGGCGCTGGACGTGGCGCCGCAGCTCAAGGCCGGCGTGGTGTGGATCAACACCGCCAACCAGTTCGACGCCGCCTGCGGCTTCGGCGGCTACCGCGAATCGGGCTTCGGCCGCGAGGGCGGGCGTGAAGGCATGTATGAATACCTGACGGCGCTGGCGGAAGACGCGCGCCCGGCCGCGCCGCATATCGAGGCGAAGGCGGAACTCAAACTGAGCGAAGGCGACAGCCCGTTCGCGATCGACCGCACCGCCAAGCTGTACATCGGCGGCAAGCAGGCCCGCCCTGACGGCGCCTACAGCCGCGCCATCCATGCTGCCAATGGCGCCTTCCTGGCCGATATCGGCGAGGGCAACCGCAAGGACATTCGCAACGCCGTGGAAGCCGCCCACAAGGCATCCGGCTGGAGCAAAGCGAGCGCGCACAACCGCGCGCAGGTGCTGTACTACATCGCCGAAAACCTGGCCGCACGCGCAGACGAATTCGCCGCGCGCCTGGCCGCCATGACCGGCGCCAAGGACCCGCACAAGGAAGTGCAGGCCTCGATCGAGCGCCTGTTCTACTACGCGGCGTGGGCCGATAAGTACGACGGCCTGGCGCACCAGCCGCCGATGCACGGGATTACCGTGGCGTTGAATGAACCGGTTGGCGTGATCGGTATCGTGTGCCCGAACGAGGCACCGCTGCTGGGCTTCATTTCGCTGGTGGCGCCCGCGCTGGCGCTGGGTAACCGCGTGGTGGCGGTGCCGTCCGAAGCGTATCCGCTGTCGGCGACCGATCTGTACCAGGTACTCGATACTTCCGACCTGCCGGGCGGCGTGCTTAATATCGTCACCGGCAGCGCCGATGAACTGGCGCGCACGCTGGCTTCGCACGGCGATGTGGATGCGGTGTGGCGCCACGACGGCTCGGCCGCCGGTTGCGCGGAAGTCGAACGCCTGTCGGCCGCTTCGCTCAAGCGCACCTGGGTCGGCGGCGCCAAAGGGCGCGACTGGTATGACATCAAGCAGGCCGGCGGACGCGCGGTGCTCGCGCACGCCAGCCAGGTCAAGAACGTCTGGATTCCATACGGCGTCTGA
>CAMLFK010000093.1 GCA_946479255.1 uncultured Oxalobacteraceae bacterium
ATGTCGGTCAGGTAGGCGATCAGGCCGATGGGCTTTTCGTCCGGGCTGTGCAGGGGCGCGAGCGACATACTGGCCCAGAATACTTCGCCGGATTTTTTGCGCCGCCGTACTTCCATCAGCGCCCCGCCCTGCTCCACGAAGGCGTCGTGGAAGCCGGCTTCTTCGTCCGCGTACAGGAACAGGATGTTGCGGCCGATCGCCTCCAGCGCGGTGTAGCCGAACAGCCGCTCGGCGCCTTTGTTCCAGCTCGTGATGTAGCCGGTCGGGTCAAGCGTGAGGACGGATTCGTTGATCTGGTCGAGGATCTGGGCCTGGTGGGCCAGCTGCGCTTCGACCTGGGCATAGGCGTGGGTGGAGCGCAGCGCCAGCGAATGCACTTGCAGCAGGTTGGCGGTCAGCGCCGCGAGGCTGCGCAGCTTTTGCCGGTCCTGCTCGTCGTAACCATCCCTGCCGGACACTTCATAGCGGCCGTACACATGGCCGTCGGTTCCGCATGGTTCGACCAGGCGCTCATGACTATCGGGGAACAGGTCGGCGACGCGGGCGGCGTCGACCGCTGCGAACTGGTCGGCGGGTACGTAGAGGCCAATCGGGCTGCCGAGCAGGTTGCGGGCGATGCGTCCAAGTTCATCGGCCTGCGCGGCGCCGCGCAGGCGCACGATGGCCTGGCAAGCGGCAGCACTGCAGTCGAGGAAATCGGTGGCTGGCGGCATGAGCATCCTATAGATTCCGGCTGACCTGAATTGCCCAATGGAAGGCGTGCAGCTGGCTTTGCCAGTACGCCAGCGGCGACACGCCCGCACCTTCAAGGATAACGCAATCGACCCCGCTTTCACTCAGCCGTAACAGCTGCCCGAGTTCGCCTTCGCGCGCCAGTAAGGCGGCCGCGGCGGCTGGGGGCAGGCTGAGGGTGCTGACAATGTCTTCCATCGGCATGCCGAGCAAAACATTTAGCAGGGAGAACACACCGGTCATGAAAGCCAGGTCTTGGGTTTCCCGGTCGGCCCCGCGTTGCTTACATAGCATTTCCATCTGCGCGGCGCGCAAGGCGGCCAGCGGCAGGAGCGGATTATGCGGGCCGGTTTGCTTCTGGCGCGCGTAGAGCAGCAGTTGCAGCCAGCGTTGTAGCTGACGTCGGCCGAGCACGCCGATGGCCTGGCTGAAGCTGTTGATGGGAGTGCTGAGCGCGAATGCGGCCGAATTGACAAGTTTAAGAAGGTGATACGACAGGGCCGGATCCTGCTTGAGCTGGGCTTCCAGCTCGCGCGAGTCGGCGTCGCGTGCCAGCAGGCCGAGCAGCGCGAGTAGCCGCTTACGGGAAGTGCCGTCATCCGCATGGTTATTGGACGGCGCTGGATGCAGCGCGTAATCGCCGCTAAACCATTGGAACCCGGCGCGGGTTGCCGCGTCTAACAGCTGAGCATCGTCGATACCGTGCGCCAGATGAGGGCCGAACAGTGACAGCAGTTTGCCATGTTGAGCGGGAACGCCATCGCTGCAGCCGGAACTGACCGCCCGCAGCGTGGCTGGCGGTGGGGCGCCTTCAGCCGGAATGCCATCGAGCAGGACGCGGTAGCCGGCCTCCTGGAGCGCGATGGCGGCCTTGGCGGCCGCGTCGTCGCTCAGCGATGCCGTCGGAACAAGCAGTACAAGGCGTTCACGCGCCAGCATGGCGAGGGTGGTGCTGTCGAGAATGGGGGAATGTAGGAAGAGAATACAGTCCAGCGGGGCGATGGCCGCCAGCAGGTCAGGTGTGCCGAATACTCGTGCCAGATCGCTCGGTTGAGCCAGCCGTACGCTGAGCGCCACCCAATCATGGTTCACGTCGGCGACCGCGCGCAGTTCTACCAGCGGGAACGGGTGGGAGTCGGACACGGCGTCTGCTCTGTTTGATTGGGTAGTGTTGAATAGTAGATCAAATATTGATGCTATGCAACCATTATAGTTTCCTCATGGATACACATCAATTCATGGGGTGTCGAAGCGTGCGTGCTGGACTGCAAATTTGATTAATTCGGCCTGCCCTTCGATGTCGAGCTTGCGCTTGATGTTGAGACGGTCAGAAAAATAATTCTGGAGCACGTCTAAAGCTGAACCATTCGTGCGTAACGACGTCCAAAAGTGAGTAGTCGATTTATTCACTTCTCAACATTCTCAACAGGATGGAGGTTCCTCGGCATGCTGCTCGCCCACCGCATTCGGCTTGAAGCCACCAATGAGCAGTGCACCTATTTCACGCGTGCTGCCGGAACGGCGCGACGCGTTTGGAACTGGGCGCTAGCCGAATGGCAGCGGCAAACGGCCGCCGGGCAGAGCCCGCAGGCCATGAAGTTGAAGAAGCAGTTTAATGCGCTGAAGTACAGCCATCCCGACTGGCTTGATGCCAATGGACAGCCTTGGCTGCGTACGATTCACCGCGATGCCCACGCGCAGCCTTTTGCCCACTTGGCGAAAGCGTGGAGTCGTTACTTCAGTGCGCTGCGCGACGGCATACCAGCACATCCACCGGTTTTCAAGAAGAAAGGCCGATGCCGTGACAGCTTCTACGTTGCCAACGATAAACTTCACGTGGAAGGCATGACTGTGGTACTGCCGAAAATCGGGAGTGTCGACCTGAGCGAAAGCTTGCGCTGGCCAGGCCGGATCATGGGCGCGAGCGTCTTTCGGCGTGCCGCCCACTGGTTCCTGTCGGTCCAAGTCGAGGTTCCCGATGAAGCGGCGCTGTTGCCACGCAGTGCCAACGACATCACCGGTATCGATCTTGGTCTGTCGGCCGCCGCCATCCTGTCCAGCGGCGAGAAAGTGAATGCACCGCGTCCATTGAAAGCGGCGCTGCGCCGGCTACGCATCCGTTCACGCCGCCAGTCGCACAAACGGGAATCTGCCAAGATCGCCGCTGGCTTCAATGGCCGAATGCCGAAAGGCACTCGGCTCCCAGTGTCGGCTAACACGGTCAAAGGCGATCGCGCAATCGCTCGCCTGCATGCACGCATCGGCAATTTGCGCGCCGACTTTACGCACAAACTGACGACCCGTCTCTGCCGCGAAAACCAAGCCGTCGTGATCGAGGACCTGAATGTGCGCGGCATGCTGGCCAATCGTCGGCTTTCCAGGGCCATCTCCGATGTCGGCTTTTACGAGGTGCGCCGCCAGTTGACGTACAAAGCGAGGCGCTACGGCACCCGGCTGGTGATTGCCGATCGCTGGTACCCGTCGAGCAAGCTGTGCTCGGCATGCGGTGCGAAATATTCGGACCTCACTTTGTCCGAACGTACCTGGTGCTGCGCCGCATGCGGCACACACCACGACCGCGACGTGAACGCGGCCGTTAATTTGCAAAGGCTCGCAACCTGCACCGCTTCTGCGGTGCCCTCTGCGCTACCCGTGGCGAGACCTGCGGCAACGCCGGTCACTCCCGCCGGCGTATTGCCGGCGGGAGGCGGGAAAGTCACGCCTGTCAGGTGCGAGAACGGTCTGCAAGACGGCTCGGGGCAGGACGCGAACGCTGTGCTCACTTGCACACGTTTTTGTTAGCAGGAGTCACCATGAACCGTGTTCTACACAAGCTCGGCTGGGCCGCGTTGTCGCTGGGCGGCGCCGGCGCGCTGGCATACATTGCCTTAAAGCGCGGCGAGACCATCAATGCCGTCTGGATCGTCGCTGCGGCCGTGTGCGTCTACCTGATCGCCTACCGCTTCTACAGCCTGTTCATCGCCAACAAGGTGCTGGGCCTGGACGCCGCCCGCGAAACGCCGGCCTACAAGTTCAATGACGGCCTGGACTACGTACCGACCAATCGCTACGTGCTGTTCGGCCACCATTTCGCCGCGATTGCCGGCGCCGGGCCGCTGGTCGGCCCCGTGCTGGCCGCGCAGATGGGCTATTTGCCGGGCATGATGTGGATTCTCGCCGGCGTGGTCCTCGCCGGGGCGGTGCAGGATTTCATGATCCTGTTCATTTCGATGCGCCGCGACGGCCGCTCTCTCGGCGACCTGATCAAGTCCGAGCTGGGCGAAATCCCCGGCATGATCGCGCTGCTTGGTACCTTCATGATCATGGTGATCATCCTGGCGGTGCTGGCGCTGATCGTCGTAAAAGCGCTGACCGGCTCGCCTTGGGGCAGCTTCACCGTCATGGCGACGATTCCCATCGCGCTCTTCATGGGCATCTACTCGCGCTACATCCGGATCGGGCGCATCGGTGAAGTATCGCTGATCGGCTTCGTGCTGCTGATGCTGGCCATCGTCGGCGGCCAGTGGGTGCAGGAGTCGCCGATCTGGGGCCCGATGTTCACCTACACCGGCACCGAGCTGACCTGGATGCTGATCGGCTATGGCTTTGTGGCCTCGGTGATTCCCGTGTGGCTGCTGCTGGCGCCGCGCGACTACCTGTCCACCTTCCTGAAAATCGGCACCATCATGGCGCTGGCAATCGGCATCGTGATCGTCGCGCCTGATCTCAAAATGCCTGCGATGACCAAGTTTATCGATGGCACCGGCCCGGTATGGTCGGGTAATCTGTTCCCCTTCCTGTTCATCACCATCGCTTGCGGCGCGGTGTCCGGCTTCCATGCGCTGATTTCGTCCGGCACCACGCCCAAGATGATCGAGAACGAACAGCACGCGCGCCTGATCGGCTATGGCGCCATGCTGATGGAATCTTTCGTGGCCATCATGGCGCTGGTGGCGGCGTCGACCATCGAACCAGGCGTGTACTTCGCCATGAACAGCCCGAACGCGCTGATCGGCAACACGGCGCAGTCGGCCGCCGCGGCCATTTCACAATGGGGCTTTTATGTGACGCCGGAAATACTGACGCAGACCGCCAAGGATGTGGGCGAAAGCACCATCATTTCGCGTGCCGGCGGCGCGCCAACCCTGGCGGTCGGCATGGCCAATATCTTGTCCAGCGTGGTGGGCGGCAAGACGATGATGGCCTTCTGGTACCACTTCGCGATTCTGTTCGAGGCGCTGTTCATCCTGACCGCGGTCGATGCGGGTACCCGCGCCGGCCGCTTCATGCTGCAGGACTTGATGGGCGCGTTCTCGCCCTCGCTCAAGCGCACCGAGTCCTTGCCCGCCAACCTGATCGCTACCTCGCTGTGCGTGGCGGCCTGGGGCTATTTCCTGTACCAGGGCGTGGTCGATCCGCTGGGTGGCATCAATACCTTGTGGCCTTTGTTCGGCATCGCCAACCAGATGCTTGCCGGTATCGCGCTGATCCTGGCGACCTGCGTGCTGTTCAAGATGAAGCGCGCGCGCTTCGCCTGGGTCACCATGGTGCCGGCCACCTGGCTGCTGATCTGCACGCTGACCGCCGGCTGGCAGAAGATCTTCCACGAGAACGTGCGCGTCGGATTTGTGTCGCACGCCCAGAAGTTCCAGGCCGCTATCGATGAAGGCAAGATCCTGGCGCCAGCCAAGACCATGGCCGAGATGCAGCGCATCGTCTTCAACGATTATGTGGATGCAACGCTGGCCGGCTTCTTCATGTTCGTTGTCATCGCGGTGCTGCTGTTTGGTTTCCGCACGGTGATGGCGGCACGGGCAAGCAACACGCCGAGCGCGCGCGAAACGCCGTTCGTGGCGGCGCGGGGCTGAGGCCGTGAGCCTGTTCGGCGATATTGCCCAGGCCGGCCGTTATCTGGGGCAGAGCATGCGCCTGATGGTCGGCCTGCCCGAGTACGACACCTATCTGGCGCACATGGAAGCGACGCATCCGGATCTGCCGGTGATGAGTTACGAGGAATTTTTCCGTGAGCGGCAAGAGGCGCGCTATGGCGGAGCGGGCAAGCGCGGCGGGTGTTGTTAGCGAACTTGTTTGAATAAGCGGTCCAAACAACAGCGTGGCCATGCCACGCTGTTTTTCTTTTTGACGCACGGAAATATCAAGTCGCCTCCGATGCCCTCTTCCGATGTTTCTCCACGTTAAAGTCAACGTTGTTTCTGCAAACCGCGCTTCGGCAAACTTGTTCCTGATCAAAGCTGAGCAGTTTCCTTACCCGTATATTTTTCCTGCTGGAATTGCAATACTCCCTATAACTGTTCCCGGTGTCGATGCACATGCTGAACTTCGAGCGCTCAAGCCTGAACAAAAAGTTGACGATCATTTCGTTCATGTCGACGGGGATTGCTTTGTTGTTTGTATTCATCGCCTTCGCCGTGACCTCGCTGCTCAATCACCGCAAGGACGAAGGCATGCAACTGTCGTCCTTCGCCGGCGTAATCGGCACCAACAGCGTTGACGCCCTGCTCTTCAACGACCGCAATTCCGCGCAGAACACGCTGTCGGCGCTCAAGGCCAAGGACGACATCTCGTCGGCGATGCTGTTCGACAAGAAAGGCAAGTTGTTCGCCAGCTATGCGCCGGCCGGCCGCGATGAGGCGGCCGAACCGGAGGCGCCCGAAATGCCCCTGGACGAGGACGCATTGGCGGAAGCGAATCGCCAGGGCAGCACCTTCTGGTCAACCCGCATGCGTTTGTACCGGCCGGTCATGGGCAACAACTACCAGATCGGCATCGTCATGATCGAAGCCGACCTGACCACGATGTGGATGGACATCCTGAAAAGCCTGGGTGTGATCGCCGCCGCCATGGGCGGCTCGCTGCTGGTGGCCATGATGATGGCCAGCCGTTTCAAGAGCAGCATCGCCGACCCGGTCACCAAGCTCATCAATGCCGCCCAAAAAGTCTCCGCCAGCCAGAACTACAACCTGCGCATCACCCACGAGCGCAACGACGAACTCGGCACGCTGATCGACAGCTTCAACGACATGCTGGCCCAGATCGAAGGCCGCGGCGCCGCGCTGACGCACCACCGCGACGAGCTGGAGCGCCAAGTCAGCGTGCGCACCGAGCAGCTGGAAAAAGCCAAGAACGCGGCCGAAGCGGCCAGCCGCGCCAAGAGCGCCTTCCTGGCCACCATGAGCCACGAAATCCGCACGCCGATGAACGGCGTGCTCGGCATGACCGAAATGCTGCTGGGCACCCAGCTGACCGACACCCAGCGCAATTTCACCAAGCTGGTCAAACGCTCCGGCGAGCACCTGCTGGTGATCATCAACGACATTCTGGACTTTTCCAAAATCGAGGCCGGCAAGCTGTCGATCGAATACATCAACTTTAATCTGTGGGACCTGCTGGACGACATCAACACCATCTACACGCCGCAAGCGACCACCAAGGGCATCGCGCTTGATTTCGACATCGCCAACGACATCCCGATCGCCATCTGCGGCGACCCGAACCGGCTGCGCCAGATCATGGCCAACCTGCTCGGCAACGCCATCAAGTTCACCGACAAGGGCCGCATCCTGGCCAAGGTCGCCGTCGACAGCGAAGACGGCGCCACCGTCAGCCTGCGCTTCGAAGTGCATGACACCGGCATCGGCGTCTCGCGCGAAGCGCGCAGCCGCATCTTCGAAGCCTTCTCGCAGGCCGACAGCTCGACCACCCGCAAGTACGGCGGCACCGGCCTGGGCCTGGCGATCTCGCGCCAGCTGGTTGAACTGATGGGCGGGAAAATCGGTGTCGAGAACGCCCTCACCCAGGGCTCGATCTTCTGGTTCACGGTCAGCTTCGACAAGCGCCGCGTGGACCCGGACGAACCGGGCACCACGCTCAAGACCATCGAAGGCCTGCGCGTGCTGATCGTCGACGAACACGAAGAGAGCCGCAAGCAGCTGGAAGAACAGCTGGCGGCCTGGCAGGTGTTCAGCGAGAGCACCCCGTCGGCACTGGAAGCGATGGACCAGCTGCAGAATGCGGTGCGCGCCGGTTCGCCCTACGACGTGGCCATCCTCGACATGGACCTGCAGCGCACCACCGGCCTGTCGCTGGCGGCCGACATCAAGGCCACGCCGGAGATCGCCGCCACCCGCCTGCTGCTGGTGAGCGATCACCGCATGGCGGCCGACCCGGTGCAGCGGCGCGGTGCCGGCGTGGCGTATCAGCTCATCAAACCGGCTCGCACCGGCGATCTGTTCGAATGCATCATGACGCGCCCGCGCGCCAAGGCGCTGCCGGCCGCCGCCCCGCTGACCGCGCGCGGCAGCAGTGGTGGAAGCACCAGCGCCGGCGCGCAGGAAACGGCCGGCACCAAGCCGGCGCAGCGCCGCCGCGTGCTGCTGGCCGAGGACAATCCGGTCAATGTGGAAGTGGCCACGGCGATGCTCGACAGCCTGGGCCTGTCGGTCTACAGCGCGCGCAACGGCGAAGAGGCGCTGCACGAGGTGCGCGCCGGCGGCTACGACGTGATCCTGATGGATTGCCAGATGCCGGTGATGGACGGCTTCGCCGCTACCGCCGAGATCCGCCGGCACGAGCATGAGAACGGCCGCCCGCACACGCTGCCGATCATCGCCATCACCGCCAACGCCCTGCAAGGCGACCGCGAAGCCTGCCTGGCAGCCGGCATGGACGACTACCTGAGCAAACCCTTCACCCAGCAGCAGCTGGCCGCCGTGATCGGACGCTGGATCGTCATGCCGCTGGTGGCCACCATCCACCACGACGATGTGATGCCGGTACTGCCGATCGCCGAGCGCGAGTCCGCAAGGCGCATGCCGCTGGACCCGGCGATCAAGGCCGAGGCGCAGCGCAGCAAGGCAGCGATGCCGAAGAGCGCGATTCCCACCGCCGTGCAGCGCGACGTGATCAACCGTCACGCACTGGAGAACATTCGCGCGCTCAGCAAGGACCGCGGCGACGCGCTGGTCCAGAAGGTGATTTCGGCCTATGTCGACGACACCCCACAGCACCTGCAGACACTGCGCAAGGCGATCGCCGGCCTGGACAGCGGCAACCTGCGCAAGGTGGCGCACAGCCTCAAGTCGAGCAGCGCCAATGTCGGCGCCGAGACCCTGGCACAGATGTGCAAGGACATGGAGTCGCTCGGCCGCACCGATACCACCGAAGGCGCGGCCATCATTCTTACCGACATGGAGCAGGAATTCCAGGCAGTACGGCATTCGCTCAGTGCCATCCTAGAGAAGGAAAATTGACATGCCTACTACTTCAAACGCTCCGGTCAAGCGCGGCGTCGTGCTGGTCGCCGACGACGATCCGGTGATGCGCCTTCTGATGCTGGAGATGCTCGGCCAGGTCGGACTGGACGCCATCGAAGCCGAAGACGGCATGCAAGCCGTGGCCCTGTTCCAGACCATGGCGCCGGACCTGATCCTGCTCGACGTCGAGATGCCGAACATGGACGGTTTCTCGGCCTGCCGCGAGATTCGCCGGCTCGAAACTGGTGCGCCGGTGCCGATCATCATGGTCACCGGCGGCGACGACATCGAGGCCGTCACCCATGCCTACGAAGTCGGTGCCACCGACTTCGTCTCCAAGCCGATCAACTGGCCCATCCTCGGCCACCGCGTGCTGTACGTGCTGCGCGCCAGCGATGCGATCGTCCGCCTGCGCATCGCCGACGCCCACAACCGCGCGGTGCTGGCGGCTATCCCCGACACCTTCTTCAGATTGAGCAAGGAAGGCTACTACCTCGACTACGAGGAAGGCCACGATACGCCCGACAACGTGCGCGACGAAGAAATCGTTGGCAAGCACATTACCGAGGTGCTGCCGCGCGAGATCGCCGAGCGCCTGCTCGACCAGATGTACAGCGTGCTGGAGACCGAGCAAATCCGCTCGGTCGACTACGAGCTGGTGCGGGGCGACACGGTGCATCACTTCGAAGCGCGCCTGGTGGCCACCGGCGCCGGCGCGGTGCTCGGGCTGGTGCGCGACATCAGCGAACGCAAACGCACCGAGGAGCAGATCCGCCGCCTGGCTTACTGCGACAGCCTGACCGGCATCCCCAACCGCCAGGCGTTTCTGGAGACGCTGGAGCGTGAGCTGCACCGTTCAAAGCTCAACAACCGCAAGTTCGCGGTGCTGTTCATGGACCTGGACGGCTTCAAGCGCATCAACGACACGCTCGGCCACAACGTCGGCGACCATCTGCTCAAGATCGTCTCCGAACGGCTGCGCGAGACGATCCGTCCGAGCGACCTGGTGTCGCGCGGCGACCAGGCCAGCAACCTGGCGCGCCTGGGCGGCGACGAGTTCACGATCCTGATTCCCGACCTGGAGCGGGTTGACAATGCGCTCAACGTCGCGCACCGCGTCAAGGACGCGATGCGCCGGCCTTTCCTCATCGACGGCCACGAGATATTCGTCACCGCCAGTATCGGCATTTCGCTGTTCCCCGAGGACGGCGACGACTGCGACTCGCTGCTCAAGTACGCGGATACGGCCATGTATCACGCCAAGAACTGCGGCAAGAACAACGCCAAGCTGTATAGCTCCTCGCTGACCATGCAGATCATGAGTCACGTGAAGCTGGAAGTTGGACTGCGCAAGGCGCTCAAGAACGAGGAGATGTATCTGCTGTACCAGCCGCAGATCGACGTGCGCACCTCCGAGATCGTCGGGGTGGAGGCGCTGGTGCGCTGGCGCCACCCGGAGCGCGGTTTGATTTCACCGACCGAGTTCATTCCACTGGCCGAGGAAACCGGCTTGATCGTGCCGATCGGCGAATGGGTCTTGCGCACCGCCTGCTATCAGGCCAAGGCGTGGCAGCGGCAGACCCAGCGCGCCATCCGCATGGCGGTGAACCTCTCGGCCAAGCAGTTCAAGGATGAGAACTTGGCGCAGATCGTGATGTCGGCGCTGCACGATACCGGGCTTGACCCCAAGCTTCTGGAGCTCGAGCTCACCGAGGGCACGCTGATGGACAATGCGAAGGCCACGATGGGAGCACTGGAACATCTGCGGGCGATCGGGGTGTATTTGTCGATCGACGATTTCGGGACTGGGTATTCGTCGATGAATTACCTCAAGCGCTTCGATGTGCGGGCGCTGAAGATCGACAAGAGTTTTATCTGCGGGCTGCCGCAGGATTCGGAGAACGCGGCGATCACCCGCGCCATCATCGCCATGGCCCATGGATTGAAGATGGTGGTGGTGGCCGAAGGCGTGGAAACCGATGAGCAGCTGATGATGCTGGAAGAGTATGGATGCGACCTGGTGCAGGGCTTCTACCTGGGGCATCCGTCGCCGCCGGAGTCGATTACGCTGATGCTCAATAAGGCTTGTGCGATGGCGTTGGCGGTGAAGTGACGCGACTAGTGGATCCGCCCTACGCTGTCATCCCCGCGAAGGCGGGGACCCATAGCACGTATGCTTTAGCGCGGAAGGTAACAACTTCGTTGACGTGCTATAGGTTCCCGCCTTCGCGGGAATGACAGTGGGTAGCTGTGGTAGCTCTTACTTCAACGGCGCCCGCACAAACTTCAGCGTATGCACCGGCGGCCCAGGCAGCAAAGGCGTCGGCGTCCCCTTCACCCAATCCGCGTGCCCATCCAGAAAATACGGCGACAGAGGATGCCCGCTCTGCCCACCCGGCATATTGAACACCCCCTCCTCCTCGCGCCCCGGCGCCACCACCATCCGCTCCGACTGCCCGAAATCCTTGCCCGCCACACGCGGCATGTGCGCGTCGCCCGGCAGCTGGTCCGGCGGCGCGGCCAGCCAGCGCTTGAGGTACGGTGCCGCCTTGCTGATCGGATGCGCAATCGCCGCGGTGTTGCGCACACCCCAGCGGGCGTCGGCGAGCTTGGCGCCGTCGCGCGTCAGATCCTCGATCACCTTGTCGATCGCCGCCAGCTGCACCGAGCGCCAGTCGGCATGGCCAGGCGGCAGCCAGCCCGCATTGCGCTCGTCGATCAGGCGTGCAATCACCGCCGGCCAGCGTGAACTGGCCACCGCCATGGTGGCCTTGTCGCCATATACCGAGACCGCGCCATTGGCCGCGTCATACAGCTGGTCATGCAGCGCCCACATGAAGTGGCGCGACAGCCGGTAGCCGACCGAGTCCACACTGGCACGCCCGGTCCAGTCGTCCCTCATCAGCCGCAGGAACTCGGCACGCTGCGGCTGTCCATGCACTGCCCGGCCATCGAGCGCCTTGATCGCCCTGTCGCGCCACGCCGACATGAACAGCGCGCGGTCGTCCAGCGCAATGGCGTAGACGCCGGCGACATCGGCCTTGGCACCCAGCGCGGCCAGCCCATCGCGCACCTGGCGATGGCGCGCACCGAGATCGAAGCCGCCATCGCCGATCAGCTGGGCCCCGCCGCCCATCAGCTGGCGGCTGTTGGCGGTGGAGAGCTGGCCGTCGGCCGGATTGAGCACGCGTGGATACAACTCGGGCGGCAGCGTGCCATCGAAGGTCGTGCCTTCGGCGCCGATCGGGAAGGTCGATGCCACGCCCGGCTGGGCGCGCTGCGGCAGTACGCCTGCAATGGTCCAGCCGATATTACCCTTGGCGTCGCCGGCGACCATGTTCTGTGCCGGGATGCCGAGTGAGGCGGCGATCTTGAGCGCCTCTTCCACCGTGTCGGCCGTTTCGAGCTTGCGCGGATTGAGGTTGAACGCAGCCGGGCCATGCGCCACCCAGCGCAGCGCGTAGCTGCGCCCGTCCACCTCGTACACCGGCCCGAGCGAGGTCTCGCGCACGACAAAGCGGTCGGCGGGAGCGTCGCGGACCAGGATCGGTTCGGGATGGCTGACCGGTGTTTCCCATCCAGACGGTGTGCTCGCCTGGCCGGGCCGCGACGGGTCGGTGCCCAGCTTGATCAGGTCCAGGTAGTCGCCATAGCTGTTGGTGTAACCCCAGGCGACTTGCCCATTGCTGCCGGCGACGATGACTGGGATGGTGCCCGGCAAAGTCACGCCCACGGTGCGCCGCGTCTTGCCGCTGCCGTCGGGGAATTGCAGCGCGAGCCGGTACCAGATGTTGGGCAACTGCGTGCCGAGGTGCATATCGTCGGCGACGATGGCGCCGCCGCTGGCGCTGCGGCTGCCGGCCAATGCCCAGTTGTTGCTGCCAACCGAATCGATGAAGTCGACCGAGGCCGTGCTGACTTTGCCGTCAGTGCGCGGCTTACCCCACCAGGCGGGTGCTTGCGCGGGAATCGGTGGTGCGGTGAAAGTGCCGGCCGGCTTGTCCAGGGGCGTATCCCATGAAGTGGCTTCCGGCAACAGGAAGGCCAGCTGCTCTTGTGTGCCGTGTTCCGCCAGCCAGCCGCGCGCCAGCTCCCGTGGTGCCAGGTTGTCCTGCAGATCGAAGTACATCGCACACACGACCAGCAGCGAGTCGGCCGCGGTCCAGGCGCGCGGGGCGGCGCGGATCATGGCGTATTCGAAGGGCCGGGCACCTAAGCCGTTCAGGCCGGCATTGACGCCGTCGACATAGCGGTCCAGCAGGCGACGCTCGGCCGGATCCATGCCCTTCAGGGCCAGCTCGGCGCGGGCGCGGAAGCGATGTAGGCGGTGCGAGCGGTCCAGCGGCACGGCTTTCGCGCCGAACAGTTCGGCCAGTTCGCCGGCACCCACGCGGCGCAGCAGATCCATCTGGAAGAAGCGTTCCTGCGCCTGCACGTAGCCGGTCGCAAAAGCGACATCGTTGCGGTCGCTGCCGCTGATCAGCGGAACGCCCCTGGCGTCGCGCTGTACCGTCACAACCGCGCTCAATCCGGGCACGGTCACCGTGCCATCGACCTGCGCCAAGCTGGCACGCAGAAACAGCCATGCGGCAATCAATGCGCCGACGATAAGCACCGGCAACAGCAGGCCGAAGCGCCCGCTCCATCTCTTGAATCCGGCTTTGGACATACCCATCTCTACGCAGTGAAGTTGCAGGCGATATTGCCAGAGATTCCACAGTCAGCGCAAACGAATCCGCATGACGCCAATGCGCCTTCCGCACTTTTATTTGCGGTGTATGATAGATTTGTAATAACGATTTTCAAGGAGAGAGCGATGCGAACCTTGTTGATTGCAGTCGGCGCTGCAGCACTGTTGAGCGGCTGTGCCACCCCACAGGAAAAAGCCGCCCGCATGCAGGCGGAAATGGAACAGATGATGCAGGTGTACGGACCGGCCTGCACAAAGCTGGGGTATTCAAACAATTCGGACCAGTGGCGCAACTGCGTGCTGCAGCTTAGCGCCAAAGAGGATGCTGAACGGTATGCCCATCCGTCGTACTACGCCGGCTTCGGACGGCGTCACTGGGGCATGGGCGGATACTGGGGGCCGTACTGGTAATGCCGGCCCCGCAGCGCATCGCCAGCCCAGCCTTGGTCAGTGCCTCACGCCCGTCGAGCAGTCGGACAATCAATTGCTGGGCATGGCGCAGCAGCGCCGGATGGGCCGCATCGCGCGGATGCAGCGCCAGCCTCACAAGCGCGGAACGCCGCATCGTCACCGCCAGCACGCTCACGGCTGGCGGCGATGCTGCGCGCCCGGCCAGGTTGCGCGAGGCGTACACCAGCGCCGGCGACAGCAAGGAGCGGCTGCCCGGCAGCACATAGAAGCGCTGGTAGCTGGTCGTGTACGCAAAGGGATATTCGCGCAACGCTTCCCACGTCCCATCGCTCAAGAGCCAGGCCGGCGCCACGAAGCCAGCCGCACGCCAGCCACGCTGGCGAAACCAGCCCAGCCCCAGTTCAATGCGGCGCCGCGCCTCCGCCGCGCCGATGGCAGAAAACTCACCCTCGCTTTGCGTGTACACACGGCGGAGAAAACGCCCGCCAATGCCGTGTGCGCGCGTGCCCTGGTCCAGGTGCGTGTAGCCGTGCAGCGCCAGTTCGTGCCCCTGCTCCGCCAGCTTGCCGAGCGTGCCTTCCAGATCGGCATCGCGCGCGGCGCTGTCGTGAAAGCGCGGCACCACCAGCCAGGTCAGCGGAATGTCAGCCACCGCGCGCACGGCCTCCAGCAGGCGTATGCAGGCCGGCCAGGTGGCTGGCGCGACGTCGTGGATGGCCACGCACAGTACACGCGGTCCCGAAGCAAGATCGCGTGCGTCACCCTCACTCGGCAACACAGGTCCGCTCCGGTTCCAGTTCCGCGCGCTCGTGCGAGGCCAGAAGGCCGGCATATCGGTGCATCAGCTGCGGCATGATGCGGTTCCAGTCGTATTGCTCCTGCGCCTTGCGCCAGGCCGCCTCGGCGCGCTGTTCCAGCCCATGCCGGTAGATCGCTTCGATGCCTGCGCACAGGCTGTCGACGCTGTTGGGCGCCACCAGGATGCCGCTGGCCTCGTCGACCAGTTCGGCCACCCCACCGCCACGCGCGCCCACCACCGGCAGGCCGCAGGCCATGGCTTCGAGCACGATGAGGCCGAAGGTTTCGCAGTCGCCCGGATGGACCAGCACGTCGCAGCTGGCCAACAAGCGCGCCAAGGTGCGCTGGTCACGCTTGAAGCTCATGTAGGTGATTTGCGGATAGCGCGGCAGCGGCTGGCCCGCGCCGATCAGCAGCAAGTGGTATGGCCGGCCCAGCCTGCGCACCGCGTCGATCAGCAGCCCGAGCTTTTTCTCGGCCGTGAAGCGGCCGGCATAGACCAGCATGCGCGCATTGGCGGGCAGGCGTAAATGCTCACGCAAGGTGGCGACGCGGCGCTGGCGGCTGAACACTTGCAAGTCGATGCCGAGCGGCTGGTGCACGGCATCGGCGATGCCCATGCTGGCCAGCTGCTGCACCATCAGCCGGCTGGGCGCCAGCACCATGTCGAACTGGCGGTACAGCCAGGACAGGTAATGGCGCGCACCCGTCATGGCGGTGAAGCCGAAGCGGTCGCCGATCAGTTGTGGCAAGTCGGAATGGTAGAAGGCCACGGCGGGAATGCCCAGGCGGCGCTTGGTACGCAAGGCGGCCAGCGCGCACGGCCCGGCATCACCCACCTCGATGAGGTCGGGTTGCAGGGCGCGCAGCACGCGCGCGGTACTGCCGACCGAGCGCGGCCAGCGGTAGCCGTGCAGCCCCGGCACGGCCAGGCTGGGCACGCGGCACATGCTTGGAACGCGGGAAGGCTTGCGCCCACTGCTGCCCACGTTGGGACTGACGATGGTGTGCTGCACCCGCGTGCGCTGGGCCAGCCAGCGCGCCTTCGCGTTGATGTAAGTGCTGACGCCGCCACCTTCAGCGGCATAGAACATGGTGGTGTCGACTAGGTGCATGGCGGTGAGCCCACATTGAGTGAACTCACGATACCAGCGGTCCGGCGCCAAGGCTTGAGCGCACGCAAAGTGCGCACGCCACTTTTACAGAACTCCGTCCTGGCGCAAAGTGTCGATCTCGGCTTCAGTGTAACCGAGCTGAGACAGTATTTCGCCGTTGTGCTGGCCGAGCGTCGGCCCCAGCCAGCGCGTCTGGCCCGGTGTGGCCGACAGCTTGGGCGTGACGGCCGGCATCTTGACCGGCGTGCCATCCGCAAACTGATGCTGCTCGAACATACCACGCGCGAGGAATTGCGGGTCGCTCATCATGTCGCGCACCGAATAGATTTTGCCGGCCGGGACATCGGCCGCCTGCAGGGTCGCCAGCGCGCTGTCGATGGTCTGGGTGGCGCACCAGGCGCCGATGGCGTCGTCGATCTCGGCGCTGCGCGGCACCCGGCCGTCGTTGCGCGCCAGTTGCGGGTCGCCGGCCATGTCGATGCGGCCCATGGCCAGCATCAGGCGCTTGAAGATGGCGTCGCCATTGCCCGCGATGACGATGTTCTCGCCGTCGCCGGTGGTGTAGGTATTCGACGGCACGATGCCCGGCAGCGCGCCGCCGGTGCGCTCGCGCACCACGCCGGCATGGTCGAACTCCGGCACCAGCGATTCCATCATGTTGAACACCGCCTCGTACAGCGCCACGTCGACCATCTGGCCTTCGCCCTTGCCGCGTCCGCCG
Organism: uncultured Oxalobacteraceae bacterium; assembly: GCA_946479255.1. Next base: position 16,741 of record CAMLFK010000093.1, read on the forward strand.
GTGGCATCGCGGTGGCGCAGTGCCACCATGGCGCCGATCACGCCGTGCAGCGCGGCGACCGAGTCGCCGATCGACACGCCCACCCGCACCGGCGGCCGGTCCGGATGGCCCGACACATAGCGCAGGCCGCCCATCGATTCGCCGATCGCGCCAAAACCCGGCTGGTCCTTCATCGGGCCGGTCTGGCCGAAGCCGGACAGGCGCACCATGATGACCGACGGGTTCTCGGCCTTGAGCTGCTCGTAGCCGATGCCCCACTTCTCCAGCACGCCGGGACGGTAGTTCTCGATGATGATGTCGGCTTCCAGCGCCAGCTTCCTGGCGATGGCGCGGCCGCGTTCATCCTTCATGTTCAGGGTCAGGCTCTTCTTGTTGCGCGACTGGACCGACCACCACAGCGAGGTGCCGTCCTTGA
>CAMLFK010000094.1 GCA_946479255.1 uncultured Oxalobacteraceae bacterium
CGGCGGTCGATGTAGCGGCGGTTGTACACGCCGGTCAGCGAATCGGTCAGCCCGATGTACTTCAGCATCTCGTTGCTGATGACGTTTTCCAGGCAGATCGCGATGATCGAGGCCATGTGCTCGACAAAGTCGGTGCCCAGCGCCGGCGTGAAGCGGCTGGCGTCCACGCTGCCCAGGTTCAGGCTGCCGATCAGGCGCTTGTTGCGCAGCAGCGGCACCAGGGCGATGCTTTGCAGCCCGGCCGGCGGATTGGGAAAGAAGGCCTGGTGCGCCAGCGTGTGGTACGGCCCGAGCATCGGCTTGGGCGGGCCGGTGAACAATTCGTTGTGCGCAGGCACAAAACCAAGCGCGCTTTCTGACTCGACAAACAGCAGGTTGGGAAACTCGGCAAAGTTCACGCCAAGCTGGTCCATGACGGTGTGGATGTCCCTACCCTCGTCCACCAGGCTGAGCGTGACGATGTCGAGTTCGCAGATCACCGGCAGGCTGCGGAAGATGGTGCCGATCAGGTTGGGAAAGCTGTCCGAGCCGACAATCTCCAGGTCGAAAGCCTGGTGCCGGCACATGATGGCGTGGTTACGTTCGGCCTGCTCGAGCAGGTACGCCATGCGCGCGCGCAGCGATTCGTTTTCGACAGCCAGATCGCGCGATGAAGCGCCTGAATCATGCATACCGCACCTTTCCACAGTCCCGACATATTTTTGATTTGCAGCAAGACCCCAACATTACGCGAACTCGTACGGCTTGAAAATGAAAAAGCGCGAAATGTCTCATCGACGCCTCTTAGAAAGCCAGGTTCACGCTAAGTTCCTGGCCCACCACCAGCACTTCGCCCTCGCCCTCGGTGACGATGCAGTTCATGCCGAAGCATATCGCACCGTCCAAGGCCGTCTTGGTCCGGTAGGTGCGCAAAATGTCGAGCGGGTCGGGGCCGGCGATGCCGGTGGCCTGGTCGACCGACGGGATCGGGCAGCGCGGGCAGGGCTTGACCGGCTTAAGCAGGGCCGCGCCCAGGACGAAGGTCTCGACGTAATCTTCTTCGAAAGCGGCGAGCTGGTCGATCACGATATTGGGCCGGAAGCGGTTCATCGGCAGGGCATCGCGCCCTGCCGCCTGGAGCTTCTGGTTCAGGTCGGCCAGCGATGCCGTGCCGGCGACCAGTACCGGGTAGCCGTCCGAGAACAGGGTCGGCGCCAGGGCGCCGCCGGTCCATTTGGTGCTGGCGAAGCGGGTGGCGGTGGCGTGGAAGCGCACCAGCCGGCACGGCGTGCCGATCGCATTGGAGAACCAGGCGGCGGTGACTTCGTCGCAGTCGTAGGCCAGCAAGTGCTCGTCCCACAGGCTGACGGTACGGGTACGCTCGTCTTCGGGTGCGGGCAGTCCGAGCGGAATCTCCAGGCGCAGCATGCCGGGCGCGCGGATCTCCAGCGTGTCGGCCTTCAGGCGCGGGGTGATGAGCGCCATGCGGGGATGTTCACGCTGGGTCAGGTAGCGCCCCTCCGGGTCGACCACCATCCATTCGCGGTCGTACACCGCATCGACCGAAAGGCCGGCCCGGGTCAGCGTGGCCTGCAGCACCGACATGCCGCCGCAGGATTTAATCGGATACAGCACCAGTTCAGACAGGATTGCCATTCTTGCCAAGTCGTCAATACGATAAACCGCTAGTATGCCTTAGTTTCCCCCTCCACCGGCGCAGCCGGCCTCATGTTTCTGCGAGGCAAATCGTGCAATCGCAGCTACTTTAGTCCAGGGTGCGATGGAAGCGCAGCAGCGCGAGCGCGCCGGCCACCAGCATGAACAGCGCCATCGGCCAGGCATGCGGCGCAATCTCGGCCAGCGTATTGCCCTTCAATAGAATCCCGCGCACCACGCGCAGGAAGTGCGTCAGCGGCAGCACTTCGCCGATCGCCTGCGCCCAGCCGGGCATGCCGCGAAAAGGGAACATGAAGCCGCTCAGCAGTATCGACGGCAGAAAGAAAAAGAAGGTCAGCTGCATCGCCTGCATCTGGCTGCGCGCAATGGTGGAGAAAGCGAAGCCGATCGCCAGGTTGGCGGCGATGAAGAGCACCAGCACGCTAGATAACAGCCACAGGCTGCCCAGCATGGGAACCTTGAACACCAGCGCGGCCGCCAGCAGGATCACCGCCACCTGCACATAGCCGATCAGGATGTAGGGCGCGATCTTGCCGACCATGACCTCCAGCGGCGACACCGGCGTGGCCAACAGGTTTTCCATGGTGCCGCGTTCGCGCTCGCGGGTCATCGCCAGCGCCGTCATCATTACCATTGTCATGGTGAGGATCACGCCCATCAGGCCCGGCACGATGTGATAGCGGGTCAGGCCTTCCGGATTGTAGCGGCGCTGGGTGCGCAGTTCGAACGGCGGCTCTGCCGGCCGCAACGAGGACAAGGGCCCGGCAAGCTCGCGGCCGATCGCGCGTTCAGCCACCGCGTTCACCACGGCCAGCGCATTGCCGGTAGCCGCCGGATCGGTGGCGTCGGCCGCCAGCATCAGCGCCGGCCGCTCCCCGCGCAGCAGGCGGCGCGAAAAATCGCCCGGCACCAGCAGCACGAACTGCACCTCGCCGCGCGCCAGCAGGGCGTCGCCCTCCGCCGCGCCGCCAACCGTCTGCACCAGGTCGAAATAGCGCGAATTCTGCAGGCCCGCCACCAGGCTGCGCGAGAACACGCTGTGGTCGGCGTCGTGCACCGCCAGCGGCAAGTGGCGCACATCGCTGTTGATGGCAAAGCCGAACAGGATCAGCTGCATGATCGGTATGCCGACCATCATCATGAAGGTGAGGCGGTCGCGCCGCACCTGGCGCAGTTCCTTGAGCAGCACCGCCAGCGCGCGGCCCCAGTTCACCGCGGGTCTCCACCGTGATTGTCCTCGGCCTGCTGCATCAGGGCGATGAACACGTCTTCCAGGCTCGGGGCAATCGGCGCGGCGCGCAGCGCGCCGCCGCACTGCGACAGCGCGCGCTCGAAGGCCTGGCTATCGTCGGCGCTGACATGCAGCGTGTTGCCGAACGGCGCCACCGTGCGTATGCCGGCACAGGTGCGCAAGCTGCGCGCGGCCTGCTGCAAACCGGGGCCGCTGAGCGACCAGGTCTTCAGCCTGGTGGAGGCGATCACCTCGTCCACGCTGCCGCGCGCCAGCAGCTTGCCGTAGGCGATGTAGGCCAGCTGGTGGCAGCGCTCCGCCTCGTCCATGTAGTGGGTCGACACCAGCACCGTGATGCCCTGCTCCGCCAGCTGGTGAATGTGGTCCCAGAACTCGCGCCGCGCGGCCGGGTCGACGCCCGCCGTGGGCTCGTCGAGCAGCAGCAGTTGCGGGTCGTGGATCAGGCAGGCCGCCAGCGCCAGCCGCTGCTTCCAGCCGCCCGACAGCGCGCCGGCCAGCTGGCCGCGGCGGCTTTCCAGGCCGAGTTGTTCGAGCGTCTGCCCGACCCGCTCGCGGCGCCGCGCCACGCCATAAACGCGCGCCACGAAGTCGAGGTTTTCTTCGATGCTGAGGTCTTCATACAGGCCGAACTTCTGCGTCATGTAGCCGGCCTGGCGCTTGATCAGCGCGGACTCACGGCGCAGGTCGTAGCCCAGGCAGCTTCCTTCGCCCGCGTCGGGTGTGAGCAGGCCGCACAGCATGCGGATGGTGGTGGTCTTGCCGCTGCCGTTCGGCCCTAAAAAGCCATGGATGCGGCCGCGCTCGACCTGCATATCGACCCGGTCGACCACCAGCCGGGCGCCAAACGATTTGGACAGGCCGCGCACATCGATGGCCAGGGCCGTCACGGCGTCACCGTCAGCGGCTGGCCCGGGTGCAGGACGACGCGCTGGCCTGCTTCAGGGCGCGCCTCTACCATGAACACCAGATTGGCGCGGTTCTCGTTGCTGTAGATGAGCGGGGCGGTGAATTCCGCTTCCGGCGCAATGAAGCTGATGCGCGCACGGAGGGTTGCGGCGCAGCCATCGCAGGCAAGCGTGACCGGCTGGCCCAGCTTGATGGTGCCGAGCCGCGCTTCGGGCACGAAGAAGCGCGCCTTCAGGTGAGCCGGCGGCAGCAGGCTGACGATCGGCGAACCGGCCGGCACGAATTCTCCGACCCGGTACAGCACATCGGTGACCACGCCGCCGACCGGCACGCTGCGTACCTTCTGGTCCACGCGCCACTGGGCCTGGGCCAGCTGGGCGCGGGCGGCGTCGAGCTCGCGCGCAGCCGCCGCGATCTGGTCGCTCCTGGCGCTGGTGCGGGCCGTGCGCAGGCGCGCCGCAACCTGGTCGACGCGGGCGCGCCCCGCATCCACCTCGGCGCGCGCCTCATCGAGCTGGGCGGGCGCGATGAAGCCCTGCTGGACCAGCTTGCGGCTGCGTTCAAGGTTGGTTTGCGACAGGGCCAGCGCGGCCTGGGCGGCGCGCAGTTCGGCGCCGATGGCCGCCAGCTCATCGCTGCGTGCACCCTTGCGCAAGTCGGCCAGCAATGCTTCGGCGCGCTCGGCGCGGCTTTGCGCCTCCCCGCGCGCGGCCGTTTCGCTGGCCTGTTCCAGTACATAAGCCGGGGCACCGGCGACGGCCTGGTCGCCGCGCCGCACATCGATACGCGCCAGGGTGCCGGCCAGTGGCGAGGCCAGGCGCACGTAGTCGCCTTCGGCATAGCCGGGGTAAGCCCGGCTCTCGGCTTGCCCGCAGCCGGAGACCGGCAGCAGCCATAAGGCTGCAGCCAGGCAGAGCAATCGCTGAGGGATAGTCAGGCGGCGCATTCAAGCATCATACGCCGCTACCAAGCTGCCGGCTTAGTGACCGTGCCCGGTACTGGCCACTGGCGCACCGCGTTCGGTGGCCAGGCGCTCGTCGAGCCGCTTGTGGGATGCTGCGGCGTAATTGCGGCAGCCATTCGTTTCGATGAAGGGATTGCTGGTGGCGGTCCTGGCTGCCAGCTTCTCGAGCGTGTCCGTGAAACCCGGATGGGTCGAGACGATCACGTCGCACTCGCTTCTCCACCCCTTAAATTTGTCAACATGATCAAGGCGGCAAGTTTATCTGTTCTCGACCGGGTCCGCTTCACTTTTACATACGAAGCAGTGGGCAACAAAAAGCCCCGCAGTCATGCAGACCTGCGGGGCTTTTTGTGTACGCCGAAAAGGTATTCGGCCGGTGGCTTACACGTTGTGGCTGCACCCTAGAATTCATGCACTATGGACGCGACCGTAAGTCGTTGATTTGTATCGCAATCCGACTGACACCTGCGTGTCCATGGTTACACCCAAATATATTCGCCTTTTAAGCTATCAATGTCCATAGCGCCCCCTGCACTGACGCAGGCCAGGGAGCCGACATTTCCGTCATTATCCCCCGTTATCTACGAATTGGATAATGACGGACGGCAATTCATGCAGTCATTGTCCGAGACCGGTAGGTTTCGTGTGCCTGGCTGGCCTGACGCGCCTCACCTGCACACGAAGATCGGCGGCATGCGCTGCTTGCCTTCGTACTCGGTGGTGACGGTGCATTCCGTCGCCGTGACCGGGATGCGCCGCGCCAGCTCGACCGCGCCGTAGCCGCAGTACATCCAGGTCTCGTACCCGTGCGGCACGTCGAACGTCCACCGGGTCACGAAAACCGCGCGTTTGCCGCGCATGGTTTTGCCGCCGGACGTCGGTTTCAGATAGGCCTGCTCATCGGGCGCGCCATGCAGCATCCCCGCTGGCAACGACTGGGGGCATTGAACGCGGAATGGCGCCGGCGCCGCGGCGCGTGCTGTCACAGGATGGCTCAACAGCCAGGCCATCGCGCCCACAGTGGCCACTTGCTGCTCCAGATGGCCGAAGAATTCGTCCAGTTCGGTTTGGACGCTCTTGCGCATCCCACTGATCAGCACCGCCACCAGGGCCGGCAAGGGCAGCTTGCGGCGGCGTGAAAAGGCGCCGGCCTGATCGCCATGGCGGGCCAGTTTGAGGAAGTCAGGGGAATGGGGATACGCCGAGAAAGCGGTGAACAGATGCTCGAGGAAAGTGGACATGACGGCCAACGAAGATCAAAGAGATCTTCATTGGCCGCCGCCCCCCTGGGCGGTAGCCGCACAAGAACATGACTCAGAAAAACTGCTGAGAATTTTTAACTTCGGTGGATTGAGGGGAAGCTTCGGTGGAGTGAGCCTGCTGCTTGGCCAGGGATCGGAAGGCCTTCGGCGGGTGCCCATACTCTTCTTTGAACAGTTTATTGAAATACGGCACCCTTCCATAGCCCACCAAATAGGCAATTTCCGACACGGCTGCTTCGTTTTTCTCGACAAGCAGCCTGGCCGCTTCCGTCAGCCTTAGCTTGTTCAGGTAAACGGTAAACGTCATGCCAAGTTCCGCTTTCAAAAAAGCGTTGATCTTGTTTCGATTCACCCCGGTCCCGACCACCACCGCATCCAGATCCAGGTCGGGGTTGGTGTAGTTCGTCGCAATGAACCGTGACACCGAGGCCTTTTCCTTGTCCTTGTAGGGCTCCAGGGCCAACTGCCGGTACGCGACGAGCGGCAAGTCGGTTTTCATCCGTAATTCCAGGCTGGCTACCAGCGCACGGGAATGCGCCCGGAAAAACCAGATGGCAAATGCGGCAGCACCCGTCACCAGAAAGACTGCCAGCGCTGCCAGATAGCGATAATCGCGCCCATGCAGATAAAGGTCGGTAATCTCCACCGACGATTCAACGTTGCGCGGACTTTGGATACTCGATCCGAACACGACTTTCGTCACCTTGGTCAGCTGGTAGTCCTGCAGCGACATCGGAATGCCGTGCAAATTGAACCACCACTCGGGAATGGTGAGCCGGGTCAGATCCACCGAGATCGGGACGCCCTTCGTATTGCATGAAAAAAAGCTCTGCGGCATCCGGTACGTGTCGAATTCGCCCATCCTCGACAATTTGTCATCGAAGGTCAGAACTGCAAATATCAGGGAATTGGCGGGCGCACATTTGGCCACGAATGTGGCGGAGGTGTACTTTGACCAGTCAATCTGGGCCAGGCGGTTGTGCCTGTCATGCAGCCTCAACTCGGCAGCAGCGAAGGCCGAGTCGGTCACCTTGAAGACGTAGCGCAGCCGCTCCCCGACGGGATGCTGGATGCGGACGGATGACGTTCCGCCATGCGTGACATACGTGTTGCCGATGTAACGCCAGCGAGTGTCATTCGTTTGGGTGCCAAGAACAGAGAGGGACAGATAGCTTTGCGAGATGCAAAACCCCGCAACTAACGCGTCCATCACGATCAGCAGAAGGAGCGCGAAAAGCGCCTTTTTATAAAATGCTTGCATTATCCTGCTGCTGGTCGGGTCAGGGGACGCCCGTTATATTGGCGTAATTGTCCCGCACCAAGTTGCTTCATGCAAGCGATACCTCTGGTGGGCGCGCGCCGCCATGGCCGGACCGTCGCAACGATCCTGCTGGGCGACGCGGGCCCCCACATCCGGCAGGCCCTACTACTGCCTTAGTCCTGGCGCTCGAGCAGTTCCACGCCGAGGGCCCCCAGCTTCAGGGTCTTGTCCCAGCGCTGGCCGCCGAGCACGCCCTTCATCACGCCATTGATAGGGACGTCGACCGGCTGCCAGTTGGTATTGACGTAGAGCACGCGGCCTTCGACGACGCGTGCGAACACGCCTTTCGGGGTCGTCGGGCCAGGCTCGATACCGAGTTCGGCGTACAACTGGCGCAGCAGCGGCTGCATGATCTGCGGCTGGGCCGGCGTGGCGAGGTAGTAGGCCCGGCCCTTGCCGAAGCGGTTGACGGTAAGCGCGGGCGGCTTGCCTTCGAAGTTGCTGAAGCGGCTCAGCACTTCGGCGGTGGAAGGTTCCAGCACCTCGAAGTGCTCGATTGTGCTCTTGATTTCCTCGTTGCCGATGTTCAGCGTGCCGGTCCAGTTGTAAAACTCATTGGTGCGCAAGCCGAACACGTCGGTCAGGCGGCCCGGCTTGGGCGTGCCGAACCACTGGTTGTTGTCGTCCACCTTGGCCGATTGTGCCGTCATGATGACCGTGCCGCCGTCGGCGACATACTTGCGCACGGCCTCGGTCGAGGCCTTGTCCAGCAGGTACATGCCGGGCAGGATGATGAGGCGGTAGCGGCTCAGGTCCTCATACGAAAGCTTGATGACGGCAACATCGATGTTATCCTTCAGCAGTGGCTCGAAGGCGCCTTCGGCTTGCTTCGAGTAGGAGGTCTTCAGGTAGGCGCGCGAACTATTGCTTGGACCGTTAGCGCTGTGGGCTGCCTCGTTCTCGAACGAATAGGCGATCGCCACTTTGGGTTCGACACGACGCGGGAAGCCGAGCTTTTCGAGCTTGGCGTAGTCGCTGGCGATCTGGGCCCATTCGCCCAGCTTCCATGAGGGCCGCTCGTCATGGTCGATCAAGCCCATCAGTGCCTGTTCTTCGCCGCCCAGGTGACTGTTGAAAGTCCAGGCCAGCGAGGCCTGGCCACCCATCAGCAGCACGAAGTGGGCCCACATGCGCGACCAGCCCTTGCTGCCGTAGGAGCCCGGGCCGCCAGCGGTGAACTCGTTGAACCAGGTCGGCGACGTCATGCCGCCTTTGATCAGCGCCGCCTGCCAGCCGCCCTGAAGGGCGTTGCCTGCATAAAAGCCCATGGCGCCGTAGGTGGTGTGACGGCGGTAGCTGCCCAGGTAGTCGAAGCCCTTGCGGCCGGCCCAGTCCCAATAGTTGGACAGCACGGGTTTGTTGGGCGTGTTCTTCCGGCGCACGGCTTCCAGGTCGTCCAGCGTGGCGAGGGTCATGTCGGACCAGAAGCGCCGCAGGTCGAGGTAGCGCTCGGCCGGGCCGGGGCCGTCGGCATACGGCAGGCGAACCTCGTCCCACTTGCCGATGCGGCGGGACCAGCGCTGCGTCGCCCATGCCTTGTTCAGTGACTCGATACTGCCGTAGCGTTTCTTCAGCCATTCTACGAAGCGTTTGCGGTCAGCCTCGGAGTACGACATGAAGCTGTTACCGATCTCATTGGTGTAGCCCACGGCGAGCAGCGCCGGGTGCTTGGCGTAGCGCTTGGTCAGCGTGTCGGCCATGCGGACGGCCAAGCGGCGGTAGCTTGGGTCCGCGTTGTTGTCCATATAGCGTTCGGCCGGCGCCAGGCGGGTGCCGGCCTGGTTGACGATGTCGACGCCCGGGTACTTGTGGTGCAGCCACATCGGCGCCGGCAGTGCAGGGATGTCAAGGACAACCTTGATGCCAGCGGCATGTACCACGTCCATCACGGCGTCGAAGTGCTTGAAATCGAACTTCCCTTCCTCCGGCTCGAAGTAGTCCCACGCCAGATCACCCATGCGCACAACCTTGAAGCCGGATTGTTTCATTAGGGCAACGTCGCGCTTGACTTGTTCCAGGCTGCGGTCCACGGGCTGATAGTTCGTGCCTGCGAACAGTTGGCCGAGGCCCGGCCAGTCGGGGTGGCCCGCAGCGTCCTGCGCGAAGCTTGGGTTGAGTGTGGCAAGCGCCAGAGTGCAAGCGAATAGGGTCTTCTTCAATCTCATGATCAAGGGCCAGGTGACTGGCGATGTTGTGGGTTGAGTCGGGAGAGTGCTCCGCAGGAGCAGCCTGGAGCGGGCAAGTCGCCGCCGATGGCGCTGGCGCAAGCCTGTCCAGATCCCGAGAATACGGCTGCATGCGGGGTAGCTTTTACTCTTGCAGTCCAATTTCTTTCGCTGTGCAGAAAATGCAAAGCCCTATGCAGGGAATGCAAGTGGCAGCGGAGTACGCCATGAGTCCAGCGCGGCAAACGTGGGGAGGGGGCAGGATCCAATCTACGGGACTTAAGCGCACTACAAGCAAAAACATGGCACTGCCATCAATTTGGTCGCGCGCTCCGATGACGCCGGGTTCGTGCCGCGCTGGCATGGCCTGCGCCTGGTTGCGGCCGACGCTTCGACCTTGCGCTGCGGCCTGCGCGCCAGCACTCTGGCCAACTCCGCCAGCGCCGAGCAAATCGCCTTCGGCCTGGTCCTGCCCGGCGCTGAACTGATGCTGGCCGCCTCGCTGCATAGCGTCCACGAGAATGAGCGTCAGATGCTCTTCGAGCATCTCGACCGGCTTGGCCCGGGCGACCTGCTGCTCATGAAGCGCGGCTATCCATGCCGCTGGTTGCCACTCGGCCATCAAACCACTGCTGCCGGCTCTACTGTTTGGCAATGCCGTCGCGCAACAGCTCCAGCAGTTCATGGACCTCATCCCGAGTGCCACGTACCGACACAGACCGGACGCATCCAAATTACGTCCCAAGCAGCCGAAGCCACACAGATCGATGACCCAGAAGCCATGCAGAGGTCAGATTCTGCTAAGTCCGGTAGATTGGGCGGCCAGCGGATATCTTTATTGTGCTGTTTAATGAATAGGCGCTCACACGATTTGCCTATATCAAGAATGCAACATAATCAAAATCTACTATGGCTATTCATTTCGCGACAATTGAATTTATATATGGCGTGAAGTGAAAACCCATATTTTCAACGACGACAAGGAGACGAAAATGGGACTGATAGCGATACGTTGCGTGACCGCGCAGTGCTTGAGGCGAGACTTCCGCGGTTGATCTGCTGGATTAGATCGCCACGAAATCGGACTACAGCACGCTCGGCAAGTCGAGTTGGGAAGTGGCGCCATTCCAGTCCATGGGCTTCCAAAAAGCACGCATATGCGCGCAGGTGCTTCATCAGGCCCTTTGCAGTGGCGAGATCAACGCGATGTTCGGTGATTTTCGCCAGCGCCCAACGGTTGGCTTCTGCCTAATCTGGCGCGCCATTCCAATAAATTTGAGGTAGACGTTCGATACCACGGGCAAGGCTGTCGCGCTCCCAGACTATTTCCTCACCTACGACAACTTCGCGCAAAGGATTGAAGTTGATGTACTCCAGCGATGCCATCCACCTGGCCCCTTCCGAATTCAAAAGGGCACTATTAAAAAAGGCCTCGCAAAACGAGGCCATCCAAAAATTCAGGACAGTGATTAAACGTTGAACAGGAAGTTCAGCACATCACCATCCTTGACCACGTATTCCTTGCCCTCGGCGCGCATCTTGCCGGCATCCTTGGCACCCGCTTCACCCTTCAGGGCGATGTAATCGTCATAGGCAATGGTCTGGGCGCGGATGAAGCCGCGTTCGAAGTCGGTGTGGATCACGCCGGCCGCCTGCGGCGCGGTGTCGCCGATGTGGATGGTCCAGGCGCGCACTTCCTTCACGCCCGCCGTAAAATAGGTCTGCAGGCCAAGCAGCTTGTAGGCCGCGCGGATCAGGCGGTCCAGGCCCGGCTCTTCCATGCCCATGTCGGCCAGGAAGGCGGTCTTGTCTTCGTCTTCCAGGTCGGAAATCTCGGACTCGATGGCCGCGCAGATCGACACGATCGGCGCGTTCTGGCTCTTGGCGTATTCGGTCAACTGGTCCAGCAGCGGGTTGTTGGTAAAGCCCGTGTCAGACACGTTAGCCACGTACATGGCCGGCTTGGCGGTGATCAGGCACAGCGGCTTGATGATTTCCATCTCGTCGGCATCCAGGCCCATGGCGCGCACCGGCTTGGCGTCGTTCAGGAAGGGCATGATGCGTTCGAGCAGCGCGACCAGCTTGGCTGCGTCCTTGTCGCCCGAGCGGGCTTTCTTTTGCTCGCGGTGGATGGCTTTCTCGACGGTGCCCATGTCGGCCAGCGCCAGCTCGGTCTGGATCACTTCGATGTCGTCCAGCGGGCTGATCTTGCCGGCCACGTGGATCACGTTGTCGTCTTCGAAGCAGCGCACCACGTTGACGATCGCGTCCGTCTCGCGGATGTGCGACAGGAACTGGTTGCCCAGGCCCTCGCCCTTCGAGGCGCCCGCCACCAGGCCGGCGATGTCGACGAATTCGACGATGGCGTTGACCATGCGTTCAGGCTTGACGATCGCGGCCAGCGCGGCCATGCGCGGATCCGGCACTTCGACCACACCGACGTTCGGCTCAATGGTGCAGAACGGATAGTTCTCGGCCGGGATGCCGGCTTTGGTCAGCGCGTTGAAAAGAGTGGACTTGCCGACGTTAGGCAGGCCGACGATGCCGCATTTGAGACTCATGGGAAGACTTTCTAATTCGATAGACGAGGGCGCGAGAGCAAGACATACAGCAGAGGCGGCCCGAAACCGCACATTGTAACCCGACGCTGGCCGGACAGCCGCAATTATCCCCGTCCCCTGGCCCGGCAAACTGCGCACTTGCTACCAATAGTGACCATACCGATCGCTTCTATTGGCGTCGTATCCGCCACGGAAGATGTATAAATAATGCTTGCTATCAACACTAGGGGTCGCTAGAGTATTTATCCTAGGAAATATTAAAGCCTCTTCATCATTGCCATTTTATGAAGGAAACTATGCCGTTCCGCACCGTCTTCCCCTTTACCCTGCGCCGGGCCGGCGCGCTGGCCATGGTCGCCGGCGCCGCACTGCTGACCGGTTGTGGCTCGATCATGTATGTCGACACTGCCACCAAGGAAGTGCCGGTCGCCGAGCTGCGCAAGCCTGCGCAAGCCAAGCCGGTCGCGCTGAGCTTCGAATTCCAGACCAACAGCGCCCCGAACGCCCGCGCCACCGATTTCTTCAAGGATGGCATTCTTGCGCAGGTCAAGGAAAGCGGGCTCTTCAGCGAGGTACAGCCGGCCGTGTCGCCGGAAACCGCCATGCTGAGCATTTCACTGAACAACGTGCCGATTACCAAGGACGCCGCTGCCCAGGGTTTCGTCACCGGCCTGACCTTCGGCCTGGCCGGCAGTGCCGTTACCGACGGCTATATTTGCCAGGTCAGCTATCTGGCACCAGGCAAGACGGCAGCGGTGATTGCCACCGCGCGCCACGCGATTCATACCACCATCGGCAACGCCAGCGCGCCGGCCCATGCCGTCAAGGCGGCCAGCCCTGAGGAAGCCATGCGCACCATGTCGCGCCAGGTGCTCAGCAATGCCCTGCGCGACCTGTCGGTCAACCCCGCTTTCTAAGCTTAGCACTTCAACCTAGGAATGATGATGAAGAAACTGTTTCGTATCTGCCTGATCGGCGCCGCAATCATCGGCTCAGCTCAGCTCACCGGCTGCGCGCAATTGCAGATGAGCCAGCCCAAACCGGCCATCGAAAACACCGTCAAGCTGCGCGGCACGCAAATCGCCCCGGCGGCCGTGGGCGCCTTCAAGATCGATCCCGCCAAGGCGGACCTCGACACCGGCGTCAGCTTACGCGGCGCTAATTCCGTCAAGTCGCCGATCGAAGGCTCGTTCGCCAAATACCTGGCCGAAACGCTGAAGGTGGAACTGCAGGCTGCCGGCCTGTACGACGCGGCATCAGCCACCGTCATCAGCGGCACGCTCACCCGCTCGAAGGTGGACCCGGCCATGGGCACCGGCACCGGCGAACTGGGCGCGCGCTTTGTCGTCACCCGTAGCGGCAACGTGAAGTTCGACCGTGAACTGACTGTCAATAGCTCGTGGGACTCGTCCTTTATCGGCTCCATTGCGATCCCCGCCGCAGCCCAACAGTACGAAGCCATGTACCGCAAGCTGGTGGGCGTGCTGCTGGACGATGCCGACTTCCGCAAGGCCGTCGCCAAGTAAGCCTCGCCCGAAGGTCCACGACAGATGCCGCTGGCAATGAGAACAATGGTAGAGTGCCAACATTGCCAGCCTCAAACATCGTCAACGAGAACCAAGGACCCTTCCATGGCGCAGCTGATCCGTTTTGCAGCCGCCTGCACGGCCGCCTTACTGTGCCAGTACGCGGCAGCGCAGGAACCCGCGGCCACCCGTCCCGTCCTGAAGCTCTACCCCATCGTGCCGTCCGACTTGCCGGCCGATCCCCGAGGCGTTGCCGCTTGCGAGAAGCTGCAAGCGAGCGACACCGAGTCGGTAGCGCTGCAATGCCGACGCCTATGGGCCGGCATCCCCGCCGGCCATCCCCTGCCCCGCTTGATCGACGTGAAGCGTGCCCGCGAGCGCTTGGCCGCGCTGCCCCTGCCGGCGCCTGCACCTCAGCAATAAGCGAGGCGCCACCCGGCTTTACTTCGCCTGGCGCGCCAGGTGGTATGCAACCAGGGCATTGGCGTGACCGTGGCCAAGGCTGTGCTCAGCCTTCAGCCAGTTAACCAGTTCCATGTGCTTGATGCCGCCCTTCGATTCGATCAGGCCGAACCAATGCGCCACAGGCTGGCCGTATTTCTTCTCGATGGATGGAAAATAGGAAGCCGGGCCTTTGACTTTATCGTTCTCGCTCATTTTTCAGTTTCTCCATATGGACGGTTTATAACCATACGAAGTGTGGGGCCGGCCAGAATCGACGCCACTGAAAAAAGAAAATGCGTATAGCTGCGTCTTCCTATGGAATCACCGATCACCATCCGCCTGGCCACAGCGCTCTAAAGCGCGTCAAGCAAGGCCGGCGCCTCGCGCACGAAAGCCGCCCTGACCCGCAGCCCGGCGGGCGGGTCTTGCTCGTTCGCTTGCTCTTTCTCGTCCTGGACCAGGCGCGCGAACACGATCGCGCGCGCTCCCTTGGTGGCCCAGCCGACGAACCAGCCGTAGCCGTGGTCATAGTCGCTGCTGCCATTGGCCAGCTTGGGAAAGCCTGTGCCGGTCTTGCCGTGCAGTTCCCAGCCGTTCGGCAAAGTCTCGATCTTCGTCAGGCGCGCGGTCATATCGTACGCATGCGCGGAGACGGGCAGCTGGCGCTTCACCAGACGCCTGAGGAAAGCCACCTGCTCAAGCGGCGATATCTTCAGCGACGAGCCGATCCACGAGTTGGTCAGGCCGTTGTCCTTGCCGGCGTCGCCACGCACGTCACGGTTGCCGAACTCGAAACGGTCGACATACCGCTGGAACTTCGCCGCGCCAAGTTTGCTGGTCACGTACTGCGAATACCAGACTACCGACAGCTTCATCCAGGCGGCCGGGTCAATCGGCGCGCGCCAGGCCGGATTCCAGTCCACATAGCCTTCCTTGAACGGCAGCGTGGGCGCATGCTCGTCCTGCAGGATGCCGCTGTCGTAGCCCATCAGGCTGATGGCGATCTTGAAGGTGGAGCCGGAGGTGACGCGCTCGCCGCAGCGGCCTTCCTGTTTCAGCAGCCTGCCGCTGGCGGCGTCGGCCAGCACTGTGCAGCGCAGCGCAGCCTGGGCGGCGGCGGGCTCGATGGAATGGAGCGCGAGCAGCAGCGCCAGCACATACTTCAAGGCGTATGCAACTGCATGGTGGCGATATCGAACTTGCCTTCGACCGTCAGCGGCAGCACCCGCAGGCTCTTGTCGATCGATTCCTCGATCAGCTGCTGCTCTTCCTTGCGCGGACGGTGCAGCACGAAGTCGGCCACCGGCTGCAAGGAACCGACCGTGCGCGGATGGCCGATGCCCAGGCGCAGGCGCCAGTAATCCTGGGTGCCGAGCGCCGAGGTGATGTCTTTTAAGCCGTTATGGCCGCCCGAGGAGCCGCCCTTTTTCAGCTTGGCCACGCCGGGTGCGATATCGAGTTCGTCATGCACCACCAGCACTTCATCCGGATTGATTTTATAGAAGCGCGCCAGCGCGCCGACCGACTGGCCGGAACGGTTCATATAGGTCTGCGGCTCCAGCAGCCAGACTTCCTGGCCGGCAAAGGAGGTCTTGGCGACCAGTGCGTTAAAGCGCGACTCGCGCTGCAGGCGGCAGCCGGGCAGGCTGTTGGCAAGGTTGTCAACCAGCCAGAAACCGGCGTTGTGACGGGTCAGCTCGTATTCAGGACCGGGATTGCCGAGGCCGACGATCAGGCGAATGGGCATATGCGAAATAGATAAGATTGTGAAATTGATGCGTAGTATATACGGCAGATGGGCAGCGATCCGGCTAGCTGCGCTCGCGCGCGATCAGGTAACGTACCAACGCCGGAAAGACACACAGCATATAGACGAGCACCAGAGAAGCCAAAGTGAGCCAAAAGTTACTCATTCCCCTCATCAGCCAGTAAAGATTAGCGCCGGCCACCGTGGCGGTGATGGTTGCACCTGCTTTGGCGCAGGCAGCATCCATCAGCGCCAGCATGCAGCTGACACCGGTGGGCGTGTTGAGCCACTGGTCCTGCCGAAAATTTGCAGGATAGTCATCGAACGGCACCGGCTTGAGAACAGCCTGTCGCACTTCAGGCCGTCGGTCGTTGGGCGTGCCCGCGGCAAGCAATGCCGCCAGCAAGCCGATACTCATCGAGAGAACGACAATCGGCAACGATACCTTCATGTTCAGCGCCTCTTCAATGGCCTTCGCGTTAAAGTGATAGGCGAAATCGAGCGCGTGACGGCGGCCGGCTGACCAATCGGCTAGCAGGCAGAGCAAAGTGGTCGACAGAATCGCCACAAGGCTCACGATCAGCTGCATGTTCGAAGGACGGAACACAGTCGATAATTTCATGGCTTCTCACTCAGATCTTTGCGGGCATAGCGACGTTAAAAAACCCGCCGGGTTGCCCCAGGCGGGTTTTTCGAAAGCAGCGGCCGGAACGCGAGTTCCGGCGGCGGCACTATTTACTTCTTGCCTTTTTTGGCTGGTGCTGCTGGAGCGGCTTCTGCCGATGCTTCAGCCGAAACCTGGCCAGCTGGCACAGCGGCGGTAGCAACAGTCTTGTTGGTACCGTGGGTGATTGCGGTCACGCCGGCTGGCAGGGACAGGTCGTTCACGTGGATCGAGTGGCCGACGTCGATGTTCGACAGGTCAACGGTGATGAACTCTGGCAGGTCGGCCGGGTTGCACGATACTTCCAGTTCCTGCAGCACGTGCGATACGGTCGCGCCATGCAGCTTGACTGCTGGCGACACGTCGGCGTTCACGAAGTGCAGGGCGATCTTCTTGTGCACTTTGCTGTTGGCGTCGACGCGCTGGAAGTCAGCGTGCAGGACCAGTTGTTTGTAAGCGTGCATCTGGAAGTCGCGCAGCAGGACTTGCTGGCTCTTGCCGTCGATTTCCA